>PKZC01000430.1:0-216 GCA_003132905.1 Bryobacterales bacterium | reverse complement strand
CTCATCGCGGCGAACACTTGACTCATCCGGAAAACACGCTTCCTGCTTTTGAGGCAGCCATCGAAGCCGGTGCGGATTTCTTCGAGCTGGATGTCCGGACCACTTCCGACGGCCGCCTGGTTCTGATGCACGATGGAACCGTCAATCGCACCACGGATGGAAAGGGCAAGGTCCGGGAACTCACATTTGACCAGATTCGCGCCCTCGACGCCGGAG
>PKZC01000064.1 GCA_003132905.1 Bryobacterales bacterium | reverse complement strand
CGGGCTTTACGGATACATACGGCGCGGCAGGATCGCTCATCATCATACTGGTATGGGTGTACTATTCGGCGCAGGTCATTTTCCTGGGCGCGGAATTCACACGGGCTTACGCCTGCCGCTTCGGCTCAATGTGCGTGCCTGACGACCATCTCCGCGGCTTCTAACCTCGGGAATCGGGCAGGAGCTCTTTGTCCGAAATCATCGAAAGGCTTTGACCAGCGCCTCAAACTGCACATGTAGTGATTTGGCGTGCGGCGTTACGGGCGGGACCTGACGGTCGATGCCTAACAATTCGTAGACGGCCATCTGCGCCGCTCGGACCGAATACTCCACCGTAAAGACCACATCCTCCGGAATTTCGACGAACTGGCTGATGAACGCGAGATTCTTCGATCCGCGAGGCACCGGCAGCGGCCGGTCGCTGCGCACGCGTGGCATGAACATACTCGTGATGTACGGCATCCTGCAAGGAATGCAATTCGCCGACGCAACCGTGTCGAGATCGAATCGCAAGTGGCCGCACAGTTCCCGCAGGATTTCTGCGCCGTTGGATTCCGCCATCGGCTTTGGAACGAAATTGCCCACCCGGTCGGGAAACAGCGAGTATCCCCAGAACACTTGCACGTCGGCTGGCTGGTTCAGGAAATGCGGTTGATGCGCCAGCACGATGGACATCAGCCAATTGGAGTCCTTGAACGTCACTAAGCCGCCGGTGCCCGGCTCGTTCCCGCTGAACCGAGTCATGTCGTCGAAGAAATCGGGATTCTTCAGCGTAACCGTGAACGACTCCCAACAAGACTGTGCGATCGAGCGATTGAAGGCCGCAGGATTGCCAAACTCCGGCCGGCCCTCCGCCAGCTTTTCCCAAAGAGTCCAGCCGCCGCTATCTGCTCTAGTCAACTGCGCGGGCGCGCTCGTCATCGAACCCAAGCTGGATGCATCGGTCATGGAGCCGTTTTGGAGGAAAAGTAAATCGCCATCATGGACGGCAATCACCTCGCTCTTGTCCCGGCGAACACAATGGATGCCGGTCACAACGAACTTGCCGTCTTCTGTTTTGTGATCGAGGTCCGTCACCTTGCAATCCGTGATCAAACGGACGCCTTGCGCTTTGAGCCAGGTTTGCAAGGGCAAAACCAGCGAGTCGTATTGATTGTAGATGGTCCGCTTCACGCCCGCCAGAGTTTCAATGCGGGAAAACTCGAGCAGGAAGCGGAGCAGGTAACGCTTAAACTCAACGGCACTGTGCCAAGGCTGGAAGGCGAATGTGGTGGACCACATGTACCAGAATTCGGTTTCAAAGAACCCGGGTGATAGCCAGTCCGTGATGCGGCTTGCCGCTAACGTATCTTCTTCGGCTTGGCTCAGTTTCAGCAATTCCATGCGGTCCTGCATCGAGAATCCCATCGAAGCTACTGGGACCTTCGCGCGGCGGCGATCCACAAGCCTCGCCATCGAATTGGACTTGTGCTTATCGTTGAACTCCACCGTTTCGTCGAATACCGTCTTGCCTTCGTGGTTCAGGGAGGGAATCGATTTGTACAGATCCCAGGTGCATTCGTAGTTATCGGTGGTCAACATGCGCCCGCCGCGCATGGAATAGCCGGTGACGGGGTCGCCGGCGCCGTCCAGACTTCCGCCCAGAACGGGTGCCGCTTCAAAGATAGAGATATTTGCACCTGGCAGGTTGCCGTCGCGGATCATAAACGCGGCGGCCGCTAGCGATCCGATGCCGCCACCCACGAGATAGGCCTTTGAGTTGCTGTGCATTATCCAAGTACCTCAGGATAGTTTGGGGCAGATTTGGGACCAAAGCAAAATGCGTGCGCACCCTAAGGAGCGACACCGAATAGGACGCACCGGTTGGTTGCGCGCTGCCGTGTTGGGTGCGAACGACGGCATACTCTCGACAGCGAGTCTGGTGCTCGGCGTTGCAGCTGCGCATGCGAGTCACAGCAACATACTGGTCGCGGGAGTGGCCGGCCTAACCGCTGGGGCCATGTCGATGGCCGCCGGTGAGTACGTGTCGGTCCACTCACAGGCGGACACCGAGCGGGCCGATCTCGAACTGGAGCGCCAAGAACTAAAAGCAGACGACAAGGGCGAGCACAAGGAGCTGGCCGCAATTTACGTCGCCCGTGGTCTTGAGCCTGGTCTGGCGAAACAGGTCGCGGAGCAGTTGATGGCCCATGACGCTCTCGGCGCGCATGCCCGCGATGAGCTTGGCATCTCGAAGACTCTCAGTGCGCGTCCGATTCAGGCTGCGTTGGCGTCGGCCGCTACCTTCGCGATCGGCGCGGCGATGCCCCTCTTGGTCACGGCCGTGGCGCCGGCGTCGGCAGTGATCCCTCTCGTTTCTGGAACTTCTCTATTTTTCCTGGCGCTGCTTGGAGGGCTGGCTGCGCGCGCTGGAGGCGCAGGCGTTATGGTGGGGGCAATACGCGTCACGTTCTGGGGCGCGCTAGCCATAGGCGTAGGGGCGCTTTTCGGAACAGTGGCGTAACAAAGGGAGGAGGTCCCGCGCCTTACTACTCCGCGGGCTTTTGTTGGGACTGGACGAATTCCAAGATATCGTAGCGCTGGAACTCCCGGCCCGGGAAAAAGCTATTGATTGCATCCTGGTCCGTCTTGAATACCTCGAACACGGTGGCCAGTTGCGCTTCCAACAGCACCTCGATATGAGATGGCTTCAAGTTCACGAGCGCCAGGCCTCCGCCGGCCTTCCGAAGCTTCGCCAGGGCAAACAGCAGCGTACCCAGGCCAGTGGTGTCAATTTCGCTCACATCGTTGAGATTCAGTACTACGTGGCTTTTGCCCGAACGGACGAGTTTGTCAAGTTCACTTCGGAAATCGAGATCTGCCTCGCCCAACTTAAGATGTCCTTTCAGATCGATGATCACAATTCCTTCTTGCTCTCGCTGGACAATTTCGAGGGACATGCTGCTTCACGGACATGCAACTCATGCGCCATCTCCAAGGGTCTGGCTGGTGAGAAGCGCGCGATGTCCTGGCCTGCGTGAAATGGCGCATGCCGACTTTTCCGGCGCCTGGCTTGGCCCACAATTTGTGGCCACGTGTGTGCTCAAGCCCGGTTGGGACATGCTAGAGGCTCCACGGCTGCCGCATCACGAAACGTTCGTCTCGTTCGAGCACGAGTATCTGCTGGCGTATATGCAGCTAGCAGATGCGAAAGCCGCGGTTTTCATGGCGATCACTTCGGGAGCAATCGCCTACATAGTAGGCCACTACGGGTTAGGTTGGTCTGCACCTGATATTGCTGCCAGTTTCCACCAGTCTCGTGACCTTCGCGGCTGGCTCTGCGTTCTCGGTCATCGTGCCCCGCACCGGCGACGCCGGTGGCACAATTCATTTACGGGCGGTTGCAAAACGAACTTCGGCGAAGCAATTTGCGAATGATGGGCTCGGAACATCGGAGAGCGAAATGTTCGAAGCGCAGATGGCCTATTGCTATGAGCTCGCGCGGACTTGCGCCCGTAAGTATCGTTGGCTGGACCGGAGTCTTTTCACTGGCGTGCTTGGATACGCGGCATTTCTCGTCACGCTGGTTTTTCTTTGAGGCGGGCCGCGGCGATTAGCATGATTAACGTCAATAGCGAGCCGTTGCAGTGACGCCGACTAGGATCGAAATTTGCCGGGCTGCTGCTCGCTTTGACTGGTGCGAAGTAGATTGCCGAGTCGGTCCGTGCGGCGCCGGTACGGTGATCTTAACGAACGATGGTGTTAGCTTCCGGGATACCGTCAAGGTCTCGCGAAAGTACCAAACGATTCCCAGCATTGAGCCGGGCCATCCGCCCCATGCCTTCAGACCACATTCCATGGGAAGTGGGCGAATCGCGGATTGGCGGCGGAGGAGTTCACCGCACGCGACTGTAACAAAACCCCTTCCGTTCGATCCTTCGGGGTTGTCTGAGCGAAAGCAACTCCCCATATTGTTGAAATGCCAAGGAACAGGATGGAATTGAAGGAAGCTTGGGAGGCGGTTCACGCGCCTCCGGGGCAAAAGACTCGGACTGCCTCGCGGGATGCGCAAGACTATCCATCTGGAAAGCATGTGTGCCCGAGTGTGCACAAAAGTGTGCAACAAATTCGATCCAGCGCCATCTGCGGTGAGCGGAAGCAGACGCCCCGAATCCATGTAACCCATACAAAACACCGCAAGCCATGAAGTCGAAAGAACCGGCTGTCATGGTTGGGGTGCAGGAGGTCCCGGGNNTCAAATCCCGGCAGCCCGACCATCAGAAAGCCGATACCCGCCGGCTAATCAGACGGGTGGACCGTTACCGCACGAGCACGTGCCGTGGTTGCTACCGTCCAGCTGAATTGCAGAGCACTCGGCAGATAGCCGGGAGAGTTCCACGGCACTGAGACCGGCGTCAAGAAATTCCGTCTCCGTTAGAACGAAGGTTGCACTTATACCTATCTGGCCGTGAGTTCCCCAGGCGCGAATCCCCGAAGCCGGCTTCGGCGCCGANNTAGCCCCGGTTGAAAGGGGCACGCCGGTGAGTGTATTGGATGTGAGATTGTAGCCCACGCTCAGTGTCAGCAGGCCATCGGGAGTTATCTTGCAAGAGCAGCATTCGGCCAGTTCCTGGTACGGATCGAACACGTAAATGTCGGCGCACAGGTTTCCGCCAGAAGTGCCGACGTTGGTGATACGGACCGTGCT
>PKZC01000077.1 GCA_003132905.1 Bryobacterales bacterium | reverse complement strand
ATCGGAGAGGATCGTCCTGACGGCGATTTCTACGCTCGACGCCTCCGTCTTCCTGAGCCGCAGCAGGGCGTGCTCGCACCGATCGAACGCGTGGTGCTCGTGCATCGGCTGCGTGAAGTCACCGCGCAACTCGGGTTCACGCGATTCGAAGGCGTGGCGCCAGACGTGCAAGGTGAGTNNGCAAGGAGGCTGTGGTCGAGGAGTGGCGGGCGCGTCCTGGGGTGCGCGCGCGAGACGATTCCTTCCGACGCGCATTCGACCCGACGCGTGGACCATTGGAGCGACCGAATATAACGTATGTGATGCTGCATTCACTTTCGCATCTGCTGATCTCCGCGGTAGCGTTGGACTGCGGCTACAACACGAGCTCGATTCGTGAGCGGATCTACGTGGGTCCGGGCGGCTCCGGCATTCTCCTCTATACGGGTACGTCCGATGCGGAGGGCACGCTTGGGGGACTCGTCCAGGCAGGTAAGACGATTGGCCGTTATCTCAAACTTGCGCTCGAGCTTGGGCGGCTGTGCGCGAACGATCCGGTGTGCGCGCAGCGTTCACCGGACTCGCCGCACGACGATCACGGCTTCTTAGGTGCCGCGTGTCATGGCTGCCTCTTGATCAGCGAGACCTGCTGCGAGCGCCGAAACGAGTATCTCGACCGATCGCTCGTGGTGGCGACCGTTCAGAATCTCGGATGTGAGTTCTTCGCCGACCAGCCATGAACACCATACTGCCCGGGCTTGCTCCGATCCAATTGGAGAGAATCGCAGACGGCGTGGAACAACGCGCGTTCAACGGCGACGTCGAGGCGACCCTTCGCGGCATTGCGCTGGGTTCACAATCGGAGGCAGTCGCGCAAGAGCTGCGCGAGTACCTCGTTGCACCGGTTGTCACGGGCCTCTCTACAGTGCTGAGAGCAGTTGCCGCGGAGCGACGGGCGGCAACGCTAAGCGCAGACCAACGCCTCGAACTGGTCTGGACGGGACCGGAGCGCGACGGCACGGCGACGCGCGATACGGCCGTGGTTGTGCGCGAGCTATTTCAGTCAGCGGAGACGGATGTGCTCGTCGCGGGGTACGCGCTCTATAATGCGCGGTCGATCTTCGCGCCACTCGCGGAGCGCATGCTTGCAAATCCCGGTTTACGGGTACGGCTCATCGTAAACGTCGCGCGAGACGACGCAAGCCTGAACATGGATGCGTCGTTGCGTGGATTCGCACTGCGACTGAAGATGCATCATTGGCCGGCGGGTCCACTGCCAACTGTGTACTACGATCCGCGGGCATTCGATGCCAAACCGGCATGCCGAGCGGTGATGCACGCGAAATGTGTGCTCGTCGATGGAATGCGGAGCTTTTTGACGTCGGCGAATCTGACTGAGGCGGCTCAGATGCGGAACATCGAGCTCGGCGTCGTGATTAACGATGCGGCGTGGTGCAGGGCGGTCACAGAACAGTTTGATGATCTCATCGCTCGCGAGGCGCTCCGGGAGCTTGAGATCTAGCTGCGCGGGCTACGTGGTCAGTTTCGTGGTCAGTTTCTCGCGGCAAGGTGCGTCACGATCGCGGGTGATACCCGGCGCCGATTCCCGGTTTCCCTCTGAAAGGCGTCACGATGTCGTAGTTGGTGTCCCCTGGGTGCGAATGGGGTTCAGGGGTTCGCGGGTTGAAATCCCGCCTTCCCGATTGTAGAACAACGACTTACGCTTGCCGCTCGCGGACCATGCTCCGTCTCGTATCAGGGTAACCTTACCTCGGGGTCGTCGGACGTTCGTCATTCCTTGTCTAGCCATGCAGATAACGCATCGAGATGAANNCACTTTGTCGCCGTCCTGAACTTCCGCAACGGATCGTAGGTACGTGGTGCTATCTACGTTCTCTGGGACGAGTCCAATTATGGCGAGCGCGGCGCGCTGTTCGGTGATACCGGCCTTGTCGAGCATTCTCTTGGTGTCGAGTACCGAGGGCTTGGTCGGCTCAAGGACAGCGTCCATTCGGCGGATAACGCACATGGGCAGGATCACGTCCGGATACTTCCCGCGTTTGANNAAGGACGTCGTCGGCGATGCCCCAGATGAATGAGACGATCTTGTTGTGCGTTGCCTGATCCAATTCTCGCGTTCGCTCCTTTTCAAATACAGATCAAAGGGGAAAGGTCGCCACGTTGCGACGCGAATTATTACTTGCGCTCCAACAGTGGCGGCGAAACACAATCAGGGAGTACCGGTCTCCACCAGTCAGCGGCGTCGAGTCCTAGGGTATCGTGTCTGTTGCGGGACCGCGGCCGTTGGCCCACTACGTCGGGTTGCAAACCCGGCAAATACAGGCGGCCTTGGACGGATTGGCAAAGTGAAGCGCGTCACGCGGGCGGATTACGAATCAATCTCCAATAGCGATACCACAGTGGCTCTGACACCGCGGAGTCGAACGGAGTTATTCAGAAACTGTTTCGCGGCATCCTGGTNNCCGCCACTCCTAAGCGTGTACGTTCAAGGACCCCCTCTTTTACGAGTTTGCTAAGGAGTCTATCGCCAAAGGAACAACTTTGCAGATGCTTCTTGAGCCTTGGCACGTTCACAGGGCGAAAGCCGATTGTTCCGACAGTGAAGAGTCGAAGGGTCTCGCGCATCGCCTCCACAATTTGATCTTGGGTAACCGGCAACTTACCGGGATTGTCCCGCTGCAATCCCATTGTCGCCGCAGCAGACGCCGACAATTGACAGTCAGGAAATTCCGCCAATACAAACCCGCGGCATTCCTCAATCACTAGACGGCCTTCGAATACGCACCCTTCAAAGCGTGACTTCTGAGAGAATGTGCATTGCTTCAACTCCGCGTCGGTGAAGTGGCAATCCGTAAAATGGACGTCAGAGAGATCGAGGCCCACGAGCGAGCCTCGGACTCGAATCCCCGCGACTCGTCTGCCATCAGTGCCAACTATCCTCAGGAGGATTCGGCTCGCGGCAGTCCGGTCACCGGGAGTCACTGCTCGGACGAAAGTAAGAATGAGGTGGGACATTCCCGCAGCACACGCGGCTTCGCGCCGGTGCGTCTTCCAGCGTCCTGCCAACNNGCCAACGCTTCGATGATCGTCTCCTCAGCATCGCCTCGTACAAGGTCTTGCCAGCGATCGAGAAGCGCCGCTGGCCTGTCCGCACACTTTCGCAATGCTTTCACGCCGAGATCAAACGGATCATCGCGGCCTAATAGCCATCCACGTAGGGCTCCTGCAACAAGATGCTCCTGGACAAAGTCATACCGAAACCGGAACAGCCCATTAATGGCGCGTAGCAACGCGTGGTTCTGCAGCCGCTCCAGCTCGCCCCTCGGTATGTTGTCGGCAAAGTAACTAGCGGCGGCTTCTATATCCGGCCCATCAAATGAATATCCCATCTCGACTGCGAGAAATTCTAACAGCCGGTACTGAGCTTGCGCGCCAAGACTTAGCCGCTGCCGATAGGATTCACGATCGCAGAGTGAGACCAATAAGCCCGTTATGGGGTCGTCTTCGTCGAGTAATTGTTCATTCTTACCCTGCTTGCCATCAACCGATTCGGCCGCAAGCATCACCACGTATGGCATAACAGGAAAACCAAGGTTTGCCGACGAATCCGACTCACGAAGCCTCGTCACTTGTTCGCCTGGCTTCGGTTCAGCTCTCCGGAACCCTATCCGACTGCCGATCCGGTTCAACAGCCGTTGAGCAGCTGCGCGTTTGTCCGGCCGATCTGGAAATCTTTTTTGAAGATACTGATCTCGTTGCTTTGAACTGAACGACGATAGCTCAAGCTCCAAGACGCGGCTGCGAACGCCATTCTCGAGGTTTTCGTTCCAATACTGGGTGCGACTCGTTACAAGTAGCCGCCCTTCATCGAACGTGTCGACAAGATCGCCGATTAGCTTACTCGCGCTGAAGTCGCCCGCCAAGTCGCTACATAATTCGTCGAGCCCGTCAAAAATCGGCACAATTGTGCCTGCGGCGAGATACGTTTCAAGGTTATCGGGTCCCAGCAGGGATCGTGGATAGCACGTATCCACGGCTGCATGCCATATATCTGATAGTTGGACGGATCCACGATGTCTGAGGCTTTCCCACTGCTCTCTCTTGAGGAGAAGCGGGAAGACACCGCCACCGTCTCTGCTCAGCAGTCGGCGAAAGAGCTGCTCGACAAGCGTTGTTTTGCCGACTCCTGCGGGCGCCAGCAAGACGGCGACGTTAAGATTGCCGGAAGTATTGAAGCTCTCGTCTTCACCACGTAACCAGAACTCGAGCTTTCTAAGCGCCTGGGATGGCTCGAGCTCAGATGGGAAGCGTACGCTCGGCTCGATGAAGTAGTCTGTTTGNNCAGCAGGGACAAGGGCATTCCGCAAGCTACTGAACAGAAACTGGCTCGCCGTGACTATCCGCTTCTTGTCAAACTGCTTCCGGATACGTGCCAGTTCTTCATTACCAGGCGCCTTACCGCGGACAACGACCGTATAGTCAGCCGAGGTCAAACCGGTGAGGTGCGCTGCTGCTTCAGTTACTTCGGGGATGCGGAACTCTCGGTTGAAAAAAAAGATATGGTGTCGGACGGTATCCCTAAGTACGATCGGGTATTCCGCTGTCCATAACTCCCAACGCTCGCCATTCGCGACAGGCGCGCTTGTCACCGCGCCGCTCGCCGCCAGTAAATCGNNTCGGAGCGACCTCGAAACATCCAACCTGACAGCTTCAGGTGAGCGTCGGCGTTTTGTTGGTATCGATTCCAGTAGTAGAATCGCATCGCCGACAACAGTACAGCTCCATCGGGCGACTTGCGCCGTGCAAACACTTCGCTCCCAGGTTCGATTGCCCTCATAAACTACGCCTCGTCGTATCAAGTCGGCCAACCACGGCCCAGGAAGATCCTGGTTGCCGAGAGGCTGAGACTTGTAGTGCACTATCGCGTTTCGTACCTGATTCAGGAGTCGTAACGGTCCCCAGGCGTCCGCGCCTGACGACAGCTGATTCGAAACCCTCAACTCCTTGGCGACCCGATTCAGCGTCTCGTCAAACTCGAGGCGCTTGATCCCCCGGTCGAGGTCTCGCCATTCCACAAATTCGCTAACGAACGCGTCCCAAGCTGAGCGCGAAACTATGATCGATGCCGCCGCGGCTCCGAGGGTGGCATCCTCTCGCATACTTGCCTTGTCCGCGAGGTCGCTGGCCTCCCCAAGAAGAGACACCCAAATACTTTCCCACGTTCCGGTAGTCATCGCTTATGGAATAGAGCGAGTCGAAGAGGGGCAAACCGCTGGACACGGAATGGTCACCGGGGACCTTGTACGGAGAGTCCCAACGGCCACGTCTTTGCGCTGATTGCTATCATAAAGAGGCCACGCGACGTAGTGTCAATTGGACTGGTGGACGTATCCCTACGACGGTCACGCAGCTAAACATGGTTGGACGAGGAGTGGCTACGCCAGGAAGGGTGAGTCATTGTCACGAAATGTCGTGGGCAGTGTCCGAAATGGCATCGCGGCTGGCAGTCGATTCTGAGGCTGAAGCCACGCTCGGCAGTGGGAGCTAAACTGCGGACGGCGACCGCTTTNNACGCTCTTAGCGCACGCGATAGCCACAAAGTTCAACGGCGTCGCTTGCGAAAGCATTGGGGATACCCGCCGCACTCTTGCTGACAGAAGATCCCGCAGTGGACATTCCAGCGAGGGGCAGGTCCGGGCGCCGCGGAAGCAACGGGCGAAACGCCGGTCCAGCCAACCACCAACGGTAGCAGGGAGGGGTTGGAGTGGCGTTGAAGTGCCAGCCGTTCACCGTCAACGACAGCACGGGTATCGCCTANNCATGCGAGCTGTCAATCGACATTTGAAATTCCCCAGGCATCGACATTTCAAATTCCCCACCCGCCGTGGTCACTCCGCGGGTTCTGGGGTCGCGGCGGGCGGAGTAGCCCGGCGCGCCGTTTCTCTTTCAGGCGGTACGATTCCCCTTTGATGTTGACCGTCGTGGCGTGGTGGAGGAGGCGATCGAGGATCGCGCTGGCGATCACGGGATCCCGAGCGGCGTGAGCTGCTCGTGCGCGAAAGCGCTCTCGCGGGACTTCGGGCGTCGTTCCATGCACCCGCAGGTCCGCGATCGTCGTCNNGCCCACTCGAGTAGCCAGTCATTCAGATGCGCCCACGAGCCAAAACGCTTCCCGGCCAGCGCGTTCCGTTTCACATACTTGACGGTCGACTCGACCTTGCCCTTGGTCTGTGGCCGATACGGCCAATGGGCCCAGGGGCGGAAGCCATAGAAGCCC
>PKZC01000139.1 GCA_003132905.1 Bryobacterales bacterium | reverse complement strand
AGCCACATCGGGTATCTGGAAGCACTGCTCTTGGCTGAGATCGAAGAGCGGGAACGAAACACCATCGAACGGCGCATCCGAGAAGCTCATCTGCCGCGAGTGAAAACTCTGGAGGAGTTCGATTACACGCAATCGCCGAATGTGACGGCTGCGAAGATGCGCGACCTGGCCGAGGGCGGCTACATCGAACGCGCGGAACCGGTCTTGTTCATTGGCGAGTGCGGCACCGGTAAAACTCACTTACTCACCGGTCTCTGTGTTGCGGCATGCCGGCAAAAGCGCCGGGTCCGTTTCACCACGGCAGCCGGGCTGGTGAACGAGCTGGTGGAAGCCAAACATCAGTTGCAGCTCCGACGCGTGATGGCACGCTGGAGTCGCTACGACTTGATCGCGATCGATGAAGTCGGATACGTGCCGCTGGCCGAGGTCGGCGCCGAGTTCCTGTTCCAGGTTGTCGCCGAGCGAGCCGAGAAGGCGGCTGTGGTGCTGACAACGAACCTGCCGTTTTCAGAATGGACTCAAGTGATACCGAACGCGCGTCTGTGCAAAGCGCTGCTGGATCGCATCACCGACCGAGCGCACATCTTGGAGACCGGCACGGAATCCTACCGATTCCGCCGCACGGCCGAGAAGCAGAAGAAAGGAGCCAAGCCGCAATGACCCGAAAGCCGTGGAAATGACGGTCCGTGGAAAGCCTGGAAAACCAACGTCAGGTTTTCCACCCTTCCCACCGCCCTTGGAAATCGCTTCGCGATTCCCACATTCCCACCGCTGCGACTGTTCCTTTATATAAGGTGAGGTCCAAGAAAAACCTCGCTCACAGAATCAATGACTTAGGGTGGGCCAAATTAAACTGCCGAAGTGGGCCAAGTGAAGGATCTTCCGCACTTTCGGTGCAGATCAGGCAAGGATAAAATGGCCCAAGACAATTCGAGGTCATATTGTTTTAAGCTCAACTTGCAATGGCACCTCCCCCGAGCCATTCGCAAGCGGTCTTGCCAGCTCAAAGTTTGGTCCTCGATAGGATCGAGCATGTAGATGGCCGGTTCCTGGTCGAAGTTCATGTTCGGCAACCGGCTCGTTGTCCGGCGTGCGGCAAGTTGTCTCGGAGCCGCCACAGCGCCTACGTTCGGCGCCTGAAAGATCTACCGTGGCAAGGGTGTGCAGTAGAACTGCGACTGAAAGCTCGGCGTTTTCGATGTCGTAACCAGGCTTGTGAACGGAAGATCTTCGCCGAACCAATACCTGAAGTTGCGCGATCCCATGGTCGCTGGACCACAAGAGTTGGCGGGATCATTCGCCTCATCGGCTACACCGCAGGCGGACTGCCCGGCAGTCGTATTCTGGACCGGTTGGCTATCCCGATCAGCGACGATACGGTGCTTCGGTTGGTTAAGGCTTCTGGAGACCCTTCGGCTCGCGATCCCGTGCGACACCTTGGGGTAGACGACTGGGCCTGGCGCAAAGGGCAGAGTTACGGAACCATCCTGGTGGACTTGGATAAACATCAAGTCGTTGACCTTCTTCCAGACCGTTCGGTGGAAGGCTTACAAGCCTGGCTGGAGAAGCATCCGGGTGTAGAAGTGATTACTCGGGATCGTTCTGGCATTTATGCCGAGGCCGCTGAACAAGGCGCCGCGAATGCAGTTCAAGTTGCAGATCGGTTTCATTTGTTCTTGAATCTCTCAACAGCCATCGAGAGATCGCTGGAGGAACGGAGCCGCGAACTTTGCCTTCCCGATCCGGTGTCGGAACAGCAAGCCGTCGAAGTCCCACTGCCAAGCGAACGAAGAACAACACTGGAGGAGCAACGAAAACAACAGCGCCGCCAGCGCAGACACGAGCGCTACGATCGAGTCGTTGAACTTCATCGTCTTGGTCACACACAACGGGCCATCAGCCTTGAGCTCGGCATCCAGCGCAAAACGATTCGCCGCTGGTTACGCGCCGGTCAGTTTCCCGAGCGGAAGCCGGCGACCGGCCGTCGCAGCCATGTCCGCGAGTTCCATGAGTATCTGCAGCAACGCTGGAATCAGGGCTGCCACAATGCAACTCGCCTTTTTCAAGAGATCCGGGCACGCGGATACCGTGGCAGTCGTCAGATGGTTTCTCACCATGTTTCGTCCTGGCGGGCTAATCCGGAATTAGGCTCCTTATCGAAGAAGCGGAGACTCGACCGCATCGCACCCAAGCATGCGGCCATCCTGACATGCAGACCAACAGAACGTCTGTCGGAACAGCAGCGGATTTTGTTCGAGCAGGTCGCAGTAAACTGTCCAATTATTCGATTGATGCGGTTCCTGGCCCTGGATTTTCGCGAAGCCATTGCCACGCACGACAAGGATGGCATGCTGCATTGGATTCGCACCGCGACGCAGTCCGGCATCGGACCTCTGGTTCGATTCGCGTACGGCTTGAGGAAGGACTTCAACGCGGTCATCGCAGCGGTGGAAACTTCCTGGAGCAACGGCCAGACCGAAGGACAGATCAACCGGCTCAAGGCCATCAAGCGCCAGATGTATGGGCGCGCTGGATTCCATTTACTACGAGCGCGCGTCCTACCCTACCACGCAATGGCACCCTGATCTGCACCGAAAGTGCGGAAGATCCCAAGTGAACTTGCCAAACGCAGCTAACCATTAAATTCATCCGGGGAACCGCTTCCTTCTTCGTCTGGGCAAATAACCATGAACCGTTCACGGGCGCTCTCCATGGGCAACAGCATTCCAAGGTGGGTGATAGGTGCCAAATAACGTCGGTGGTAGTCCTTCAGATAGGCCAAGTCCCTCCGCACATAAAGCAGCATCAGGGTGGCTACCCTCCCGCACGTGTGAGCCAGAGTACTGGAGAGATGAAGGTGCTGGTGGCGGGCAGCCTTTCCCCGGCCACCTACGAAGAAATGCGCGCATGCGTCCCTGAGGCTTTTGTAGTGCTCAATTAACTGCTCCATGTCGTCCAGCGCCAGAGCTTCATCCCGAAACCCGTGTTGCGCAAACTCAGTTTTGTCCAGCTTCATATCCGTTAAGGGAGGAGCGTTTACATTGTGCTTCTTTGTAAAGTCAGGAAACTGCCGTCGGAGGCGCTTAAGACCCTCGAATCCTTTATAAGCGAGCAGAAGTCTGTAGTATGGACTTGGATTGGTCAGTGCTTCCCGCAGTATCGCCTCAATCCCTGCAAACGAACGGCTCGGAAATAAACCACCGAATTTCGGCACGTTCATTAAAGATTGGTGAGGCATCGTGACCTGATAGGCCAGGATACTCTGATTGTCTTTCGGCGAAAGTACTTCGAGACGCTGGATGATGATCGGATGCGGCACAGTCGCGGTAAGGCTGTCGAGTAACTGGTTTACGGCCGCTCTTGCGTAAGCCAGTGCGAGTTCCGGGCGCACAGCACTGACTTCGACCTCAATCGCCGAAAGGTTACCAGTTGGATCAGCGCGCAGATCGAAGAACACCGCGCGATTTCCACCGTAGTGCTTCCATATCGAAAAGCTTCCATTCGGAAGAGGCAATCGATTCTGGGGCTGGAATGCCACGAGATCTTCGAGCGAAGAGTTGAGGTGGTGATACTGGTCAGTCACAATCGCGCGCACGCGGTAAACGTGGCGTTCCTTGGCCTTACCGAGCATTACCAGTTCCCACGCTTTGCTGCTTCGGTAGATCATCGTCTGCGTGCCGGGAAGTGCGGTGAATGGCGGCAACCACAATTCATCTGCGAGAGGTGTGTCGTCAGACATTGGTAGATTTTAGCGCGGTACCGATTTACACCGGCCCGTTTCTAAGAACCCCTTTCAAACCGTGCGTGCAGTTTTCCCGCACACGGCTTAACGATGATCTTACTGGTGTGGCTTGCGCTAGGTATTTCACGCTACCGCGCAGTTGATACAAACCCATTCCGACGAAACGATCGTGGGTCCACTTCTCCATCCGCTGGCGGCGCTGCCCTCCCCGACGGCCCATCCATTGGGCCAAACGATGAAAGACATAGCTATCCAGTTGATTGAACTTCCGTTCGGCATTTCCGGTGCGGAAGTAGTTGCCCCATCCCCGGATCACGGGATTCAGCGTCGCGATGATCTGCTTCACGTCTTTCCCGCTGTGTCGCGAATCGGTCAACTCATGCACGCGTTGCCGGACTCGCTTCATCGCTTTGGGCGACGGCCACCGTTGCACATAATATGCCCGCGGGTTCCGTTGGATGCTCCGCTTCTTTCGAATCGTGCAGCCCAAAAACACAAAACTATCCTTCCCGCGTCGCAAGTCCACCATCCGCGTCTTCTCCGGGTGCAGTCTCAAACCGAGCCGGTCCATCACCAGCCCGATCCGCCGCAGTGCTTCCCTGGCTTGAGATTCCGTTCGGCACAGCGCCACGAAATCGTCCGCATACCGGACCAGCACTCCGAGCGACGAACAACGCGCCGCCCAGATCCGGTCCAGTTTGTTCAGGTAGATATTGGCCAGCAACGGTGAGATCACTCCGCCCTGCGGTGTTCCCGCCAGCGTCTCCCTCACCGTCCCGTCCTCCATCACTCCGGCTTCCAGCCACTGTCGGATTAACTTCAGTACCCTTCGATCCGAGATTCGCTCCTTCACCAGGTCCATCAGTATGCTTCGATTCGATCCCGTCAAAGTAGCCTTGAATGTCCGCATCTACGACAAAGTTGTGCCCCCGGTTGCCCGCTTCCCGGATCGCTTCCAGGGCTTGTGTCGCACTCCTCTTCG
>PKZC01000238.1 GCA_003132905.1 Bryobacterales bacterium | reverse complement strand
CCATTTGCACCAGGTATTGGAAAATCGCACTCAACGAAAGCCGGATCATTCGCGCCATCACGGCGAAATCCAGACGCACCTGCGGAGCACGAATCACGAAGCGGCCGCGCCCCGAAGTCAGTATCCAAAGTTGAAACATCACGCCGATGCCACGCCCGATGGTGGTGCCGACCGCTGAGCCCGTGACGCCCAGCCGCGGAAACGGACCGATTCCGAAAATCAGGCACGGATTCAAACAAATATTCACGATGTTAGCGATCCACAGCGCGCGCATTGCAACCACCGCATCGCCCGCACCGCGAAACACCGCATTGATCAGGAACAGTAGAAAAATAGTTGCGCTGCCTCCAAAGATCATCCGCGTATAACCGGTACCGATCTTTACTACGTTTTCCGTCGCACCCATCAGGCGCAGCAGGTCCGCTGCATAGAAGTACCCCACCGTAGCGGCCATCGCCGAAACCACCAAGCCAACCACGATTGCCTGAACCGCCACCAGACCCGCTGCCGCTTCGTCCTTCTCGCCGATGCGCCGCGCCACCATCGCTGTGGCGCCCATGCTTAAACCCAGAGCAATCACGAATACGATAGTCAGGCAGGTCTCGGTGAGTCCAACGGTGGTGATCGCGTCTGCTCCTAAATGCGCTACCCAGAAGACGTCCACCACGCCGAACAGCGATTCCATGATCATCTCGAGCACCATCGGGACGGCCAGCAACACAATGGCCCGGCCGATGCTGCCTTCGGTGAAATCCTGGCTCGACCCCATCACCGCTTCGCGCAGAGAGGACCAGAATCCGGGGACACGCGCTTCCGTGGTGTTGCCGTTACTCATGGGAATCTGATTCTGGGAGCGAGCTAACTGTCCCTCTAGTGTAACGCGAGCCGCAACGCACCACCGCGCACACGCGTCATACTATTTCTGTGGCTGTCTTCGACGATGAACTTGCGCAGATTGTCGCTGATCTGAACCGTGTCGCGCCCGGGTCGCGGCAAGCGCAACAACTCCCGAGCGGGCAGGGAACTGCCACGCTCGACCAACTGCTGGTGTTTGCAGCGCGCCAAGGCGCGTCCGATGTGCTTTTGATCTCGGGCGTCCCCGTTTCCATGCGCGTAAACGGCGCCCTGACACCCGCGGCCGGCCCCGCACTCACTGCCGAAGATACACGCAACCTGCTGCTGCCGCTGCTGGTCCCCAAGCAATACCAGGATCTGCAACAAAACAAATCAGTGGACTTGTGCTTTACGCGCGAAGGCATCGGACGCTTCCGCGCTAACGTCCATCATCAAAGAGGAACCTTGGCGGGCAGCATCCGCCTGCTCCCGGATAAAATTCCGACCATTGAATCTCTCCATCTGCCGGCCACGCTCCGCCGTTTGGCCGAATCGCGCCAGGGATTGATCCTCATCACTGGTCCCACCGGCTGCGGCAAGAGCTCGACACTGGCTGCGTTAGTCGACTTGATCAATGCCCAGCGCCGCAATCACATTGTGACCATCGAGGATCCCATTGAGTTTATGCACGCCAATCGCAGCTCGATCGTCGAACAGATCGAGGTAGGAAGCGACGCTCCGGATTTCGCCAGCTCCGTGCGTGGCATCCTGCGTCAAACGCCCGACGTGATTCTGGTGGGAGAAATGCGCGATCCGGAGACAATTGCCACTGTTCTTACCGCGGCCGAGACCGGGCATCTGGTGCTCTCGACGCTGCATACCAACGACACTTCCCAGGCTGTGTCGCGTATTCTAGATTCGTTCCCGGCAGCCAATCAAGCGCAGATCCGCCAGCAGTTTTCTCTCTCGCTGCTGGCCGTGGTCGCGCAGCAACTAATCCCGGCACAAGCTACAGGGTCAGGTGACAAAGCGGCTCGCTATCCCGCGGTAGAAATTCTGATGGCGAGCAGTGGAATTCGAAGCTTGATTCGCAAAGGGGAAGATCACCAACTCTACAGCGCCGTCTCCACGGGACGCGGCGAAGGAATGATCACCATGGAACAATCCCTCGCCGAGATGGTGCGGACAGGGCGTATCAGCCGGGAGATGGCTGCTGCCCGATGCTTCCGCCCCGAGGAGCTACGGCGCTACTTGCAGGAATGACTCGCGCCGATCGCCTAGCTGTGCTCTTTGTGGCGATACTGCTCGAGTTCCGATGTCAGAACGCTAGACACGGCTGGAGCGGGAACATCGCCGTGCAGGATGGCTCGGTTGCTCTCATCCATGCCATATAACTTGCGATCCTCGCTTCCGTCTTTGCTGACGACAGTTCCGTCCAACGAAACGCCCGCGAACGCGCCGTGGGCACGCGACCATGAGAGGATCTCGGCGTGCAGCGACGCATCGGTATCGGCTGCGGCGGTCCGGCCCACTGGCCCAGCGGCCGCGGACGCATCCGCTCCAACGGTAAACTTATCGGCAGCCAGTTTCTCCATTCCCTTGCGATCCATCACTAGCATCACCACGTCGGTGGATTCGGCGCCGATTTGTGCACCGAAGCTGCCGCCCCCGAACTTAATGGCCGCTGGCCCGGTCCATCCGCCAGCGTGACGGCAAAGCGCGTAGCCGCGTCCATAATCTCCGCCTACCAGAAACGCAGCCTTCTTCAGACCGGGAACAATGACGACGCATTGCGCTCTCTCAAGCAAATCCCTCGGGATGCCTCTATCCGGGGCGGCCGTAACTTCGTGAAATACGTCGGCTGCCGCACGGAGCCGATGATCCGGGGTTTCCTCTTGGGCCCACAGACCCGTAGCGAGGACTGCGGCGCTCGCCGCAACGAATGTGAATGTCTTGAACATGCCTTACACCACCTCGCCACTTAGACGCCGATACGACGTAGAACGTGTCTCTCCTTTTAGCGTCCCAAAATGGTTCGAAGCATTTCGGGCGGTTGGTGCGTCTTACAAAAACATGCGAATTGAACTATGTTGTGCGTTGACGGCACTGGGGATGGGCCTGTTTGGAATGTCGGTTCTTATCGCTCAACCCAAACCCGAGCCCGATGTGCTGCTCTTCACAGATGGGGAAAGACTCACCGGGCAGTTTGTCAGATCGTCTGGTACCTCACTAACGTTTAAGAGCGACGCACTGGGTGAAATCAACGTCGATTGGAGCAAAGTGAAAGAGCTCCAAAGTTCGGTGAAGGTGGCCGTCATACCCAAGGGTGTAAAGCTTCGGAAGCCCAGCGAGGCGACCAGCATCCGGCAGGGCACACTATCGGTGCAAGACGAGCAAGTGCATTTGGCAGCCGAAACGCCTGGATCAAATGCCGCGCCGATCCCGGTGGCCGATGCCGGGCAAATTGTCGACCAGGCGGGATTCCAGAAGGCGCTAGAGCACCAGCCTGGATTTTTCGAAGCTTGGAAGGGAACGGTGACCGTCGGGGCGGCAGTGGTGAATGCAACCCAAGACAGCGAGTCGTTTACCGGAGCGGTAAGTCTGGTGCGCTCCATCCCTACCGAGAACTGGCTTGATCCGCGCAACCGGACCAGCTTGAATCTTGCCGCGGCCTACGGCGAGGTGACGCAGCCTGGAACGCCCAGCATCAAAACCGCCATTTTTCACGGCGATGCCGAGCGCGATGAATACTTCAAGCCGCGCTTGTACTTTTTTGGACAAGGCGCGTTCGATCATAATTTCTCGCAGGGTCTGGATCTCCAGCAGACCTATAGCGGCGGAATTGGGATCACTGTTATTCAGCGCGCCAATGAGACGCTCGATCTGAAAACCAGCGTGAGTTATCTGCGCCAGCAATTTCAGGGCGCTCCCGATCAAGATCTGATCGGCTCCATTTTCGCCGAAGCATTCAATCGGAAATTCAAGCGCCTGACGTTCGACCAGCATTTGACCTTTACGCCGGCCTGGAACAATACCAATGCATATTCAGCAGCCTTCAACGCGCTGTTCACGCTGCCACTCTACAAGCGGTTGAACGCATCGGCGGGCTTCATCGACTCGTTCCTCAACGATCCGGCTCCGGGCTTCCGCAAGAATTCGGCGCAGATAACCTTTGGGTTGACGTACTCGCTGCCGTAGGACCGGGAGTCTTCAGCGGCGAACGATCACTTCTCTCAAGTGATCGCGAGTGAGGAAGAATTTCACGGAATTAAATTTCTGGAAGAGCTTCTCCAGGCTGCGATTGTTGAAGTATTGCACCGGCCGCTCCTGGTTGCGTGGGGTGAGCGACATAATTTTCGACTCAACAATGCGGTAGGAGTAGAGCGGCGCGGTCTGCGCTTTCTCCTCGGCGTGGAAGAATGCCAGTAGCGACGATTGCGGACGCAGGATGCGGTACAACCGGTCTACGGTGTCTTGCAGCAGAGGCGGGGCAAGGAACTGCAGCGTGTCCCAGATGAGCGCGCCGTCAAAACTGCGATCCGGAAAATCCAGGTTCTCCCGAAGAAACTTCGCGGCGCGTTCCGGGTCGGATTGATTGGCGATAAAATCGCCGCCGGTGCCGAACGCTTCTTCCAAAGTGCGCAATGCATCGTTGGAATAAATCTTGTGCCCCATGGAAGTGATGAAGCTGATATTGGCTTGGCTGGCGCCCGAGAAGTCCAGGATGGAAAGGCCCTGCTGATCTTGGAGGGAAGCGAAGAACTGGTCCAGGCCGTTGCTGGCGCGATTCTGCGGTTGGCCCCCCGACTTCTTGGGAGGCGAGTGAAGCGAGGGTGAAAACGGTTCCGACCTTAACCGGTCCTTCAGCAAAGCTCCACTCCTTCCTTGGAAGATCTCACCTGCAAGCTGATCTCAGTCCGAGATCTGGCCCCTAGCGTTCGCCGGCAGTAGCTGTGGCGGGCGCGTTGGCCGGTGTTACGGCAGTGTTGGAGGCAGGAGCGTTGGCCGACTGCGGCTTGGCTTGAGGAGTCGCCGGAGTCCTGGGCGCTTCGGGCCGCGCGATGTCGATGCTGCCCTTGAAAAATGCCCCATCCTCGATCACGATGCGGGCAGTCTTGATATCGCCCACCAGTTTCGCGTCCTTGCGAATGTCGATCTTATCGGACGCCTCTACGTTTCCGTGAATAGTCCCGAGCACCACCACTTCGCGCGCCTTTACCCCGGCTTGCAGCTTGCCGTTCGGTCCCACTGTGAGACGGTGCTCATGCAGTTCGACCGAACCATCGATCTCGCCATCTATCGTCAGGTCCTCGCGGCTGAAGATCTGTCCCTTGATCATGACAGACTTTCCGATGACCGCCGGTCCTCTGGACTCGGTGGCGTGATGGGCGGGAGCAGCATTCGTCGACATTGGGGCGTTCTCCTTGATGGGGCTAGTTGTCGCGGCCGGCGTCGCGGGCGATTTCGGCGGATATTCTTCTTCTTTCCGTTTGTTCCACATTCGGAAGATCTCCTTGGCTCAATCTCTTTCAATCATGACATTTGCACTATCGTAATACCAGTATGGATGCAACTATCGTACTACGCTCGTTGGAGTCTGTCATTGGGTTGGTCCGGGGGTGTATTCTTTGGCACAGTGACGACAGGTCTGGGCAAGTATGTTTTGGGGATGGTCTTGAATCGCGTGGGATAATAAATTCGTGTCCAGGGTAAGAGAATTAGAACAGCGCCTGGAGCGCACTGAACAGCAGCTGCGCCTGCTGCAGAAGATCAGCCGCTTTCTGGTGCGGCAGACCAAACTTCAGGATGCTCTCGATGGCGTGGTCTCGCTGGTGGTGGAGTTCATGGAGTGCGACTCGTGCCTGCTGTACTTGCTCGATAGCCACGAACTGGTATTGCGGGCTAGCAATCGTCCTTCCGTGGTTGGAAGCGTGAAACTGGCGATGAACGAAGGCTTAACCGGATGGGTGGCTCGCGAGAAGCGCTTGCTGGCTATCTCACGGGAAGCCTTTCGAGATCCCCGCTTCAAGTTCTTCAGCGACCTGCCGGAAGATACCTACGAGGCTTTCCTTTCGGCCCCGGTCCTTTCGCGCCGGGGTGTGGAAGGCGTCATCAACGTACAGCATCGCGATCCGCATTCTCACACCGGCATCGAAATGGAACTCCTCACCAGCGTTGGCGAGCAGCTCGGTTGTCTGTTGATGCTTTCGCGCACCGAACAGGCTGCCAATGAAAGAGCCGACCTGGTTCGAGCAAGCGGCTAGCTCAAATTGAGGTTCCCATCGGCGTTCATCTGCGTTTATCTGTGGCTAAGTCTCTTTTCCGTCTCCGCCGCGCCGCGCTGGAAGATCCAGTTTCTCTACGACCACGCCGATTCCAACTTCGCCATTGAGGATCTGGAGTGTCCCACCGCGCGCCATTGCGTGGCGGCTGGATTGATCGACGACAAGAAGGGTCACCAGCAAGGCGCGGTTGTGGTCACCAGCGACGCTGGTTTGCATTGGTCGCAGTACGAGGTCCGGGAACGGCCGGTGTCTTTATTCTTTTTGAGCGACAGCCTGGGCTGGATGGTTACCGATCGCGGACTTTGGTCGACAGTGGAGGGCGGCCGCGCCTGGACTAAACTGGATTCGCGCAAAGGGATACTGCAGGCGTGGTTCTTGGACGCCAATCACGGCTACATCGCGGGCCTGAAAAGTTTGTTGCAGGAAACTAACGACGGCGGTAAGACCTGGGCCAAGCTGGACGTCAGCGGCCAGTCTCCCGGTGCTCCATCGCTGACTGGTGCTCCATCGCAGACTGACGCGCCATCGCTAACTTACGACATCATCGCGTTTCAGGGGAAGCACGGTATTGTCATCGGGGCCGCTGACGATCCGTCCTCAGATTCCTTCCTGCGCAAGCCGGAACCTTCCCCAAGTGGAAAAATCACGGTGCTGGAAACTCTCGATGGCGGCAAGAAGTGGAGTTACGGCGTAATCCCGATAGCGGGCGAACTGGCTCAGGTGAAGTTGTCCAGCAAAGGATTCGCCGTGTCGCTCATTCTCTATTCCGATCCGAAATATCCGGTGTCGTCGGCCGTGTTCAAGACGCCGTTGGGATCTCCGGACGGACGCGTTATTTTTGCCGAGCGCGATCGCGCGGCCACCGATATCGCTCTACTGAATAACGGTGGCGCGATGCTGGTGACGATTGAACCGCCCGGAAATTCAGCGCAAGTTCCGATTCCCGGGAAATTGAAGATCTTAAAGAGCGGCAACTTGAAGGTGTGGGAAGAAATGGACGTCGATTATCGCGCCGTCGCGCAGCGCGCCGTGATTGCAGCGCCGGATGAACAACACATGTGGGTGGCCACCGATACCGGCGCTATTCTGACCTTGACGGAGTAAAAACATCCAGCAGCATTGCTGTTTTATGCACAGGATGTTCACAATAGAATCGCCGTAAACCGCTGATTCTGCGCCTAATAAAAGTTTTGGAAAAGGCTGTTTCAAACGCGTTTCTCGGTTGACTCGCGTGCCGTTTCGCGCAATCATAGACCTGGTTCCAAGAGGTTCAGAGAGCAGTAAGCCTGGTGAACGGTAGCGAATCTGGAGCGGCGATCCGAGCGCGCTTAGTTAATAAGACTAATTAACGCATTCGGGGAGCGAAGGGTTATCGGGCCGGACACGAAGGTAAGCTTCTCAGATCGAGCCGCCGGCTGAGCGCTATGATCCAGCAGGGATGCGAGTCCCGAAGGGGAGCGAAAGTTGGATGGACGTTTGAGAGTTCTAGGCTTGCGAGACGGCAACGGGTTTTAGGCGATGATCATCCCCCAGCTGCGTGAAGAACGCGGCGGAGGATGGGAGCTTCAAATCGAACGAGCTGGAAGAAAAGCTTAGAATTTCGTCGAAGAAATAGGCCGGGAGTGCCGACCTCACCGCGGGGGTTCTCGAAGGGGAACAATCGTTGTGGGCGAGCGAAAGGCCGTTTCGAGGCGATGGCTTCTAGCAGGTGGTAAGGCGAGCGAATTCTGGAGCATTGAGCCGTAGCCGGTCACAAAAAAGACGGTTGCGGGGAGCGAGAGAATACGGCTTCCACCACGCTGCATGCTATGCTCTGGCCGCGCATGCCGGCCGGGGAGCGGATTGCCGCCTGGGTCACTTGGAACCTTTTTTATTAGCGCTAACGGAGCTGCCC
This sequence comes from Bryobacterales bacterium, assembly GCA_003132905.1. The sequence goes on along the minus strand of PKZC01000238.1, from coordinate 4,621 downwards.
GATTAGCGGCGTAGCGTTCCGCTTCACGTAATCCTGCCGGTATTCTTCCAAAGCTTTCACCAATCGATCGACTACGGATCCCTCGTTGCTCACGTTTAGGCCTTCGATGAACACGGCGGGCAACAGATCGCGCGTGGTTGAGGTGATGAAAACCTGGTCGGCGCGCTCCAGGTCTTCCGGCGTGAGTGGCCGTTCCACTACTTGAATGCCGGGCACCCGCACTACATCCAGCAGCAGTTCGCGCGTGACGCCGGGCAGGCAGCCCGAACTAAGCGGCGGCGTGCAGACTTCCCCTCCAGTGGCGGCAAAGATGTTCGCCGATGTGCATTCGCTAACTTGTCCGTGCTCGTTCAATAGCACGGCCTCATCGAAGCCCCGCTGGTGCGCCTCTTCATACCACGTCAGATTTTGCGACCAGGATAATATTTTGCATCCCGAGAATTCGTTGGCCGCGTAGCGCGCGTGCGGTTTGATGGTCAGCCGGACGCTGTTTCCCCACGGATTTAGATCCTTGGTAAACGCGAGTACGTCGAAATCCCGGTCCAGGTTTGGCCCTTCGAACATTCCTCCGCGGTTGCGGACCACCATCACCCGCAGCGTGGCGTTCCATGCCGCGTTCGCCTCAATCAATCGCAGTAACTGCGCTTTCAACTCCGCCGGATCGGTGGGGAACGGAACGTGAACTTTTGCGGCATCGCGATGCATGCGCTCCCAATGGCGCTCGAATGCGAACAGCACCCCGTCGGCCACGCAAAAGGTGCTGAATACGCCCCAGCCATTGAGCAGGCCCACCTGACCCGCGCTCAGGCTCTTCTCATGCGCGTCCAAAATCTTGCCGTTGTGGAGCACGAAGCGATGCATAGTTCAATGTTATCGCTTATCGCATCCAGTGAATCCGGCCGCAGCCCTGCCAGGAATCTTACTCGCTGTATTTGTGCCGATATGCCTTAGCGAGGGGGGCGTTTCCTTGCCAGTTACCAGGAGCAGAATATGAGGTACGAAGGTACGCTGCTAAGCCTGCGCTCTCGCGAAGGTCTGGCGCTGTTGTTCGCCCTCGCGGTAGTGCTGGCGATGGTGTTTCTCTCCGTCCGAAGCTGGCGTACATCCCGACGTCACGCCGAGCAAGTGGAGGTGACGCAGAGCACCATATCCGGAATCAATGCGCTCCTGTTGGCGCTTACGAATGCGGAGACTGGACAGCGCGGTTTTTTGCTGACGGGAGAAGATCGCTACCTCGATCCCTATCGTCAAGCGCGCCTGGACATCCCACAGCTGTTAAGCTCACTCCGAACGACGACCAGGGCGCGCCCCGATCAAGCCCAGCGCATCGAGAACTTAAGTCCTCTGATCGACGAAAAGCTCCGCGAATTGGCCCGTACCATTGAACTCCGGCACGATAGAGGGTTCGATGCCGCACTGGCCGTCGTCTTGACCGATCGTGGAAGAGTGCTGATGCGCCAAATGCGGGAGATCCTGGCCGTGACCAACGCAGGACTAGGCGAGTATACCAAGCAGGCTCGCTCAAGTGAGGACGAAGACTCTCTGATCGCCATCCTGGGGGGCGCCTGTCTCTTCTTGCTCCTGCTGGTTGCAAATATCACTATTCAAAAAGGGGTTGCGCGCCAACAGGCGCTGATCGATGAACTGCAGCAAAGCGAGCAACGCCTGGGAAGCGTGGCGGCGGAAGCGGAGGCGGCCAACCGCGCCAAGAGCACGTTTCTGTCGACTATGTCCCACGAGATCCGCACCCCCATGAACGCCATTCTCGGTTATGCGCAGTTGATGCTGCGCGATCCAACTCTGGGAACCAAGGCGAAAGCCAATCTGGCGATCATCGGCCGCAGCGGCGAGCATCTGATGGGCCTGATTAACGATGTTCTGGATATGTCCAAGATCGAGGCAGGCTGCACCGAACTCAGTCCGGTGACCTTCAACCTGCCCGTGCTGTTGGGCGATCTTGCTGCTATGTTCCGCTTGCGGGCCCAGGCCAAGGCGCTGCGATTCGAAATGATGGTGAACGGAGCATCCCTGCCTTACGTTGTGGCGGACGAAGGCAAATTACGCCAGGTACTCATCAACCTGCTGGGAAACGCCATCAAGTTTACGCAACATGGGCAGATCGAGATGCATGTCACGGTAGAGGCCAGAAACAGGGGGCAAGTGTGGCTGGCGGCCTGCGTGCAGGACACCGGGCCCGGTCTTACCGGGGAGGAACAGAGCAAATTGTTCGAGCCGTTTACTCAAACCCGCCGCAGTCTTCACAGCCAGGAGGGGACTGGCCTGGGGCTGGCCATCAGCCGCAAATACGCGCGCTTGATGGGAGGCGATATCACGGTTTCGAGCAAGCCGGGCCAGGGGTCGATTTTCCGCTTCGAGATCCCGATCGAACCGGGCGACGCCGGAGAAGCCGTTCAACCGAGCGCTCTGCGCCGCGTGGTCGCGTTGCAGGAGGGTCAGGAAGCACCCAGAGTTCTGGTGGTAGACGATCACCCCGAGAACCGGGACTGGCTCTTGAACTTGCTCACCGCCGTTGGGTTTTCCGTGCGCGTTGCCGGTAACGGCGAGGCAGCCATCCAAGTATGGGGCGAGTGGAGCCCGCGCTTGATTCTCATGGACGTGCATATGCCGGTGATGGACGGATTAGAGGCCACTCGAAGAATAAAGTCGGACGCTCGTGGAAAGGACACGGCGATCGTCGTTCTCACCGCCAGCGCCTTAGACCAGGACCGTCGAGCCGTTTCTGAAAGCGGGGCCGACGATTTCGTCGCCAAGCCCTGCCGGGAGGACGAGCTCCTGGAGAAGATGCGCGGCCTCCTCCATATTGCTTATGACTATGGGGAAACCGGCAGGACCGATGGCCAGCCGGTCACTGGCCTGGCGGCCTTGAGTGCCGGGAGGCTGGGGCAATTTCCGCGGGAGTTGCTCGAAGAACTCCACGCCGCCACCTTGAGCGGCAGCAAAAAAGGCCTGGATAAATTGATCCTCAAGGCGCGCGAAACCGAAGACGCCGCGTCCGCCGACGCTCTTCAATTGCTTGCCGATAAGTACGAATATGACGCTCTGACGCGCTTGCTCGACGAGGCTCGCCGCGCATAAAGGTCCTGCAAACGCTCAGATCCGCGTGCCCTGGCCGATATGAGCGGCAGAGGTCGGTGGTGCAAGATGTCATGCGACGGAAGCGATAGCCGGGCATTCGGCGGGTTTGGATCTCATGGTCGAATTTTTTTATAGGCTCTTCGATACCGACTTCATGCCGCATGTCTTCTGTCTGCGGGCGCCAGTGCTGGTCTGGTTGCATGTGGCATCCGATGCCTTGATTGCGATTGCCTATGCTTTAATCCCCTTCGGGCTCCTGCGGCTCTTGCGCAGGCTGAAGGATCTCTCCTTCCACTGGATGGTGGTGTTGTTCGCCGCCTTCATCCTCAGTTGCGGGGCCACTCACGTGTTGGCCATCGTAACGCTGTGGATACCGATCTACCGATTCGAGGGCCTGGTCAAGTTGTTTACCGCGCTCACTTCGGTTGCGACGGCTATTCTGCTGTTTCGCATCATTCCGGCAATCGCCAGTTTGCCAAGCCCTGAGCAGTGGCGGCGATCCAACGAACAACTGAAAACCGAGATCGGCGACCGCGAGCGAGCGGAGAGGAAATTCCGAGGGCTGCTGGAGGCGGCGCCAGATGCGGTGGTGGTGGTCAATCGAGAAGGCAAGATTGTGCTGGTCAATACGCAGGTCGGCACGTTATTCGGATACCTGCGGGAAGAGCTGTTGGGGCAGACCATTGAGACCCTGGTGCCCGAACGGTTCCGGGACAAACATCCGGGGCACCGCACGGGTTTCTTCGCCGATCCCAAGGTCCGGACGATGGGAGCTGGTCTCCATCTATATGCGCTGCGCAAGGATGGCAGCGAGTTCCCCGTTGAAATCAGTCTCAGCTCTCTCGAGACGGACGAAGGTTTGCTGGTTTCGAGCACCATTCGAGACATCACGGAGCGAAAGCGCGCGGAGCGGATACGGGAGGAACTCGCCTCCATTGTCGACTACTCCGATGACGCCATCATCGGCAAGTCACTGGAGGGGATTATCGTCAATTGGAACAAAGGGGCGGAGCGGCTTTACGGATACTCCGCCGAGGAAGTGGTTGGCGAATCGATCTCTATCCTGCTTCCAGCCGACAGCTCCAACGAAACACAGCAGATCACATCGAAGCTCCACCAGGGAGAAACCGTTAAAGAGGAGACCGTGCATCGAAGAAAAGACGGCACGCTGATTGATGTCGCGCTAACCGTTTCGCCTATTAAGAACACCCTTGGCCATGTCACGGCGGCGTCATCCATCGCGCGTGACATCAGCGGCAGGAAGCGGGCGGAGACCAAATTCCGGGGGCTACTTGAAGCAGCGCCGGATGCCGTGGTGGTGGTGAATCGAGAAGGTAAGATTGTCCTGGTCAATACGCAGGTCGAGAAGCTGTTTGGATACGTCCGCCAAGAGCTGCTGGAGCAGAACATCGAGATCCTGCTTCCGGAGCGCTTCCGGGGCAAGCATCCGGGGCACCGCACCAGTTTCTTCGCCGATCCCCGGGTCCGTTCCATGGGCGCGGGGGTGGAACTATATGGGCTGCGC
>PKZC01000370.1 GCA_003132905.1 Bryobacterales bacterium | reverse complement strand
GCGCTGGTGGAAAGGCGTCTGGAAGAACACGGGCTGCTAGACCAGGCGAAACTCCACAAAGTGAAGCCTGGGACGAAAATCGAAATCGGCCCGTTCAGCATCGACTTCATCCACGTCACGCATTCCATCGTCAGCTCCATGGCGCTGGCTATCACGACGCCGCTGGGCGTCATCATTCACACCGGCGATTTCAAAGTGGACCCGACTCCCACCGACAACGAGCTGTTCGATCTCCACACGCTGGCCGAATACGGCAAGCGCGGCGTACTGCTGCTGATGTCGGATTCGACTAACGTCGATCGCCCCGGCTATACGGAAAGCGAACGCGCCGTGCGGCCGCGCCTGGAAGACATCTTCTACCGCGCCGAGCAGCGGCTGGTGATTTCGTGCTTCAGCTCGTCCATCCACCGTTTGCAGCAGATCCTGGATGTTTCGTCGGAATACGGCCGGAAGGTCGCGTTTCTGGGCCGCAGCATGCTGAACGTCACCGAGATCGCGCATACGCTGGGACTGCTTCAGGTACCCGATGGAATTTTGCTGCGGCCGCAGGACATCATGCAGACCGAGCCGAGCAAAGTGTGCGTAGTTGCTTCCGGAACGCAAGGCGAGCCGATGTCCGCGCTCTCGCGCATCGCGGTGGACAATCACAAGAACCTCTCTCTGCAGCCGGGCGATACAGTGGCGCTAAGCGCTCGCATCATTCCCGGCAACGAGAAGGGCATTTACCGGATGATCAACCATTTCGCCAAGCGCGGCGCGGATGTGATTTACGGTTCCATGAATCCGCCCGTGCATGTGTCCGGACACGGTAGCGTGGAAGAACTGAAGCTGGTGTTGAACCTGGTTCGGCCGCGTTATTTCCTTCCGGTCCACGGCGAATATCGGCAGCTTGCCCGGCACGCGTCTCTCGCGCAGCATTTGCGCAGCGCAGGTCTCGAAGATTCGTTTGTGCTGGAAACTGGCGAGACGCTGGAAATTGATAAATTAGGCGCGCGCCGGGGCGAGAAGGTCCAAGTGGGCCGCGTGTGTATCGATTCAGGGACCATCGACGAAGTGGTGGAGGATATCGTAATCCGCGACCGCCGGCATCTTTCCGAGGATGGCTTCGTGTTGCCGATCATCGCCATCAACAAACACTCAGGCAAGAGCGAGACGCTGCCTGAGATCGTGAGCCGCGGATTCATGTCGCTGGAAGACGGCTCGGACCTGTTGCAACAAGCGCGCCAGGTGGTGGCGCGGACGCTGGAATCGTCAAGCGAGGAGGAGCGCACCGACTGGGGCGTGATGCAAGAAAAGATCCGCGCCGATTTGAAGCGCTTTCTGAACAAGCAAACGCAGCGCCGTCCTCTGATCATGCCCGTAATTCTGGAGGTCTGAGCCGCGACCGGAAGGGAGCGTTGCACCGATCGTGGTAGCGCTCCCTCCCGGTCGCGGCTCGGAATGGACTGCCGGAAATACCCCACCATGGACTCTTATCTGATCGACGCCTCCGGATTCCAAGGCCAAGCAGAAACAGTTTGTGTTCCTTCAAGCGAAGCGGAGCTGCTCGAGATTCTTGGCGAAGCATCGCGCAACAAGATCCCCGTAACCATCTCCGGCGCAGGCACAGGCGTAACCGGCGGACGGGTCGCGCAAGGCGGCTGGGTAATCTCGATGGAGAAATTCCAACGGTTAGAAATTCACCAAGGCCATGCGACCGCCGGTGCGGGAGTCTCGCTCGAAACACTACAGGCCGCCGCCGCGAGAACGAGCCAGTTCTACGCTCCCGATCCAACCGAAAACACCGCCAGCATCGGCGGAAACATCGCGACCGATGCCAGCGGCTCACGCAGCTTCCGCTACGGCAGCACGCGGAAACACATTCTTGGTTTGCGCGTAGCTTTGATGGACGGTCGCGTTTTGGATGTCAGGCGCGGCGACAAAGTGGATTTCGATGTTCCCGAGCTTCCGCTGCCCAACACCACCAAGAACACGGCCGGCTATCCGCTCGCGCCCGGAATGGATTTTATCGACCTATTTACGGGCAGCGAAGGCACGCTCGGAATCGTGACCGAGGCCGAGCTGCAATTGTTGCCGACGCCCGCCGATGTGATCGCCGGTATTGTGTTCCTGATCAGCGATGGCGCTGCGCTCGACGTGGTGGAGGCCTGGCGTCGTATCCCCGGCCTTCGCATGATCGAGTATTTCGATGCCAACTCGCTCGATTTTCTGCGCCCCCAGTATCCCGAAATCCCGAACCGGGCCGCGGCGGCGCTGCTGATCGAGCAGGAAGAAGGCGACGTGGATTTCTGGGCCGATCACGCGCCCGAAGATAGTTGGTTCGCGGCCAGCGACCAGGACGGCGAACGCTTTCGCCGCTTCCGCCATGCGCTGCCCGAACTGGTGAACGATACCATGCGACGCCGCGGTTTTATGAAGCTTGGCTCCGACTATGCCGTCCCACTCGCGCGCAATCACGAGATGCTCGCGTTTTATCATGCTGAGTTGATGCAGCACGGGCTTGAATACGTTATCTTCGGCCACATCGGCGACGCGCACGTACACGTCAACATCCTGCCCAAGTCCCCTGACGAGTTTGAGACCGGCCAGCGCTTGATGCGTCATTTCGCGCGTCACGCCGTGAGTTTGGGCGGCACCGTCTCGGCCGAACATGGGCTCGGCAAGCGCAAAGCGCATCTGCTCGAAATGCAATACACGCCCGCGCAAATCGAAAGCATGAAGGACGTGAAACGGCGCTTCGATCCGCAGTGGCTGCTCAATCGTGGGAATTTATTTGCGCCTCCGGCGTAGCGCCGGGCGCTTACGGCTGCAGTTCCAAAGTCGCCTTGCCCGCGGCCCCCGTGTAGACCAACTCCAGCGATTTAATGTTCTCCAGCTTGCCGCGATATTGGAAGAACAGCAATCCGGCTTGGGGCAGCGGGCGCTCGCCTTCCTGCATCGCGGCCTTTTGAACGTGCTGCTCCATGGCCCGTCGCAGCGGGAATGGCATCTTAGGAGGGATGGGTGGAAGCTTGTCGCCACCGCCGCCGCCACCACCGGTGGTGAGCCCGCCTTTCGATTCCTTCGCCTCGCCCGACTCCGGCGGCTGCCATTCGGGATCTTTGAGGGAATGGAAAACCAGCTCGTAAGGCTCACTCGTCAACAGCGTCTTCTTACCATTGATGCGCAATGAGAAGTCATCGCGAGACAGCCTGATCTTCGCGTCCGGAGGACCAAAGAACCCGGCTTCCACCACCACATAATCTTCGGAAGTAAGCGGCTGTTCGGGCGTGGGAACGGCATGGCCCATAAACTCGGCGCCAATGGTTACCGTTCCGGCTTTGGCTTGCGATTGATACTCGGTAGGCGCCGTTCTGGGCGGCATGCCTTTGGCTTGAATTTCCCGGGCCGCGCTTTCACTGGCGCTCTTGTCTTGATCTTTTTGGTCTTGCGCGCGGAGACAAAAGGCGGGCAAGAAGACTCCGGCGATCAACAGACCGATACTGAACACAAAGGCTGGACGCATTGCAGTTTTCAACCTACCACAGTGGTGGGCAGGTTGAATCGGCTCGTGATAGCATGCCTAACGGATGGCAACAATTTTGCAAAAAACGATTCTGCTCGCATGTGCGGTGCTGGCCTGCTTCGCGGCAAGCGGAAAGGCCGAAGAGGTAAAAGCAGCCCAGGGCGACTGGCCGTCATACAACCACGATATGGCCGGCACGCGCTATTCGCCGCTGACACAAATCAACACCAAGAACGTCGATACGCTGAAATCGGCCTGGACGTTTTCATTGAAAGGTGAAGCGGCGGCGCCTCGATTCGGAGGAGGGGGCTCCGAAGCCACGCCCATTGTGGTAAACGGCATCCTATATATCACGGCGTCGGCGCGCGTGGTCGCGCTGGATGGAATGACGGGCAAGGAAGTGTGGAGCTACACCGTGACGGGCGCCCGCCCGTCGACGCGGGGCGTGGCATATTGGCCAGGCGACAAGCAGAATCCACCGCGCATCATCTTTACCGCCGGGCGTAACCTGATCGCGCTGAACGCCACCACCGGCAAGATCGATCCGGGGTTCGGCAAAGAGGGCGTCGTGGATATGGTTGTTGGGTACGGGGGTGTTCCGACCATCTTTCGGAATCTAGTGATGGTGGGGGCAAGTGTGTTGGAATTGCCGGTCGGTCCGCCGGGCGATACGCGCGCGTACGATGCGCGGACTGGTGCGAAGCTGTGGGATTTTCACACCGTTCCGCAGCCGGGTGAAACGGGTCACGAGACCTGGTTGAACGACGGCTGGAAGGGCCGCTCCGGCACCAATATCTGGGCGTTTCAGATGACGGCGGACGAGCAGCGGGGCATCGTTTATATGCCAGTGGACGGACCGGCGTCGAATTATTACGGCGGCGACCGGCCGGGTGCGAATCTTTTCGGCAACAGCGTGGTAGCTGTGGACGCGGAGACGGGAAAGCTCAAATGGTATTTCCAGACGGTCCATCATGATCTGTGGGATTACGATAATCCGCCTGCGCCGGTTCTGCTCGACATTACGGTGAACGGCAAGAAAATACCCGCGATTGCGGATATCGGCAAGACGGGATGGATGTTCATTTTGAATCGCGAGACCGGTAAGCCCGTGTTTGGCGTAGAAGAGCGCAAAGTCGCGGCGGGTGATGTGCCTGGCGAATGGTATTCCCCCACGCAGCCGTTCCCGTTGAAGCCGCCGCCGCTGGCGCGGATGGACTACAAGCCCGAGGATCTGGTGACAGCCCAGGACACGACGCCCGAACACGCCGCGGCTTGCAAAGCGCTGGTGGAGCGGAGCGGAGGGTTTTACAACGCGGGTCCGTTCACGCCGTTCCTATTGCAGGAGCCGGACAAGCCACCAAAATCGACTATCATTTTTCCGGGCGCAACGGGAGGCACTAACTGGGGCGGCATGGCAGTGGATCCCAAGGATGGATTCATCTTCGCTTATACGCATGATCAGGGCCAGGTGGGCTGGACCGAAAAGAAGAAGCCCGGTGTGGAGTATTCGTTTGACGAGCATGGCTCGCCGCTCGAATATACGCGCGCCGGCGTGGATGGTCCGGGTCCGTTTCACACCTTTACGGCGCCGATTAAAGAAGGATCGAAGCTGACTTGGCCTTGCCAGAAACCACCATGGGGACGGATGACGGCGGTGAACGCCAACACGGGCGAGTTCGCCTGGCAGGTGCCGTTCGGAATCACCGAGGAGCTGGGGCCAGAAAGGCAGAATACCGGCCGCTCGGGAGGATTCGCGGGTCCGATCGCGACCGCGGGCGGCCTGGTGTTTGCCGGAATCGTCAGCGACGAACGGTTCCGCGCACTCGATTCGAAGACCGGTAAAGAACTGTGGTCGGCGAAGCTGGATGGGGCGGGGAATGCGGATCCGATGTCTTACCAAGGTAAGGATGGCAAGCAGTACGTTGCCATTGTCTCGGGCTTGACGCTCAACGTGTTCGCGCTGCCGTAGAGCTTACTGTCCCGGCCATTTCCACTGCGCGGGCGTGGTGGGTTTGAAGGGCGGCCGATGCTTGCGCCGCGCGCCTTTGGCTTCGGTGACTGCATCACGGGCCGACGCAAAGGCCAGAATCTCTCCGCGAGTGATGGTGTAGCTCAAATAGGGAATGGTATCCGCGCCTGGGGTGGCCAGCGCGCTCTGCAGGATACCCAGGCATAATGCAGGAGCTTCCTGAATCCGGATGCGATGCTCCGCCAGCACCGTCATGTCCAACCTCAGCAGGAATTCGAGATTCCTCACTATCTTGCTGGGCCGCTCACTGGGGACAACGCCATCGAAACGATAACTGCGGATATTCGCTCGCTGGTTAAAGCCTTTGTAGAGGAGCTGCATGAAAGCCGCACCTTCCAGCGGCAGGACGGACGCGCCAGACGCCCGGAACGTCCGATGGGAAAATCCAGATGGCACCTGGCCGCTGCCCCGCTGTCTCACGGAGAAAATAACGGCCAGATCCGAAACTGTTTGTTGCTCGGTTTACGCCAGGGTGACTTGTTCGGCTTGCAGGCCCTTGGGACCCTTCTTCACGATAAAGGACACGCGCGCGCCTTCGTCGAGGGTTCGATACCCACTGGCTTCGATGGCCGAGAAATGCACGAACACATCTTCGCCGTTGTCGCGCTGGATAAATCCAAAGCCTTTTCCGGCATTAAACCACTTAACTGTACCTGTCTCTTTCACGTTCTCTCCTTGTTACTGTTCTGTTGATATTAATTTGAAACGCTCGAAGGCGCTCAAATAGATTGTGATGCGCCGCTTTCCTCTGATTGCGCCGCATCCTCCGATGATAGTTGCTCAGCTAGAGTGCCTTCATCACTATCGGGAGACTCTTTTGGAAGCGTTTTGCGCTCAAGGCGCTTGGCCAACTTTTCCCGGTGCTTTTCAGCACGGGCGACTTCCTTTTGACGTTTTTTGAATGTGTCGCCTGACCGGCCAGCCATGAGATCCTCCTAAAAGCATTGTGGTCCTATAGGACCTTGATCATTGGACCATAATCGTCGTTGGAACGAAAAGGGGTGCCCTACCAGCGTCGCTCGCGCCGCTCACCGCCGCCTCCGCCGCGACGGGGGCTATCGGTCTTGGGGCGGGCTTCGTTGACGTTGATCGCGCGGCCACCCAGGTTGGTGCCGTTCAATCCGTTGATGGCTGCATCCGCTTCCGACGAATCGCTCATTTCCACAAAAGCGAAACCTCGGGAGCGGCCGGTGTCGCGGTCGGTCATCAAACTGACGCGCTCTACTGCGCCGTACGCCTCGAACGCGCTGCGAATACTTTCCTCGGTAGCGCCGAAATCCAAATTTCCTACGAACACTTTTTTCATGAACTCATCCTTCAACTAGCGGATACATTTGATTGCGGGCTTTGCGAGGAGCACGATGTGTTGCGGCCAAGCGTGGGCGGGACGATCAAACTGAAATTTAGTATAGCACGGGTTTTTGCGGGGCAAGTGCAACATTTCCATGCGGGTGTGGGGAAGAGCCGCTCTCATTTGGCGTGATCCCCGCTCTGGCGGCAAGCATGGCTGGCTTCGTCAAACTGGCTGACAGGCACGCCTACTAGTCGGCTTGCTATTTGGATTGCACTTTCTGTATTGCAAGTTTCAATTCCGTCGTTTACGATCAGTTGTAACGTGATCGAGCCTCCTTCGAGCATCTCCGTCATTATCGCTGCGTTCAATGCCAGCCAAACACTTCATAAGACTCTGGAAGCGGTGAAACTTTCGTCCGTCGGGCCACTCGATATTATCGTAGTCGACGATTCCTCCACCGAAGATACTGCCGCGGTCGCCAGGCAGCATGGCTGTACGGTTCTTTCCACGGACAGGCGATCTGGCCCGGCGTGCGCCCGCAACCTGGGAGCGGCACAGGCGCGGGGCGACGTTCTAGTTTTTCTCGATGCGGACGTGCGCCTGCACCGCGAGTCGTTGCGGTTGCTGTTGGCGCATCTGGACGACCCGGCGATCGGCGCGGCCTTTGGAGCCTACGACGAGAATCCTCTGGATGCGGGCTTCTTTTCCCGGTACCGCAATTTGCTCCATTGCCACACACACCGCGTCGGCCGCGCGGATGCCAGCACTTTCTGGGCTGGGTTTGGCGCCATCCGGCGGGAGTTGTTTCGAGAATTCGGCGGATTCGACGAGTCCTATGACAGCTCGTCTATCGAGGACATTGAACTCGGGATGCGCTTGAACGCCGCTGGCGTCCGGATCCGGCTGGACCCTCGGGCGCAGGCGCAACATTTGAAGCGTTGGACGTTTCCCGAGATGTCGCGTACCGACATCTTTCGCCGTGGCATACCATGGACCCGGCTGATTCTCAAGCGCCGCAGAATGCCGAACGATCTGAACCTGCGCTGGTCGCAACGTGTCAGTGTGGCGGCGGCGTGGATCGCGCTGGCGGCGTGTACCGGCCACGTTCGACTCATGGTGGCAGCGCTCGTGGTGGTGGCGGCTTGCAACGGCAGATTTCTGGGATTTCTCAAGGAACGAGCCGGATGGAGCTTCGCGATCTTGGCATTTCCAGTTCAGGTTGTGTTTTCGGCTTATTGCGGATTGTCGCTGGTGGCCGGCACGGTGCTCCATCTGAAATCGCTGATCACGCCGCGAAAAGTGAAGGACGCTGGGTCGCAGCCCGACGAACTCACCGAGGCACAACGGAGAGTCGCCTAGAATCTGGCCTGATGCTCGCTGGCTTTGGGAGCCAAGAGCGCCGCATACATGCCGATCATCTCGGCGGTGCGTGCGAAAAACGAGGCAACCAAAGCAATCGGGAATAGAAAAATCGCTCTGCCGCGACTGATCCCTAAGACCCGGCTGAAGCGGAACCAGTGGCAGGCGTCCCGGCCCACCAGTCCCATGCGAAGCACGATGGGTTCAATCCAGGGAAGACGCTCCAAGACGCGAATCCGCGGCCAACTCGTGTCGGCACGCCTTCCCTCGTAGGTCTCCCAGCCTCTTCGGAAATGCATTCTCGAAAGCCACCATTGAACGTTCATACCGTGAGCTGAAGTCTGGCTGGGTTGGTATGAGAATTTTGCGCCCGCCCGTCTCAGTTTAAAGAACTCGATCGACGAAATATAAGACCGCCTCAGCACCGGGAAGGGATGCTCCAAGAGCCAGCGGCGGCGGATGATGAGATTGTGGCCCATGAGGCCGTTCGCCTGAAGATCTGCCGCCGACCACGAAAATGCAAGTAAGAAAGACCAGGAAGGCAACGCCGCGGCCATCATCCATGGCGAGTGCGGCGCTGACTTTGCGGTCCGAAAGAGGGAAGGCCCAATGGAAGCATCGGCGCCTTGCCGGATTGCTCCGACGCCTGACGATAGCCAGCGCGGACCGGGCAAGCCATCACAGTCGATCAAAGCGAGAATTTCACCCTCGGCATACGCTGCAGCTTTGTTCTTCAATTCCCAGTAGTGCGAATGTTCCGCGTCCGCCGCCAGGAGCTTCACTCGTAAAAAGCGCGGCCACTTCGTATAAATCTCTTGCCAATGCGCGATCTGCTGAGGGCTACCGATGAGAATCAGCTCCACCTCTTCGAGGGGGAAATCCTGTTGCAGCAGCGCCTGGAAAGTATCGTCTGGAGGAGCGAGATCATTGGCCTCTTCGTTGTAGGCTTCCACGACTATAGAAACGGCAGGCTGCATCTTAATGTCAGTTAGCGGAGGAATCCGACTTACTCTGACAGAGTAACTCATACAGCTCGATAAAACGATCCACAAAAGTGTCCATCGTCAGGTGTTGCAGGGCGAACGCACGTCCTTCCAGACCGAGGCGGCGGGCCAACTCGGGTTTTCCGAGCAGAGAGCCGAGCGCTTCGGCCAGCGTGCGAGGGTCTTGAGGTGGAACCAATATTCCGGTCTCATTGTGACGAACGAACTCGGCCAAGCCGCCGGTATTGCTGGCAATGACGGCTGTTCCCCGCATCATGGACTCCGCGGCAGTCAAGCCGAATGGTTCCTCCCAGCGGGACGGCACCACTTGTACCCATGCGCCGGCGAAACGCTGCTCCAGTTCGTCGCGCGAAATGTGGCCCAGCATCGTAACGCTAGACTCCAGGCCCAGGCGGGCTATTTCCGAGATGAGGCGAGGACGTTCCGGTCCATCTCCGGCGATCAGCAGCGTGGCATCGGGGATCCGCGACCGGACATCCGCGAAGGCTTGCACCAGATCGTTCGCCCCTTTTTCGTAAACTAGCCGTCCAGCAAAAACAGCGGTCGGCCTGGGCGAGAGCTCAGCGCCTAAAGGGCTCGCGGGCACACCATTCCAAATCACCTGGATTGGATGGATACCCTCCGTCTCCAAGCGGCGTTTCGTCGCGCCGCTATTCGCAACGAAAGCGTTAAATGCGTGCGACCAATGACGCCAAAGTTTCAGTTGCAACATCGCCGAGGGCCAGGCGTAGGCGGGAAAGCAGCCATTTCTCAAACAGGCCGTGCCAGCCGGCTCCTGGCAACTGGAAAGATTGGGCAGCATCTTCGTTCCGATCGGGCAAATGCAGCGGTACCAAGCGACATGATAGATGGCCGGAACGTCTGCGAGAAGAGGCAGGATCAGAGGCGAGAGCTGGCTCAGGAAGAGCCGAACATGAACGACGTCAGGCCGAAATTCGCTGAGTATCCGCTTAAGATGCCAGTAAGCCGACGGGTTAGCCACTTGAGTTAAGCCGCGGATCGGCGAGGAAATCCCGAAACACTCGTAATCGGCCTGGCTCGGCATATTCAAAGGACGGGCTGAACTGGCCAGAAGACGCGCGTCATGTCCTCGCTGCCGCAGCGCATCGCGCAGCGCGAGTATCATCAGTTCAGCTCCGCCGGTGGGCGTAGCGTAATCGCTCACCAAGAGGACTCGCATCAATCTGTCAAAGGTGCCTCAATATGTCAAAGGTGCAACAAGCCTCGAATGACGCCACCGATCGCCCATGCGAATTGCATTCCCAGCCTCAGGTCCACCACGAGTATCGGGACCAGACTAAGCCACCAGGGTGACGGCGTGCCGGCTTCCCTCGCGATGGAAGGCAGAGCAATCAGGATCAATAGAGGCGAAAAGACGCGTGAGTAGCCGTAGGCATCGGTCCAATATTGGGTGCCGGTTAGAGCGAAAACCAGGGCTGCAAATAAAAGGGCGCCGATCGCCAGCGGTCCTTTCGGGTGGACGCGTAGAAAAAGGACTATGGCGAGGATCGAAGCGAACAGAATGGCCGCCAGCGCGAGTACGTCAGCGAATCTCGCGATGGCTTCAAGAGTAGCGGGCAGCGGATATCGGGGAGGCTGCAGCAGCCTGTAAAAGAGACCTGGGCCGAGCTTTTTGAGAAACCACGCGGGTGCTCCATAGTGCGTCTTTTCGCGGAATATGCCGTAGACGAACCAATACCAAGCGAACATCGGCAGGGATGCGGAGGCCCACAGCACACTGCGCGCGAACCGTCGGTTGATCCCATCAAACAGGCAGGCGCCGGCGACGAGAAGCAAGCCAGTTTCACGCACCAGGCAAGCTAGTAGCAGCACGATGAAGAGCTTCCACCACAAACCGGTTTTCCAATAGACGGCGAAGGCCACAGTCAGCGCCGCCAGGGCGACGTCGACGGTCATGCGGTCCATCGAAATCAACGTGGCTGGGATTAGCAGGAATGCAAGCGCCCAGGCGGGGTGTGCTCCCACCAGCACGGCCCAATGGCTGAGCCAATAGGCCCCGAACAAAACGAACAGTCCGACAATCGCAATGTAGGAGGCATCGATCAACGGTTGGTGTCCGGCAGCCAAGAAATAGGCCAAAGCGGGAACGAGGATGCGGCGATAACGCTCTCCGGGATTGTCGAGATAGCGCGCGTATCCGCGCTGCAGGAACGGATCGTGCGCTACGTAGCGGTACATTTGGCCATCGAAGCCTGTGCCCGGAAAAAGATAAGTGCCGCGCGCCAGTTCCGGCGGAACCGCGAAAAGTTGGCCAGTGAGGAACAGAGCGTTCCAGTTTCCCGCGCGATTGTAGTGGACCGTCAGGAATTGCCAGAGCAGTAACAGTGCCAGCGCTACGATCGCCCAGGCGGCCGAGACCCTGGGCCGCCCAACCGCGTCATTTTGTCCGGAAGGCAACTTTTGGCAGTATGACATCGCGCGACAGATGTAGCAACGCTACCAGCCACCGAGCGCCGGGTTTCCGGTAACATGAAGTTTTCCCCTCAAACATGTTCCGTTTCGAAACAGCCGGTGAATCGCATGGAGAGTGCCTGGTAGCCACGTTGATGGGGCTTCCGGCGGGAATTCCTGTCTCTTTGGACGCCGTAAATCACGAACTGTGGCGCCGTCAGCAAGGCTACGGGCGCGGCGGCCGGATGAAGATTGAAACGGATCGCGCCGAAATTGTCGCCGGTGTGCGGCACTCCAAGACCATCGGTGCGCCGATTGCGATCATCATCCAAAACAAAGATTGGAAGAATTGGACCGAAGCGCTGCCGGTGGAAGGTTCGGACGAAGATCCGCAGAAGCACAAGCCGCTATCGCGGCCGCGTCCAGGACACGCCGATCTGGCGGGCAGCCTGAAGTACAATTTTCCCGACGCACGCTACATCCTGGAACGCGCCAGCGCTCGGGAAACCACGGCACGCGTTGCGGTGGGCGCGTTAGCGAAAGCGCTGCTGGGACAATTTGGGATCACCGTGCTCAGCCACGTCATCGGTGTCGGCGAGGCGTGTTTGGGACGTCCCGCGGAATGGGATGAGCTGGTGGCGCTCAGCCAAAAAGAAACGGTTTTGCTGGGTTGTGTGGACGCTGAGGCCGAAGCGCGGATGAAGGAAGTGGTCGATCATGCGTATCGCACGGGTGACACCGTGGGTGGCGTCTTCGAAGTGGTGGCCCACGGCGTGCCGCCGGGGCTGGGCTCGCACGTTACTTGGGATTCGCGGCTCGATGGCCGGTTGGCGCAAGCCATCGTATCGATGCAAGCGGTCAAGGGTGTCGAGATCGGTTTCGCCGCCGAAGGCGCTGCTTCGTTCGGATCGCGCGTGCAAGACACCATTCACTACAATCGTGAGGAGCGGCATTTCACACGCGGAGCGAATCGCGCGGGAGGCCTGGAAGGCGGTATGACCAATGGCCAGGACGTGTTGGTTCGCGGAATGCTTAAGCCCATCTCGACGTTGCGGCGTCCGCTGGAATCCGTGGATTTGACCACGCGCGAATCCGCGCTGGCCGCCTACGAGCGCAGCGATGTCTGCGTGGTTCCGGCGGCCGGGGTGATTGGCGAGGCCATGGTCTCCATCGTTCTGGCGCAAGCGTTNNCCCGCCGCAATTTCGAAGGTTATAGGGAGCAGGTAAGAAACTTCTGATGACGTATTCGATCGTGTTGTATGGCGAGCAGGTGCTCGAAAAGCAAGCCGCGGCGGTGACCGACTTCGATACGCCTGAACTGAACAAGCTGATCGACGACATGTTTGAATCCATGTACGCCGCCAAAGNNCCCGCAGCAAAAGATCGTGCTGATCAATCCCGAGATCATCCGAAAGGAAGAATTTCAAACCGGCGAAGAAGGTTGCCTGAGCTTGCCCGGATTTCGCGAGCAGGTAACGCGTCCCAAGAGTGTCACCGTCCGTGCGCAAAACATTAAAGGCGAATGGTTCGAGTTGGCCGGCGAGGAATTGCTGGCCCGCGCATTTTGCCATGAGATCGATCATCTGAATGGCCGTCTGTACATCAGCCACGTGAGCGCCCTGAAACGCGACTTGATCCGGCGCAAAGTGCGCAAGCTCCTGAAAGCCGGAGAATGGAGCTGATTTTTCTGGGCACCCCCACGTTTGCGGTTCCCACACTCGATCGGATTGTCCAAGCCGGTCATCGCGTGCTGGCGGTATTCACGCAGCCCGACCGGCCTAAAGGTCGAGGCGGCCAGTTCAACGCGTCGCCAGTGAAAGAAGCTGCTGCGCGGCTAGGATTGCCGGTGCATCAACCCGAACGTATTCGGCGTCCCGAAATTGTCGAGCAGTTGAAACAGATGCAGCCAGAGGCGATGGTGGTGGTCGGCTACGGGCAGATTATTCCACAGGCGATTATCGATATTCCGACGCGCGGCATTATCAATGTGCATGCGTCGTTGTTACCGAAATATCGCGGCGCGGCGCCTATCCAGTGGTCCATTGCCAATGGGGAGACGCGCACCGGAGTAACCACGATGAAGATTGATGCTGGCCTCGATACCGGTGACATGCTTCTGAAGTGGGAGACGGAAATCGGACTGGAAGAGAACGCGTTGGAACTCGGCGGGCGGCTCGCCGACGCCGGCGCAGACCTTCTTGTCGAGACATTGCGCGATAATCCCACGCCGGTGAAGCAAGACCCGGCTGAAGCCACGCTTGCACCCATCCTGAAAAAAGAGGACGGCGAGATCGCCTGGAATTGGCCTGCGTCGAAAATCTTCAATCGATCGCGCGGACTTCTCCCGTGGCCCGGCGCGTACAGTTTCTTTCGCGGACAAATGTTTCACATCTGGAAGTCTCGCGTAGCAATTGACGCGACCAGCGCGAAACCCGGCCAAATGATTCCGCAGAAGAAGCGCATGCTGATTGCTTGCGGCGGAGGAAGCGTGCTTGATCTCATCGAAGTTCAAATGGAAGGCCGCAAGCGCTTGTCGGCGGAAGCATTCCTGAACGGCCAGCATCTCAAAGAAAACGAAATGTTAGGGGAGAAAGTCGCGTGAAGTTACCGCTAGGCTATCGATATTCGGCCGTGTATGCCGGAATCCGCAAGGTTGAGAAGGATGACCTGGCGCTGATTGTCCCCGAGGTTCCTGCGTCGGGCGCAGCCGTTTTCACGCAGAATCGCGTGCAGGCCGCGCCGGTACGAATCGCGCGTTGGAACCTGACGAAGTCGCGCGGGATCGTAAGCGCGGTGCTCATTAATGCGGGCAATGCGAATTGCGCCACGCGCACGGGCGATCGTGTTGCGCTGGCCTGCTGCGACGCTATTGCCAATCAATTTCACGTCCCTCCCACTCAGGTATTTCCGGCGTCTACGGGCGTGATCGGCGTGGAACTGGACGCGCATTTGATCGTGAACGCGATACCGGGCTTGGTGGCAGGACTGAAGCCCGATCGGTTCGAAGATGCGGCCCGTGCCATTCTCACCACCGATCTGGTAATGAAGACCGCGCACCAACAAGTGCGATTCAAAAAAGGCACCATCCAGATCGCGGGGATGACCAAGGGATCCGGAATGATCATGCCCAACATGGCGACGACGCTCGGATTCGTGATGATGGACGCGGTGCTTCCGCCTTCCGCGCTTGCCGCCATGCTGTCTGCCGCGGTGAAGCGTAGTTACAATCGCATCAGCGTGGATGGCGACACATCGACTAACGACACGATGCTGGTACTGGCCAACGGAGCTTCCGGGATCCAGCCCAATCAAAAGGAAAGCAAGAAGCTGGAAGAGGCGCTGGGACAGGTGCTGGAAGACCTGGCGCGGCAANNCGCATCGCGCGCAGCATCGCGAATTCACCGCTGGTAAAGACCGCTATCGCGGGGTCCGATCCGAACTGGGGGCGCATTATTTCGGCGGCGGGCAACGCGGGCGTGCCGCTCGATCCGGCAAAGGTAGACATCGATCTGCAAGGCGTACCGGTGTGCCGCGGCGGGTTTGCGGCGGAGTTTTCCGAAGCGGAGCTGAAGAAGAAACTGGACGAATCCGAATGCCTGATTCGATTCGCGATCCAAAGCAAAGGCAAGGGCAGCGCGCGCTTCTGGACGTGCGACCTGACCGAGAAGTACATTGAGATCAATGCGAGCTATCGTACGTAATACGGCGCGTAATACGGCGCGTAGTACTGCGCGTAGTACTGCGCGAATCGCAACGCTGGTCTGCATCGTGGCCGCATTTGCCTTCGCCGATGCGCACGACGATGTCATGGACGTGGTGGCTTCCATGGCCGGCGCGCTGACCGAACAGAATGGGACCGGCATCGCGCTGGTACACGGTAACGTTTCGAAATTCATGGCAGAGTTCAGCAAAGACATGCCGGATTACGACACGGTGAAGAACAACGTTACGGCGCTTGTGAACGCAGGTGAAATCTCTTCTTCCATCCTGCCCTTGACCGAGGAGGACGCCGGCGAAACGTACAAGATAGACCTGGACTGGTTGCTCGAAATCCGTAACCTGGAGCAGGACGGCCCGCTCATCCGGCGGCGGGAAGTGGTGCACCTTGAATTGCGCAAGGAAAAGAAGCACTGGAAGGTTGTGGCGCTAAAGCCGCTCGATTTCTTCGCGCCCGCAAAGCTTGGCCAATAAGCATGACGAGGTACGCTGGGCTGCTGCTGGTGGCGGCGATGTTCGCGAGCGCCGACCCGCCGCTGATGCCCTGGCCTGCCAAGATCGAAATGGGGCAGGGAAGCCTTGCAATTGGATCGATGCCTCGCGTGGCCTTCACCGGCTACACGGAAGAGCGATTAGAGAATGCAGCCTGGCGTCTGGGCGAAATGGTCGCCGACGCTTCTGCCGCAACGCTGGTCATTCAGTGTGACCACGCCTCGCAACCAATCCAGCAACTCGGTGAAGACGAGAGCTACCAGTTAGCGATTACGCAAAAGCAAGCGCGTCTCTCTGCTCCGAATCCTCTGGGCATCCTGCGCGGCCTGGAAACATTTCGACAACTCCTTGTTACGGGGCCGAACGGTTTCGAAGTACCGCTGGCCGATATCCAAGACCATCCGCGCTTCCCCTGGCGCGGCCTGCATCTGGACGTCTCGCGGCATTGGATGCCCATCGAAGTAGTGAAGCGCAATCTCGATGGGATGGCTGCGGTGAAGCTGAACGTTTTCCATTGGCATCTGTCCGACGATCAGGGTTTCCGTGTCGAGAGCAAGCGTTTTCCGAAATTGCAGCAGCTCGGTTCCGATGGTTTGTACTACACGCAGGAGCAGGTTCGCGAGGTAATAGCCTACGCGCAAGATCGCGGCATTCGTGTGGTGCCTGAGTTCGATGTTCCCGGCCACACGACGAGTTGGCTGGTTGGTTACCCCGAACTAGCCAGCGCACCGGGGCCATATGAAATTGAGCGCAACTGGGGCGTGTTCGATCCCACTATTGACCCCACGCGCGAATCCACATATCTGTTCTTGGACGCTCTTATCGGCGAGATGGCGGCGCTGTTTACCGATCCGTGCTTTCACATCGGCGGCGACGAAGTAACCGGCAAACAGTGGAAAAGCAGCGCGCACATCCGCGCATTCATGCGGAAGAACCATCTGAAAACCACGGAAGACCTTCAGGCCTACTTCAATCGGCGGCTTCAGAAGGTAGTCGCAAAGTATGGCAAGCGGATGGAAGGCTGGGATGAGATTTTGGATCCCGATCTGCCGCGGGATATCGTGATTCAATCCTGGCGCGGTCAGAAGTCGCTTGCCGAAGCCGCACGCCATGGTTTTTCCAGCATTCTTTCGGCGGGTTATTATCTCGATCACATCGAACCGGCTTCTAAACTCTACGCCGTAGATCCACTGGGGGGCGACGCTGCGACGCTCTCGGCCGATGAGAAGGCTCGCATCTTGGGCGGCGAGGTTGCGATGTGGGGCGAGTTCATAAGCGCGGAGAATGTCGACTCGCGCATTTGGCCGCGAACCGCTGCGATTGCCGAACGGTTGTGGTCGCCGCAAGAAGTGAATGACGTGCCCGCCA
Organism: Bryobacterales bacterium; assembly: GCA_003132905.1. The sequence continues at coordinate 11,841 of PKZC01000370.1, read as the reverse complement.
TGTATCTCCGATTGGAGGCCGTGAGCCGGGAACTGGATCAACTGGGCCTGACGCATCGATCGAGCTACCTTCCGATGCTCCATCGCCTAGCTGGTGCCGATCCGGTGGGGCCTCTCCAGACGCTGGCCGATGTGGTTCAACCCGCCACGTTCGGCCAGCGCATTCGCACGCACAAATACACTCAGCTGACACCGCTCGATGGGTTGGTGGATGCGGCCCGTCCGGAAAGCGAAACTGCAGGTTTATTCTCCGCGCTCGTGGATCGAATGGATCGTGATCAGATGCGAATCTGGCTTACGCGCTGGCGTGACAACGATGCGCTGCTCCAGCCAACGCTGGAAAAATCAAGGCTGCTGAAGGAAGTTATTCCCGTGTCGGCAGACCTCAGCCGTTTAGCGTCCATTGGCCTACAGGCCCTCGATTATTTGGACCGCAATCAACGCCCGCCCGAGTCTTGGCTCGCACAACAAAAGGCGTTTCTCGAAAAGCTAAAGAAGCCGCAGGCTGAGCTTCGTATCGCAATCGTGCCGTCGATCGAAAAGCTGGTTAACGCTGCGGCGTCGCTGCCCTAGCCCCGTTCAGCGCCTGACCTACGGAAACATGGTTGACATCGAGCGTTTGCCCCAACACTTGATCCAGCGAAATGCGAGCGTGGCTGTAGGCAGATGACGCCGTCACTTCGGTTTCCTGCGCGGCCACCAATGCCGTTTCGGCTGCCTGCACGTCGCTAATCGTCGCTGCTCCAAACGAAAAAGACTGCTGCGATTTGTCGAGCAGTTCTTGTTGCAGGTTACGCGAGTCAACGGCTTGCGAATAGCGGGAACGCGCCTGCCGCAGCGCGACCATGTAATTGGAAATGTCCACCACCAATTGATTTTGGTCGCGGCGCTCCAGCAGATCGCCCTGCCGCAATTGCAGTTGGTCCACTCCATAATCGCCTTGCGCCACGTGATTTCGCAGGGTGCCTTGAAACTGAATGGCGGCGCGATGGGTTTGAAAGTTATCGCGAAACACTTGCCCCAGCGCGTTACCCAATCCGCCCACATAGTAAGGTTCGGCCGCGTATGTCTGGCCGTTAAAAGCTACCGGTGGCGTAGGGGTGCCGGACAATCCCACAGCGCTCGCGGACGCGATGCCTTGCAAAGTGGGCAAAACGCCGTTGGCCGTGCCTAACGCCGAGATTTCGGACGTCTCGTCGTTGATCTTGGCGAGCGCGAAGTCCGGACGGTTGGCGAGCGCCTTCGCCACCAAATCGCGCAGAGCCGGCAAATTATCCTGCTCTGGAATCTCGATGCGATCGAGCGTTACTACCTGGGCGGCATCCAGCAGCGGATCCTCCAGGCCATTGCGGCTCAGCGCATTTTTAAGCAGGTTCTCTTGTTGCTGTGCGGTGGCCTGCGCGATGTCCAGTAACTGGCGGCTATTGCTCAGCCCAGACTGGGCCCTGGAGGCTTCAAATCGGGGAATCACTCCCAGCTCAATTTGTTTGCGGGTGTCGTCGTAGAATTTCTGCGCTTGATCCACGGCGCGTTGACGAACCGCCAGGTCGTTATCATCGGTGACCAGATCCCAATACAGGTTCAGAACGTTGGAAACCAGATTCAGGAGTTGCGATCGAAACGTTTCTTGAGCGCCCTGAAGATTCTTCTGAGCCACGCGGATGAAGCGGCTATTCACGCCAGTTCCGAAACCTTGCAGGAAGTTGTGGCGAAGATAAATGTTCACCACCGGCTCCACCGACGGATTCAGAAAATCGGAAGGAGAGTTTTCCTTCAAGTAGGATTCATTGGTCGCCACCTGAGCGTAGCCGCCGCTGAGGAATCCCTCTTGGACAAATGTTTGGAAGGTGTGACGTGCGTCGATCAATGCATCGGTTCCGCTTTGAAGCGTCACCGTTTGGGGACTGGTGGTATGCGCGAACACATCCGCGTTTTGAAGCACGGGATCCAGGTTTTGTGTTACCGGCCCGATCTGAGAAATAGCAGTGCCGCCAGTGTTCCCAATATTTCCAGAGCTGTTGGAAGCCAGTCCGGCGGCAATCTGGCTACCCACCACGCCTTGGCCGCTGGTGGCTTGATTCACCAATGAGTTTCCGCTAGGGACGCCGCGCAAGGGGCCCCCGGCCTGCGCTCGCTGCAGTTGCCATTCGGCGCTCAGCGGACCATAGCGGTCCACTTCCAGATCCAGATTGTTTTCGATGGCCAATGCAATTGCATCCTGGACTGTCAGGTACAGATGTCCGGCGCGAATCAGACTATGCAGATGATCCGTGTTGCGCAGTTCCACGGGCGGAACGCTGGTCTGCATGTAGGATCGAAACAGCAGCGGGCCGTGGGGCTTTTCCACCACCTGCGGAGGTGCTTGCGGGCCGATCTGTTGAGCGCTGCTTTGCGATACCACGAGGCTCAGCACGATGAAGGCGGAAAATGTTTTGTGCAACAGCATAGTGAACGTCCTCACGGCCGTGGTCCTGTTACTGCCGACGCCGGAATAGCCGATTCCCGCGCCACATGGCCCAATGCGGCTTCGTCCATCGAGATCTCGTTGACATCCAGCGTCTGCCCCACGGCTTGATCGAAAGCCACCTTGGCATGCGTGTAGTTCGCCATGGCGTGCACTTCGGCGCTTTGATCGCTTGCCAAGTCGCGCTGGGCCTGCACCACAATCGCAATGGTCGATTCGCCGAAGCGGAAGCGGTTCTGCTCGGCCTCTAAGGTTTGTTGCGCCAGCGAACGCGTGGCCACCGCGGTCTCGTATCGCGCGCGCGCTTGCTGCAGTCCGATCACTGAATTCTTCACGTCCACCCGCACCTGGCTCACCGCCTTCTGATACTGCAACTGGCTCTGGCGCAGGCTCAGCTGGTCGGCAACGTAATCGGCTTGGGCCGCTCGGTTCCGGAACGGGATATTCAACGAGAGCCCCGCCGAGTAGTTCGGATAATCGCGGCCGAAGATTTGACCGAGATATGTTCCGTAACCGCCATTGAATGCGGCTGGAGTTGGCCCTCGGACGGCGAGCACATTCGGATCGGTGGCGCCTATCGGATTCGGTTGCCCGGCGAGCGCGTTATTGGTCAATTCGAAAAACGCCTGTAACGTCGGCAGAAGCGCGTTCCTGGTACCGCCCAGGTTGATGATCTTGCTCTCGATGTTGATCTTGGTCTGCGCGATTTCCGGGCGTTGCGCCAATGCCAGGTTCACCAGCTCCGCGGTTGGCTTCAAGTCTTCCTTCTCGGGGACGAGGATGTGGTCGAGAGGAATAATGTGGACGTCGTCCAGAGTCTGGCTCACGATTCCATTTCTGCTCACAGCGTTCTTGAGTACCGTCTCCTGCTGGGCAACGTTGGTCTGCGCGATCAAAAGGCTTTCCTTCGCTGAGGAAACTTCGGCGGCGGCGCGCGTGACTTCAATGGCCGGCAGCGTCCCCAGTTCCACCTGGCGCTGGTTGCCTTCGTAGAGCTGCTGCGCTGTGTTGAGTGCTTCCTGGTTGATTCGCAAATCCTCGTTGAAACTCACCAAGTCCCAGTAAAGATTTAGAATGGCGGAAACCGTCGTGATTACCTGCAGCTTTAATTGCAAGTCCGTTACTTTCAGGTTGTTTTTTGCCACACGGATATTGCGATTGTTTACCGATACCCCGAATCCCTGCAGCAGGTTCTGTGTGACATACAAGTCCAGGTCGCCAGTGGTATAGGGATTCAAAGTGCTTACCGGAGTATTCAAACTGATCCGACTATTCACGTAAGTAAGCGTGGCGGAAGTGCCAGTTACAAACGATTGGCTGTACTGCGCCGCGTAGGTCTGGGTACCAACCAGCAACGAGGGAACCAAGCTCAGAAAGATATTGCTTTCAGGTGTAGTGGAATGCTGAAAGTTCGCGTAAAGAAATAGATTCGGGTCGAGATTCGGGGGCGTGGTGCCGAGTTGGATCACGATGCCGCCTCCCGAACCCACGCCCGATCCGCTCTCCGCCAAGGCCAGGCTGTTTACGCTGACGCCTTCCAGACTGACGCTGGTTGGTCCGGGGCTAATTGGCTGGCTAATGTCTCGCAGGAAGCCGCCGCCCTGAGCGCGCCGCACTACTTCACGGGCGAGATAAGGACCGTACCGCTGGATCGCGATATCCACGTTGTTTTCGAGCGCCAGCGCGATCACGTCTTGCGCCGACAGATATAAATTGCCCGCGCGTATTAACGAATCCAGGCGCACAGTATTCGTGAGCCTGGCCGGCGAGACCACGCGCCGCTCCAGGTGAAATGGCCGTACGATCGGCCCCACTACTCGCGGCGCGGGCGGCGTCTCAATGCTGATCTCCTGGGAAAAAGCGCTTGAGGCAGCGACGCCGGCAACAATAAGAAGATTCCAGAATGTGCGCATGGTCAATAGAGATCCTAGCTCAGGCGTCCCAAAACATGTTGCGGTTCGCGTGTCCTGATGCAATCCCGGGTCCATCTCCGGCTACGGGTCCGCCGCTTGTTGTGCGCCGCATTGCGCCCGAAAGTGTCCGATTTCGCCAAAGGCTGTTCGCTTCCGAAACTTAATTCCTGTTCAGACGATCCAAACCACGGAGGTGTACATTGGCCGCAACAGTGTGGAAAGGCTTCGTCAGCTTTGGGTTGGTTTCATTTCCGGTTCGCCTGCAGGTGGCAGCGCGTGAAAAGTCGATCCAATTTCACTTGCTTCACAAGAAAGACCTGTCGCGCGTGAAAGAGGTGTATTTCTGCCAGGCAGAAGACAAGCCCCTGAAGCGTGAAGATCTGGTGAAGGGCTACGAAGTGAGCAAGAACGAATATGTGGTCGTCGAGCAGGCTGATCTGGACAAGATAGCGCCAAAAACAGCCAAGGTGATGGATATTCTCGAGTTCGTCAAAGCGAACGATTTTGATCCGGTGTTTCTCGACAAGTCATACCACGTGCTTCCCGATGGCGACGTCACGAAACCTTACGCGCTTTTTCGCGAGGCCATGAAGGAGCGGGGGCAGTATGCAATCGCGAAAGTGGCGATGCATAACCGCGAACACATCGTGGTGATGCGTCCCGACGGCAACGAGCTCATGCTCCACACCATGTTCTTCTCCGACGAAATTCAGCAGGTGCAAGTGAAGACGGGCCCCGAGAAGTTCTCGCCCAAGGAGCTGAAGCTAGCCGGACAACTGATCGATACCTTAAGCGCCAAGTTCGATCCCAAGAAATTTCACGACGAGTACAAGACAAACCTGCAAAAGCTGATCGATCAGAAACAGAAGGGCGAACGGGTGACAGTATCGAAGAGCGAGAAGCCGGCGGTCGTGGTCAATATTCTGGAAGCGCTGCGGAAAAGCCTGGCGGAGAACAAATCGGAAGCCAAGCCGAAAGCGCGCGCCAAATCGGGCAAACGGAGCGCTGCCTAGCTCAAACTCTCGGCGCTGTATCGCGCGATCAGGCCGGTGCGCACCGCGTGATGGTAGATGCTGCGAAAAAACCAACTCGCCAGCACCAGGAATAGCACGTCGAGCGCCGCGCCCCAGAACAGCGCTGATGGCGATCCCGGACGCTTCTGAACGATGCTCCGCATGCTCTCGAATACATAGGAAGGCGGCAACAGGTGCGAGAAAAAGCGCATCCAGCCGGGCAGAGTGGAGAGCGGATAGAAGACGCCCGCAAATGGCGAGATCAGCGCGGGAATCGGCCAGATGAACCACTCCGACGCAGGACCAAGCCGGAGTACGATTCCACAGCCGATGATTCCCAGCGCGATGCCGAAGAAGAACAGCACCAGCAGATACGGAACCAGCAACACTCCGTAAAGAAAGAACGATAGGCCGAAGACCGCTGTCGCCAGCACCAGCATTACAACCAAGCCCAAAGAACTGGTCGCGATGCTCGAAAGCACGAGTCCGCCGACGTATTCGGAGATGGAAAGCGGCGTGGCAAAGACGTTCAGAAAATTGCGCGACCAAACGTCTTCAAAGAACGTTGTAGTCACGCCCTGCATCACACGGATAAAAAAATCCCACAACAGAACCGCGCCCAATAGAGACGGAACGAAGTTGAAGCCCGAGCCGCTGACCGCGTTCAGATATTTGGTGATGAACCCCCAGGTCACCATGTCGATAGCCACCCAGGCGAAGAGCGGCAACACGCGCGCCGGGCTGCCTTGCATCAAGTAAAGCTGGCGCAGGAAAATCGCCGAGCTGCGTTGGAATGAAAACATTGCTTAGGCGCGCTCCGGCTGATTAGCAACTGTGATAAATAGTTCTTCCAGCGTCTCTTTGCCGTGTATGGCGGGCAGCGTTCGTGGATCGCCTTCCAGCAGGATCCTGCCATGCGAGAGAAAAAGCACGCGATCGCAAACGTCTTCCACTTCGTACATGTTATGCGAGGTCCACAGCACGCCCGCCCTACCGGAGGCCGCATAATCCCGGATCTTGATGCGGATTTCGCGGGCGATAGCGGGGTCGAGCGACGCCGTCGGTTCATCCAGAAGAAGCAACGCGGGCTGATTCAGCATGGCCTTCGCCAGGCTCACGCGGGTCTGTTCCCCCGAGGAAAGCACGCCGCATTTCACGTCGCGGAACGCGATCAGATCGAACTGTTCCAGCAGCGTCTCAATACGAGCCGGCAGATCTTTCACCCCATAGATCATCCCGAAGAAGCGCAGGTTCTGAATCACGCTCAAATTGCCCGGCAGCGGGGCATAGACGGCCGCGAAATTGGTCCGCTCTAACGCCTGCGAACGCTTGCTCGAAATGTCGAGGTCTTCCACCACTATGGTGCCCGAAGTGGGTTCCAGTACGCCCAGAATCATGTTGATGGTCGTGGTTTTTCCCGCGCCGTTCGGGCCGAGAAGTCCAACGATCTCATTGCGGTTCACCTCAAACGAAACGCCATCCACGGCGACCGTCGTTCCGTATTGTTTCCGAAGATTGCGAACCGAAAGGACCTGAGAGGTCATCCTTTAGTGTGGCATGATGATCGAGCAGCGTGCCTCTTGAAACAATTTGTCACCTATCGCGATCAAACGTGCAGGAGAGAGTGACATGCGGCTAATTGGCGACTTCCTGTTCCTGATTCTGTTCTTCATGCTGATTGGCGTGTGGCTAGTGATGTGGATCGGGTTTCATCTGGTAGGAGGCGCGATCCACCTGCTCTTGATCATCGCCGTAATTTCCCTGGTATTGCACGTGTTCCGGCGCCGTCGCGCCTAAAGGCAATGCGATAGAATCGGGATTCCTGTTTTCGATTCTACTTTCCGTTCTCGCCATCATCGCGGTTGTTATCCTTGCGGGACTCATTTACCAAGCAGCGGGATTGTCGGCTGACCGTCGCCGATACCCTCCGCCTGGACGAATGATCGACGTCGGCGGAACTCGCCTGCATCTGATCGATAAAGGAATCGACGGCCCTCCGGTTGTCTTTGAATCGGGAATTTCCGCCACATGTCTCAATTGGACGCAGGTCCGCTCGGAAGTTGAGCGCTTTGCTCGTGCATGCACGTATGATCGCGCCTGGCTGGGTTGGAGCGACGGTGCGCGGTCGCCGCGAATCACCGGGGTGATCGTAGACGAATTGCACGCGCTGCTCGACCGCGCGGGAATTTTTCCTCCGTTCATTCTAGTAGGCCACTCCTTTGGCGGGATGCTCGTGCGCGCCTTTGCATCGAAGTATCCCGATTCCGTCGCGGGCCTGGTTTTGGTGGATCCATTGTCGCCCGGTGAATGGCTAAATATTCCGCCGGCACGGGCGCGAATGCTCCGCTTGGGCGTCCGGTTATCGCGACGCGGAGCCCTTCTGGCTCACATCGGAGTGGTACGCGCATCGCTCGCGTTGCTAATGGCTGGCGGTCGGATAGTCCCAAAACTCATTGCCAGAGTGAGTGGCGGGCACGGCGAATCCGTTATTTCGCGGCTGGTAGGGGAAGTTCGGAAGATGCCCGAGGAAACCTGGCCGATGGTGCGCGCGCACTGGTGCCAGGCCAAAAGTTTTCATGGGTTGGCGGCTTACCTGGTATCGCTTCCTGCCAGTGCCGCGGAAGCTGCCGCCATCGAGAAGCCACTAGTGATGCCAGTCACGGTGCTTTCAGCCTCCAACGCGACGCCGGAACAACTGGCTGAACGCGATCACCTGACCAGCCGCTCCCCGCGCGGGCGGCACATCATCGCGCGGAAGAGCGGGCATTGGATCCATCTCGACGAACCGGACCTGGTGGTTGGCGCGATTCGGGAAATGGTTGAGCTATCTAAGCCTTCTTGATGAGTTCGATGTCCAGATGGATGTGCACTTCATCGCTGAGCATCACACCGCCGGTTTCGAGCGGGGCGTTAAACGTCAGCCCGTAATCGCTGCGCTTGATGGTGGTGGTAGCGGCGGCGCCGGTCCGAAGATTTCCCCAGGGATCCTTGGCTTCCGCCCCGGCGCTTTCCACGTCGAGAGTGGCGGGCTTCGTGACGCCATGCAGCGTCAAATCGCCCGTGACCTTCCACTGATTCTTGCCGTCCGGAACTACGCTTTTAGAAACGAAGGTGATCGTGGGATACGTTGCGGTATCTAGAAAATCTTTGCCTTTCACGTGCGCATCGCGCTTCTCATCGTGCGTGTGAAGGGTGTTGGCATCGATGCTGGCGTTTATCTTGCTGTTCGCAGGATTGGCAGCGTCGAAGACCACGTCGCCGGTGACGCCACTGAATCCTCCTCGGATGTAGGCAATCATCAAGTGCCGGATCTTGAAGCCGGCGCCCGAGTGGGCCGGGTCGATCGTGTAAGCAGCGGCGGATGTCGCTGTGGTGGCAGTGCTCATGAGGTTCTCCTTTATTGGCGGACGGTGGGCGTCCGCGGTTCTCGTGTTAGATGCATCTGCCGCGCGGGCTGATGCGGCCCATGTCCAGGGCAGGAAGCGCCGCTATCCGGCGTCCTCCTCATGTAGTTTACACTGGAGCGAACCTAAAAAATGATCTTGGCGGACAACTGGAACTCGCGCGGCGTGCCCCGGCCGGTGGCATAGTTGCTGATCGTCGTTGTGATTACTCCGAAGTTGCTGTTGGACACATCCGCGTTGGGCGGTCCAAACTGGGCTCTGTTGAACACATTGAATGCATCGGCGCGCAAGCGGAGATTCATCCTCTCCGTCAGGGACACATATTTCGATAGCCCCAAATCCAATTGTGAAATTCCCGGCGCCCGGAATGCGTTCCGCCCCAGATCCCCGAAAGTCTGTGAAGCGGGTGTGGCGAAGGCGGCTCGATTGATCCAGTCGTTAGGACCGGATCCGCCGGCGGGCATCAGCGGAACGCCGAAAACATAGTTCGGCCGCTCTTCGCCGCTAATCGAGAATAGACCCGGAACGGACGCGTTCGAACGATCGATGGTGATGTTCACCGGCAGCCCGCTTTGCGCCGTTCCGATCGCGCTGAGTTCCCAACTTCCGAATATGGCCCGTGCGACACCCGGGTTGCCCAGATACGGTCTTCTGGCCCCGAACGGCAACTGGTACACCGCGGAAAGATTGAACATGAGGCGCACATCGTCGTCGCTGCTGGCCTTGTCGCAGGATCTGCAGAAGGAATCCTGAGGCGTATCCGACTCGCCTCCGCCAATACTGCCGTCATTGATGGAATGCGACCACATAAAGTTGGACGAGAGCAATAATCCGCTCTGGAAGGCCCGGCGCGCATTCAATTGCAAACCTTCGAAAGTGCTGTTGCCCACGTTTCCCCGCCATGAAACCGGACCAAATGCCGGATATGACACTGCGGCTGTCTGGGGGTTTACCAGGTTCACATAGGTGGTGGTCAGTACATCGGTGCCCTTGTTACCCAGGTAGGTGGCGGTTCCCAGAATGTTCCACCGCAGCTTCCGTTGCACGGACGCAGTCCAGGCCGCTACGTAATCGTCTTTCCGGTTGCGATCCAGGTCGCGCGGCGAGACCACTCCCAAACCGCCGTTCTCGGCATAGGTCAGAAACGGCGTCAGAGGAAAAGAAAGCGCCGGAAACGCTGTATTGCTGAACGAGTAACGGTCCACGGTGTTCGAGATCGGCAGATTCTGGTCGTCTTCCTGACCATCCGTATGATAGATTCCGCCTCCGGCGCGTAGAACCGTGTCGCCATGCGACCACGCAATTCCCAGCCGGGGGTCAAAGTCGTTATAGCGCGGATGGGTAAACGAGTCAGTGCGGGGACAATAGCCGCCGCAGGTGCCAAAATCAAACGGGACATCGTCGTTGTTAACGGCATGGAAAACGTTGAAGAAGTTGTACCGTATTCCCGCCGTGATGGTCAGATTACCCGTTACCTTCCATTCGTCCTGAACATAACCCCAATATTGCGTCTTACGTTGCCGTACCAGGGGAAGAATGGCAGTATAGGAAGCCGACCCCACGTCGTTGTTTAGGAAGTTGCTGGGTGAAGTATAAGTCAATGTTCCACTTTGAGACGTACCTTGGTTCATCAGCAGCCACCGGATTTCAAAGCCGAACTTGATGGTGTGTCTGCCTTTCGCCCAGGCCATGTCGTCGATTAAGTCGAAGCTCTTGGACGGGTAATCGGTTGTGGACGAACCGGTCAGAGCGCTGAATCCGGAAACGCTCACGCCAAACGGAACGGAAGAAAGATTGGCAGTATGATACAGAGTTTGATTCACCCCAAACTTCACTTCGTTAACCAGAGTGGGTGTGAAAACGTGTACGAACTCAGCCGCGCCGTTGTTGAATTTGGTGTCGATTCCGGTCTTTGCCGTGAGCGCGCCGGTAGGAGTTTGCTCCACGGCTTGGTCTGAATTGAAGCGCAGGAACGCTGTGTTCTGGTCGGAGAAATGTTGGTCCAGGCGGATCATGCCGGAGTCTTCGTTATCAATTTGTCGGCCGGACGCCACATAATTCCAAACGTTCGGATTCGACGACGGCGAGGTCCCCAGCGGATACGCGCTCAATATCGGCAGTAGAGCAGGCGATGTTATGGACGCCTGCGTGAGAAAGTTCGGGCTGGGCACCAATCCGATCTGTGTTCCGTCCAGTCTTTGCCGCAGCCCCTCATAATTGGCGTAGAAGAAGGTCTTATTGCGCAGGATGGGGCCGCCGAACCCCGCACCGAATTGGTTCAGCAGAAACGGATTCGGTGACGGTCCGTTGAAGGGCGTACGCGCTTCCAGGGCATCATTTCTGAAGTAATCAAATAGATCCCCGTGAAAGGTGTTTGTCCCCGACGGCGAAACCACGGCGACTTGTCCGCCCGCAGATCCCCCTTGTACGTCCGCTCCGAAGTTTTGCGATTGAACCTGAAACTGGTCAATGGAGTCCAGCGGGACGTTCAGCCGCATATACTCTCGCTGCTCCTGGTTGTAGATAGCGGTGGCATCCACTCCGTCCAGGGTCAGATTGTTGTCATCCAAACCATGGCCCGCGAACCGAATGGTCCGCTGATCCCCGGCGCCATTGTCGATAGCTCCCGGAACAAGTGCGGTCAAGGCTGCCCAGCCGCGGCCATTGAGCGGAAGCTCGCTGACCTGTTCCTGTTCCACTGCCGCGCCGATGGTTGCATCCACCCGGTCGAGTTGCACCAGAGGCTCCGTGATGCTTGCTTGTNNCCGCCACGTCCAGCGTTGCGTTGAGTGTCCGAGTCTGTCCCACGATCTGTTCGACGCGCTCGGCTTGAAATATTGAAAATCCGTCCTTCGAAATCTGGATCGAGTAAATGCCGGCAGGCAAATCGACCAATCCGTAATAGCCTTGCGCTGTCGTTTCCGTTTCGCGGTGAAGTCCGGTGGCCACCTGTGTGGCTCTTACCTTGGCATGCGGAATCCGCTTGCCTTGCTGATCGGAGACGGTCCCAGTGAGCGAGGAACTTTCAACTTGTGCCCAGATCATGCT
>PKZC01000433.1 GCA_003132905.1 Bryobacterales bacterium | reverse complement strand
ACGCACGATCATCTGCAGCGCGTGCAGATCTACGCGGTGGAAGTGGGCAAGGAAATGGGTCTGGACGAATCACAGTTGGAAGCTCTGCGCGCTGCCGCGCTGTTGCACGATATCGGAAAACTGGCGGTCCCAGAGCACATCATCTCGAAACCGGGAAAGCTGACCCGCGAAGAGTTCGAGAAGATGAAGATTCACCCCATCGTGGGGGCCGAAATCCTGGAGCGAGTCCGTTTTCCGCACCCCGTCACTCCCATTGTCCGGTCGCATCACGAGCGCTGGGATGGCACGGGATATCCGGACGGGCTGCGGGGACAGAGCATTCCCATTGGGGCGCGCATACTAGCCGCGGTCGATTCTCTCGACGCATTAGCTTCTCATCGCCAATACCGCCGCGCGCTGCCCCTGGACGAAGCCATGAGCAAGGTGGCATCCGACTCTGGAAAGGCCTTCGATCCGCAAGTGATCGAGGTGTTGCAGCGCCGCTATATCGAATTGGAAAGCATGGCCACCTCAAAGGAACCCGATACGGCAAAGCTTTCCACCGAGGTCAAGATTGAACGCGGCTTAGAGCCCGCGGCTGGTTTTGAGAGCAGCGGGCGTCCCGCCACTGCCGAACCCGCGGAAAACTTCCTCACCTCCATCGCCGCGGCGCGCCAGGAAGTGCAGAACCTCTTTGAACTGGCGCAGGATCTCGGCAATTCGCTCAGCCTGAACGAAACGCTTTCGCTATTGGCGTTGCGCCTCAAGCGCATGATCCCCTACGATTCGCTCGCCATCTACGTACTGCGGGACGACCGGCTGCGTGCCGAATACGTGAACGGCGAGAATTTCCGCTTGTTCTCTTCGCTTGAAATTCCGCTCGGCCAAGGCTTGTCGGGCTGGGTGGCGGAGAAGCGCAAGCCCATCATCAACGGCAATCCATCGGTGGAACCCGGCTATCTGGACGACGAGACCAAGTTCACCACCATGCGCAGCGCACTGGCGGTTCCGCTCATCGGTCTGAACGGTACAGTGAGCGTGTTGACGCTCTATCACAGCGAGCGCGACGCCTTCACCAACGACCATTTACGTATTTTGCTCGCAATCGTTCCCAAGCTCGCGCTCTCCATCGAGAATGCGTTGCGGTTCCAGCAAGCGGAAAGCTCGGCTTCAACCGACTATATGACCGGGCTGCCCAATGCCCGATCGCTGTTCTTGCATCTGGATGGCGAATTGGCTCGCTGCCGGCGTCTGAATTCACCGCTGGTGGTGCTGGTCTGCGACATGAACGGCTTCAAGAAGGTGAACGACAAGTACGGGCACCTGGAAGGCAATCGCCTGCTGCATTCGGTGGCCAAGAAGCTGAAGGAGTCCTGCCGGGAGTACGATTATGTGGCTCGCATGGGCGGCGATGAATTTGTGCTGGTACTGCCGGGCCTGCAACCCGACCAACTGGAGCAAAAGATCCAGCGCCTCAAGCAGATTACCGCCGATGCCGGCCGCGAAATCTTCGAGCAGGAAACCATTTCGTTGAGTATCGGCCATTCCATGTTCCCCGAAGACGGCGTGGATGCCGATCGCCTGCTGAGCGAGGCGGACCGGCGCATGTATATCGCCAAGCAAAAGGAAAAGATGGGCGTGGTTGGGTCGGCCCCGCGCGGGTTTGCATTTGAGCCCACGGGCACATGGTAGGTGGGGATGCTTGCGTCCCTCTTGTTGCGTCAAGCCCGGCGAATCTTACTCACCGTTCTGCTGGGCGGGTTGCTCGGCGCAACGCTAGTGCGATTGGGCCCGGGCTTCGACGTCGATGAGCGGGAACTCGACAGCCGCTTGAGTGCCGAAAGCCAGCAGGTCATCCGCGCCGAGCGCGCTCGCGACAACAACATCGCATCGTTCTACTTCCGCTATCTGGCGGGCCTGGTACATGGCGACCTGGGCTTTTCGCGATCGCTCAACCGCCCGGTCTCGGAACTGCTGAAAGAACGCCTGCCCTTGACGTTAACGTCGCTCGGATACGGCGTGTTGGGTGGGGCTTCCTTAGGATTGGCCTTAGCTCTACTCACGGTTTGGTGGCGCGCCCCGGGTGTCGATGTGGTCCCGGCAATCCTGAGCGGACTTTGTCTGGCTGCACCGGCCGCTGTGGTCGCCCTGGTGTTTTTGTGGCTGGGCGCGGCCAGCCGCTGGGCCATCGCGCTGGTAGTGTTTCCCCACGTGTATCGCTACGCCAAAAATCAACTGGTGGCTACTTCGCAATTGCCCCACGTGGTGGCTGCGCAAGCCAAAGGATTGAGCGCGTGGCGCGTGCTGTGGGCGCATGTCTTCACTCCCGCGGCCCCGCAACTGGCGGCGTTGGCCGGAATCTCAGTGAGCCTGGCGTTTGGCGCGTCTATCCCCATTGAAGTGATTTGCGATACGCCCGGCGTCGGACAACTGGCCTGGCGCGCGGCACTTGATCGTGACCTGCCGTTGCTTGTCACCATCACGGTTCTGGTCGCGGTGATGACCCTGGTGGTGAACAGCCTTGCCGACCTGGCGCTGGCCGCGTGGAGATCGCCTTCTGAGAGCGTGGCATGACGAGCAAACAAAAGGTAGCCGTAGTGGTTTTAGGGATCGCGGTGCTGGCCTCGCTGGGCGCAGCATACATCACGCCGTCATCCTATGCGGAACAATTTCGCGATGCCATCAGCGCGCCGCCCTCCGCCCGTTTCTGGCTGGGCACCGACGAACTGGGGCGCGATCGTTTCGCTCGCCTGCTCTACGGCACACGCGTTTCCCTGTTGCTCGCCCCGGCCGCCGCGTTACTGTCCACTCTAATCGCCGCGCTCATCGGCGGGGCAGCCGGATACCTGGGCGGCCGTTGGGAGCGCCTGCTTACCACTGGTGTCGATCTGTTTCTCTCGCTTCCGTGGCTCTTCCTGCTGCTGGCCGTGCGCGCGTTGCTGCCGCTGAACACGTCGCCTGTGACGTCGGTCATGATCACCTTTCTCTTGCTCGGCTGCCTGGGCTGGGCCGCGCCCGCGCGCATTATCCGCGCCGGCACCCGGACGCTCGTCAACGCTGACTATCTGGTGCAAGCTAGCGCTAGCGGCATTTCGCGCTGGCGTTTGTTCTGGCGGCATCTGCTGCCCAATCTGCGTCCCATCCTGCTCGCACAGTTCTGGATCTCGGTACCGCTGTTCATCTTGAGTGAAGCCAATCTCGGGCTCCTCGGCCTGGGAGTTTCCGAGCCGCTGCCTTCCTGGGGGGCGATGCTGCGCGAACTCGAAAATTACTCTGCCATCCTGCAAAATCCCTGGATGCTCGCGCCCGCCATTCTATTGGTGGTCGTCGTCAGTTGTCTGCAGCTGTTGCTTCGAACCGAGGAAAGTGTTCCATGTTGATGCGTTCGGTTGTCGTGTTTCTGTTGGGCGTCACCCTGGCGTTCGGCGCAGCCAATGAGCTCCGTTTCTGCCTGCGCACCGATCCGAAAACCTTCGATCCACTGCTGGTGGAGGATGAATCTTCCGCCACGGTTCGTTACTTGACGGGCGGTGTATTGATCCGGCTGAATCGCTACACCCAGGAGCTGGAAGGCGAACTCGCCACGAAATGGAAGGTCTCTGAAAACGGGCGGCGCATCGATTTCCAACTGCGGCCGGGAGTGCGCTTCTCCGATGGCACGCCGTTCACTTGCCAGGACGTGGCGTACACCATGCACCGGCTGATGGATCCGGCGCTGCATTCCCCGGTCGGCGATCCGTTTCGTTCAGCACCCGGGGAAGTGGAGACCAAGTGCGCCAGTCCAACCGAAGCTACCGTGCGATTTCCCGGCCCGGTGGCGGCTCTCGCCGGACAATTCGATCAAGTGGCGGTCCTGTCCGCGGCGTCGCCTCACCAGGATTCCGCCGTGCTCGGTCCGTTCGAGTTGGGCGAATACAAACCTGGCGCCTATGTCTTGCTGCGCCGCAATCCGAACTATTGGAAGCACGATGCGAGTGGACGTCCGCTGCCTTATCTGGATTCCATCCGGCTTGAGATACAGCAGAATCGCGAACTCGAGTTGCTGCGTTTCCGCCGAGGCGAACTCGACATCCTCAACAGGCTCGATCCGGATATCTTCGACCGGCTGTCTTCGGAGATGCCGCATACCGTGGTGGACGCCGGTCCGTCGCTCGATTGGGAGACGGTATTCTTCAACCAAGTTCCGAACGCGCCATTAGCCGATTACAAACGGCGCTGGTTCCAATCCGTCGATTTCCGGCGCGCCATTTCCCAGGGCATCCGCCGTGACGATATCGTTCGCATCGTTTATCACGGCCACGCCCGCGCGGCGGCCGGTCCGGTTTCGGTGGCGAATCATTTTTGGCTGAACCCTGCCGTCAAGGCAATCCCGGGATCGGAAAGCGCCGCCATGGCCTTGCTCGAACGAGCGGGTTTCAAGCGTTCCGGCAGCGCTCTTGTCGATAGCTCCGGCAACAAAGTGGAATTCTCGATGATCACCAACGCAGGCAACAAACTGCACGAGCGGATGATGGCTCTCATGCAGCAGGACCTGGGCCGTCTGGGCATCCAACTCAACGTCGTCGTGCTCGATTTTCCTTCGCTCATCGAGCGCATCAGCCGCACTTATAATTACGAATCCGTGCTGATGGCCTGGACCAACGTGGATCTCGATCCCGGCGGGCAAATGAACATCTGGGTCAGTTCGGCGGCGAATCATCAATGGAATCCCAGCGAGAAAGCGCCGCAAAACGCTTCTGAAGCCGAGATCGACAAATGGATGCAGGCGCAGAACGCCTCCCAGGATCCGACTAAGCGCAAAGCCTATTTCGATAAGGTGCAGCAAATCGTTGCCGACCAGGTCCCGATGCTGTTTCTGGTGAATCCCAATGCGCTATCGGCGGTATCGCCCAACGTAAGAAACGTGAGTGCCGCCGTCCTGAGCCCGCAGATCTTTTGGAATGCCGATCGCTTGCAAGTGGGCGGCGCTTTAGTGACTCAGAGATGAACAGTCTTCTCAAAGCGCGCCTGTCCGTGGATTATCCGAACAAACCGGGCGTGCTGCGCGACGTGCAATTCGAGATCGGCGAAGGCGAAATCCTGGGATTAGTCGGCGAAAGCGGATCCGGCAAAAGCACCATCTCACTCGCGCTGCTGCGGCTGCTGGAACATAAAGGCGCATCCATCTCGGGAGAAATTCTTTTCGCCGGCCGCGATCTGCTTCGCTTGCGTCCGAAGGAAATGCGCCAGATTCGCGGGCGCGACATCGCATTGGTGCTGCAAAGTCCGCTGGCATCACTCAACCCGGCGCTGCGCATCGGGACGCAAATGGCTGAAGCCTGGCGGGCGCATCAGTCGGCGAAAATACCGTGGAAGCCCCGGGCGCTGGAGCTTTTCGAAAGGGTCAGCTTGCCCGCTGAAGAATCCTTTCTCGATCGCTATCCGCGGCAGTTAAGCGTCGGGCAGGCACAGCGGGTTCTGATCGCCATGGCCGTGTTGCATAAGCCCCGGCTATTGATTACCGACGAACCCACCAGCGCGCTCGACGCGATCACGCAAAGCGAAATTCTTGACCTATTCCGCAGCCTGAATCGCGAACTCAATATGGCCATGCTTTTCGTCTCGCACGACCTGCTGGCGGTGGCCTCGCTCTGCTCGCGCATCGCGATTTTGCAGCGCGGCCAAATTGTCGAAAGCGGCCCCACGCGACAGATGTTCACCGAACCCCGCACCGACGATACACGCGCGTTGCTGGAAGCCGTGCTGAAGAACTCAAGCGCCGCAGCCGAATTTGGTAAAAATGCCGAATTCGCCGCCCATTCCGAGTCTACGGTGCGCCGTTGAGTATCACCGGCCGCGCTACCTTCACCGCTGGATTTTTCAACAGCTCCGCGAGCACTGTTTCAGGAATCGGCTGATCCGTCTGAATCACTGAGATCGCCTCGGTTCCGGCTTCCTTGCGGCCCAAAGAGAAGGTCGCAATGTTCACGCCGTTCTTGCCGAAAACATCGCCTATATATCCGATCACGCCCGGCACATCGGTGCTCTCGACAAACGTGAGATGGCCTGCGAGCGTGGCTTCGCAATGCGTGCCGTTAATCTGCACCAGCCGGGGCTGATCCATCACCACCGCGCCTTCCACCGAAGTGACGCCCGTATCGGTTTCCAGATCCAGGCGGACCGAGTCGATATGCGCGGCCCGTTTCTCATGCCGCTCGGCCACGGTGAGTCCCCGATCCCCGGCGATTTGCATGGCATTGATCGAATTTGCTTTTCGCGATAGCGATCTCTGCAGCACTCCGGCCAGCCCCGCGTTGCGCACCAGGTGCGTATTAAACTCCGCGATTTTGCCAAAGTAAACCAGCCGCACTGCCTTCGGATTGCCAGTGGAGATGTACGACGCGAATTGCCCCAGCCGCTCGGCCAGCTTGCCGTATGGCCCCAGCGTTTTATATTGCTCCGGCGTGAGCGCTGGAAGATTCACGGCGTGCAACGCGGCGCCGTTTTGCAGGTATTCCACAACCTGCTGCGCGATGCGCACGCCCACCGTCTCTTGCGCTTCTTCGGTGGAACCGCCGATGTGCGGCGTGGCTACTAAACTCTCGATGGCGAGAAGTGGATCGCCGGGCGCCGGCGGCTCGTTCTCGAAAACATCCAGCGCAGCGCCACCCAAGTGGCCCGATGCCAGCGCTTCCCGCAGCGCTTCTTGATCGATCAGCTCGCCGCGCGCGCAATTCACGATACGCGCGCCCTTCTTCATCTTGGAGAAAGCGTCGCGCGAAAGCAGCCGGACGGATTCAGGCGTCAGCGCGGTGTGGAGTGTGATGTAATCGCTCTCGGCAAATAGCGTCGGCAGATCCACTAACGCCACGCCGACGTCTTTGGCGGTTTGCGAATGGACGTAAGGGTCGTGAGCGATCACGCGCATCTCAAAGGCGGCCGCGCGTTTCACCACCTCGCGCCCGATGCTGCCGAGGCCAATCACGCCCAGCGTTTTCGCGCGCAGTTCGGTCCCCATGAACTTGCGCTTCTCCCACTTGCCCGATTTCACTGAAGCGCTGGCGTTAGGGATGGAACGGGCCAGCGATAGCATCAGCGCCACCGTGTGCTCGGCGACGGAGACCGCGTTGCCGCCCGGCGTATTCATCACCAGCACGCCAGCGGCGGTTGCCGAAGGCAGATCGACATTGTCGACGCCCACGCCCGCTCGCCCGATCACGCGCAGATTGGGCGCGGCGGCCAGCACGGCTTTGTCCACCGTAACGGCGCTGCGCACGATCAGCGCATCGGCGCCGGCCAGGTGCTGCATATATTCCTTAGGGTTGGAAACGACGATTTCCCATCCCGGCTGTTGTTGCAGCAGTTTCACCGCCGCGGGAGCCAGCGACTCGGCTATCAGGATTCGCATGTTGTGTGTGTAAGATTAAGCTGTAACAGTTAAAGACTCAGGATAACAAACGATGGCTCTACTCGACCGTATTCAAATAGACATGGTAGCGGCGATGCGCTCCAAAGAAGAGATGAAGCTCAATGCGATCCGCATGATCAAGGCGGCGCTCAAGAAGCACGAAGTGGATTCCATGAAGCCGCTGGACGAAGCCACCGAGCTGCAAATACTGGGCACGCTGATCAAGCAGCGCCGCGAGGCTGCGGATATGTTTCGCAAAGGCGATCGGGCGGAGCTGGCCGACAAGGAAGAAGCCGAGCTGAAGCTGATTGAATCCTACATGCCCGCCGCTCCCAGCGATCAAGAGCTTCAGGACGCCATTACGGCTGCTCTGGCAGAGACCGGCGCCACGTCCGCCAAGCAGATGGGTTTGGTGATGAAGGCCGCACAGGCCAAGCTCGCCGGCAAGCGCGTGGACGGAAAAGCGCTGAGTGAAAAAGTTAGGGCCCGGCTAACCTAAGCCGAGCCCGCAAGAATTCAGAAGTCAGAATTCAGAANNAGTCAGAATTCAGAAGTCAGAACTAGAAAATTATCTTAGCCGCAAGCTGCATATTGAACGGTTCGCCAGGGCCTAGGCCCGGTGCGCCGTTGAAATCGCCGATGGTATCGCCCACCACGCCGCTCGAGCCAACCGAGCCAGCTCCGGACGCCAGATTGATGCGGTTAAACACGTTGAACATTTCCGCCCGGAGCTGCAACCGCAGGCGTTCCCGGATGGAGAAGTTCTTGAACACCGAAAGGTCTACGTCCGCGAAACCCGGTCCATACAGCGCATTGCGGCCAAGGTTGCCGGGGCCGTCGGTTGCCACGAAGGCGGCCGGGTTCACCCATTGCTCACCTACACCCGGAATGAATGTTTGGGTAATGCCCGAATAGGGGCCAGCGATCAAGTTCACGCCCGGCCGCTGCGTGCCCGAGGCATCGTTCCCCGGGAAGTTGAAGGGTTGTCCGCCGTGGAGCGAAATGAAGCCGTCGAACTGCCAGCCGTTGGTGAGTAATTTCCAGCGGTGGGCTCCCGGAATGTCATAGCTCCAAAACGCGGTGAAGTTGAGGCGCGTGTCAAAGTCGCCGCTCCCATACTCTTGTGCCAGGTTGAAGCTGTCCAGCGGGATCTCTCCGCGGTATTCGGTGACATCGTCTANNGCTCATGCGCCCAGGTGAACGAGAACTGCGAGGTAAATCCGTGCCATGTCCTCACCCGCAGCGTGGACTGGAGCGAATTGTAGTTGGAGTTTCCATTGCTATTGAGCTGGATGATGGACCCATAGTTGGGATACTGGGCTGAAAACGCGCCGTTTTGGTTGATGTTTTGCATGATAGACAAGCGGCGGCCTTCGCTTCCCACATAGCCTACTTCAAGAACCGCGGCCTGTCCCAAGCTCTTTTGGATATTCAGGTTGTAGTTCATATTGTAGGAAGGACGCAAATTGTGGTTCACCGAAAACACGTTATAAGTCAGTCCTGGAAGGCAGTTTGTATCCGTAGCGGAGTTCCCCAGGCAGGTGGTGACACCGGGAAAAATGGAAGCGCCGCCGGCTTGCGCGGTCTGCCAGTTGTAGCCATTACGGGAGTAACTATCCACCGGATCTGGCCCGATCGGATTGTCTTCCAGGCCGTCCGCGGCGCTAATGGGCGGGCGGAAATCTAGAAACGGATTCATGTTGATTTGATCGAAGTAAATCCCGTAACCCCCGCGTACCACAAACCCGTTGCCGGCATTGTAGGCAAAACCCAAGCGCGGAGCAAAGTTATGATAGTCCGGCTTGAAGATGGAGTTGAGACCGGCTCCCTGAACCAGCAGGCCCTGGCCCTGCTCAAAAACGCCGAGGTTATTTGCTTCGTTGCTGTGGAGCGGACCGAAGTATTCCCAGCGCAATCCATAATTGATATTGAGCTTGGAAGTAACTTGCCAGTTGTCCTGACCGAAGAAATCCAATCCGTTCACAAGCACCTTTCGCTCCGCGTTTCCAACTGCGATGGAGGATGTGCTGACATCGCCCGCCAGAAAGTCGGCGAGCGCTTGTGTATTCGAGTCGCAGGCCAGCGAAGGGTTAGCCGCGCAGGCTGCGGCCCAGGGACCCTGAGTGCCATCGAACTTGAAGATACCCGTGGATGCCCGGAAATAGAACTCGTCCACGCGCCCTTGCCGGAATTCGCCGCCGAACTTCAACTCGTGCCGGCCGGTGACGTAAGCCAGCGTGTCCGTCAAGTGCCCGGTAATGTCCTGGCGGCCTTCGGGCGGCGTGATGCCCACCTGATCGAATCCGCTGATCTGGATGTTGGAAGCTCCCATCACCGGCTGCCCGCCAACCAGAGCACCCGGGCTCAGGTTAAGCCCGAGACCCTGCATATTGAAGCTGTTGTTGGAGTCGTGGAAGATCTGATCGAAATAGCTAACACCTGCGAGCAACTGATTGGTCAGCTTATTGGTGAACACCGAACTCAACACAGCGGAGTAGTTCTGTACGTGGAGCGGAGCCACTTCAAAGTAATAACCCAGGTTGGAACTCGCGGTGGCCAGCGCTAAACTCGCGCCCGGCGGCTGTGTTTGGCTGCCTTGTCCGCCAAACCAATGGACGGACAAACGCTCTTTGTCAGTGAAGTTAATGTCCGCCTTCGCCACACCGTTGTAGCTATAGCCTGTTCCCGGCACAGTAGCGAAGTAGTTATTGGTCGTGGCTGGAAGATTCGCTATGGAACTGGGCCACAGATTAGAAAGCAGCCTGGCGGATAACGTGCTCTCGGGAACGCCGGCGGCCGCTAGTAAGGACTGCGCCTGGCTCACCCAGGCGTTGGAAGGCTCGGTCGATAAGCCAGTCAACCCAAAAATATACTGCTGCTTTTCAAAACCCATGAAGAAGAACACCTTGTTCTTGACGATGGGCCCGCCCACTGTCCCGCCCCAATTCTGGTTGCGGAGCTCAGGCGGTTTCGGAAAGTCCGGGGTGGCCACGAAGAACGGCGAACTGGCGGCATAAAACTCATTGCGGTTGTAGTAATACGCGCTGCCATGCACATCGTTACTGCCGGTCTTGATGGTCAGGTTCACCGTTCCGCCAGCGCTGCGGCCCACTTCGGCGTTGGATTGCGTCTGCGCGGAAAATTCGTCGATGGCGTCGACCGGCATGACTACGCCCGCGATGCCCGACACCCCGCCCTGGTTCACGGCTGGTATGTTGTGCCACATGTCGTTGTTGTCGGTACCGTCGATTTGCCAGTTCATCTGATTGGCGCGCGTGCCATTGAGGGATCCAAAGCCGCCCACCGAATAACCGGCGTAACCGGGCTTGACGGCAACCAGTTGCGTAAAATCGCGGCCGTTGAGCGGGATATTCTGCAATGCAACGCTGGGAATGGTGTCGCTCTCGGTGGAAGTGGTCGTATCTATCGAAACCGCCACTGCGGAAACTTCCACCGCCGTCGCCTGCTGGCCCACCACCAGTTGCACCGGAACGGTAAACACGTTGCCCGCCGATACAACCACGTTCGAGACAGTTGTTGTTTGGAATCCACTGGCCGTCACGGCCACCGTATAGGTGCCAAGGGGCAGATCTTGAAATGAGAATTGTCCATCGCTCGTAGCTGTTGAATTGTGAGCGATATTGGTCGCGGTGTCGGTGGCGGTGACCATCGCGCCGGCTACAGCCGCACCCGACGGGTCGGTGACAGTGCCGTTAATTGCTCCGCGGAATGTTTGCCCGTAGGCTGACCAAGCTATCAGTACAAACGAAAGGAAAACCAGGTTAAATACACTTCGCATACTTTCCTCCAATGAAACATCGTTCGGTAGAATACGGGACAGCGCCGTGCTGACAGGGGGCGGGCTAGTCCTTCAAACGATAAGCAAATTCAATTCGTTGATAAGTGCTAATCGGCAGAGACTAATGCGGTCATTATGGCTCTGTTACGGGGTGGTGTCAAGACGGAAGCGCTCCCGAAAATGGGATATTGTCGGCTACTCGGACTGGTCAATTAAGTGCCCACGGCTCGGCAGACCGCGCTTCTATCGCTGTCCGGCGCTCCAAACACTTTTCTGCGTAAATGTTTGAAACGAAGGTCTTTCCGCAGCTCTTGACCCCGCACGTCTACGTCTAGCAGGAAGAGCGTGGCGGAATTTTCCCGCCAGGCCCGTTCCAACTCGGCGAACGCCTCGTCCCGCTTCCCTAAAGCATCCAGGAGCAGGGCCACAAAGTACGCATCCACGTACTCGTGTTCCCGTAGCCGTTGCAACTCATCCAATGCCGCCAGCGCTTCACTGAGTCGTCCATGCCGGGCCAGACACCTGCCTTCGAGCGCTCGCAGCCAGGGCAAATCCGGCGACATCACGCACACCCGCCGAAGTTCCGCCAGAGCTTCGTCGACGCGCCCGGTGCGCTCCAGCGCGTCGGCATAGTGGACACGCCCAACGTGCTGGTAAGGATGCAGGTCGATGGAACTCTTGCCGCACACCGCGGCTTCGTCGAATTCCCGTCGGCACAGCCGGATAAACGTCTCGGTGGACAACAACACCGGACACAGCGGATCGGCCGCGCGGCCACGCAGGATCATCTGCAGCGCATCGTCCAATTGCCCCATGGTCGAATAAAGAATTGCCAGCCGGACATAAATGATTCCCAGCTTCGGCTCTTCCCGTAATACCTGAAGTAGTTCAACTTCGGCTTCGTCCAGCTTGCGCTCGCATATATGCAGCGCATGGCCCCGGTTCGACCGTAGCGCTGTTGTCAAACCTCCCAGAGCAACGGCGCGGTTGTGAGCGTCCAGGAACTTGGGATACGTGTCCAAAGGCGGCCGCATTCCGTAGGTGCACAGCAATAAATAGGAAAGCGAGATCCCTTCGAAAGCTCGAAAATCACTGGCGTCTTCCGCCGCAGCCTCTTCGAAACAAGCCAGGGCCTTCTCCAGACCTTCCCGGGTCCGTCTTTCCCAAAGGTGCCAGCCCCTTTTGATGAGGTCGTCTCCTCGTGGCACTTCGAGGACATAACCAAGTTTGGGGCGGCAGCGGATCCAACCGCCATATTCCTGCAAAGTCTTCTTCACTTCGGCGATGGTAACCGAGATAGTGTTGCGGGAAACTGATATGCCATCCCAGGCTTCGCGGATCATCTGATCGTGATTCACGTACTGTCCAGCGTTTTGAATCAATAAGTTCAAAGCGCGGAACGCTTGGGGCCGCAATTCCAGTTCCGCTGTTCCCCGACGCAGTCGGCGGGCTGCCACGTCCACCAAAAAGGGTCCGAATGCTAATTGTTCCATGGTAACGGTGCAATGAATTTCACGGTTTTTTAACAGCGAGGAATAGTGAATCTAACATAGAATCAGGTCAAAGGCTAGACGCCGGTTAGACGCTAGGGGTTAGATAGTAATACACATTTCTGTTGTAAGTCTTTGGAAGCCCTCCGTTCTCGTCGCGTGTTTAGCCCACGAGTTTAAAGGAGATTCAGGGGTATGAGATTTACCAAGCCACTCAGTGTGTGGCTCGCAGTTGCTTGTTTGCTGACTCTGTTAGCCTTGTCGGCTTCCACCGTAATGGCCCAATCATCCGGAACCGCGGCCTTAGCCGGTAACGTGACTGACCCATCGGGCGCAGCCGTTCCCAACGTCACCGTCACCATCATCAACAACGACACCGGCCAAACGCGTACCGCGGTCACTGGTCCGGATGGAACCTATAAGTTCAGTTTGTTGCCTCCAGGTACCTACCACGTCCGCTTCGCCGCCACCGGTTTCAAGACCTCCGAGGTTGGGGCGGTCACGTTGAACGTCACCGAGACGCCGCAGTTGAATCGTGCGCTCGAAATCGGCCAGCAGGCCGAGCAAGTCACCGTTGAGGCGACCGCGGAAAATCTGCAGACGCAAAGTTCCACTCTGGGAACTGTCGCTGGAACCGCCGAAGTTTCCGGACTTCCGCTGAGTAATCGCAATTACACGCAGATCCTCAGCCTGGCAGCCGGCACCAACGCCGCCGTCAACGACGCGCGTTCTCTCGGCAAAGGCACGCAGGACATGAGCGTGAACGGCAACACACCGGGATCGAATAATTTTCAAATGGATGGCGTGGGCATCAACAACATCGCCCACCCCGACACCTCGAACGATAACAACATTTATGCCGGTATCGGCATCCCCAGCCCCGATGCGATCCAGGAATTCAAGGTGCAGACGTCCACTTACGACGCCAGCTACGGGCGTAATCCCGGCGCGAACGTCAACGTGCTGACCAAATCCGGATCCAACCAATTCCATGGGACGGCCTTCGAGTTCTTCCGCAACAGCGACCTGAACGCGAACGACTTTTTCTATAATCGCGATTCCTGCCAGGCCTACACCAGCGGCAACTGCCCCAAGCAGGTTCTCAATCAGAACCAGTTCGGTGGCGTCATTGGCGGCCCGATCAAGAAAGACAAACTCTTCTTTTTCGGTAGCTATGAAGGAACTCGGCAGAAGAACGGCGTCGCTCCGCAAGGTTTCACCGATGCCACGCTGCCTCCCATCCCCGGTGGAGATAGAAGCACCGCTGGCTTTGCCGCTGCGTTAGCCGCATTAAACTGCGGCAACACTAGCTTTGGCCCTTCGCTCGCCTGCAACGGCTCTAACGTCAATCCGGTGGCGCTGAACATCCTCAATCTGAAGTTGCCCAACGGCCAGTATTATTTCCCGAGCTCGGGCAGCAACGTCCTTTCGAACGTCGCCTTCAGCGATCCGGCCATCTACAACGCCGATCAAACCGTGGTGAATGGCGATTACCTGATCAACAGCAAGAACACTCTTGCAGCCCGCTATTTCTACTCGCGCGATCCGCAGATCGCCCCGCTCAGCGGCCGTCTTCCGGGCGAACCCGCCAACAATTACTATTCCAATACCGATGCTTCCATCAAGCTCACCACCATCATCACCAACACCTTGGTGAACGAACTGCGCGGCTCCATGCAGCGCAATCTGGCTAATTTGACGGACACTCCCATCCCCGGCAGCGCGGCCAACACTCTGGGTATCACTCCATTGGTCCCCGGCCTTGAATTGCCCCCGGGCATTTTCATCCTCACCGGCGGCTATACGATGTTCGATACCTTCACCCCCGCCTTCAGTCCTACCACCCAGATGCAGGGTTCCGATCAGATCTCGTGGTCGCATGGCAAACACACCATCCGCGCGGGCTTTGAATACGAAGAGAACCAATGGAACATCGTCTATCAGGGCTTTGAGCGCGGCTGGCTTTGGTTCGGCACCTTCAACGATTTCCTGGTGGGACAGCCCGGCAGTATCTATAGCTGTGTTTTCTGCGTCGCCGGACCCGAGCAAGGCGTCGTGCACGGTTATCGCCTGCCCGACATGAATTCGTTCGTACAGGACGATTACAAAGTCAGTTCCAAATTGACGATTAATATCGGCGTCCGCTGGGAATATGACGGAACGCTCAGCGACAAGTACGGCAACTTAACGAATCTGTGGACCAGCCAGTTGCAAAAGGTCCCCGTACCGCCGACCGGCCCCAATATGGGTTCCAACAATCTGGTTGGATGGGTTGTCCCCAACAACTACAGCACTGGCACCTATGGAGCGGTTCCGGCGGGCGTGCTGCAAAATTCCGGCAGCCTGCCGATCGCCAGCCATCCGCCTTACAGCAACTTTGCTCCTCGCGTTGGATTCGCGTATCAGGTCAACGACAAGCTGGTCGCCCGTGGCGGCGTCGGCTTGTTCTACGATCGCGTCGACATCAGCGCGCTGGTGCATGGTCTCGAACAGGGCCCTCCCTACTCGGGCACCGCCGACGTCGGCGCAGGCAACCAGCAGACTCTTCAGAATCCATTCCCGGTGACTCCCGTCGGAGTTTTCCCGCAGCGCTACTTCAATCCAGCCTGTTTGAATGCGGCGCCCACCGCGGTGGCTCCCATTCCGTGTAACTCGCCCACCTACAACTCGTATCTGAACTCGCCGTTTGTGTACCAGAATATGCACACGCCGCTGGTGCGCCAGTACAACTTCAATTTGCAATACGAGTTTGCCAAGAACTGGGTGCTCGAAACCGGCTACGTTGGATCGAGCGGCATCAACCTGCTGGACGCTTATCACAACTACAATACGGCACAGCTGGCCACGCCCAGCAACCCCATCAACGGCCAGACCAGCAACAGTCTGCAGAACGTGGCGTTGCGCGTCCCCTATCTCGGTTACCAGCCGGTAGGCGTGCAAGGCACGGCCTTCGATGGCAGCTCCAATTACAACAGCCTGCAGGTCACCCTGCGGAAGCAATTTTCGCATGGGCTCCTGATGCAGGCTTCCTACACCTACAGCAAAGACCTCACCGACATCAATTACTACAGCGGTGGCGCGGTGGGTGCGAACGTCAACAACGCCAGCAATCTCGCCCAGCAGTATGGACCGGCTTACTTCAANNGCCCCAGCGCTTTGTCATCAACTACAGCTACGACCTGCCCTTCGGGACGCATCAGGGCATGGCCGGCAAGCTTCTGGGAGGCTGGAATCTGTCCGGCGTCACAACCGTGCAGGATGGAACCCCGCTCACCATCATGGATCCGGCCGCGGGCACCATCTACGGCACAACTACCGCCAGCACCGCCCAGATGGCTTCGGGCGCAACATACAGTTCGATTCCCACTTCCGGTAGCATCACGCAACGTTTGGGCGGAAACAGCCAGGGGCCGGGCTACATTAATGCGAGCGCCTTCACGACGGCTCCCACCGGCGGCATCTTCGGGAACGGAACCGGCTACGGCGATTCGGGCGTAGGCATCCTTCAGGGCCCGGGTCAATTCAACTGGGATCTAACGCTGGTGAAAACCACCCGGATTACCGAGCGTCAGTCCGTCATCTTCCGCGCGGAGTTCTTCAACGTGTTCAACCACGCGCAATTCAACAACCCGTTAGGCAATTCCACACCGGGCGAAGTAACCATGGGCCCCACGTTTGGTGAAATTACATCTACCAGCGTGAATCCCAGGATTCTGCAATTCGCCCTGAAGTACATGTTTTAGTCCCTAGCGGGATTTGTAGTGATTTGCAGTAAGTTTCTGGCCGCGGCTCAACAAGTCGCGGCCATTTCTTTATCCCCACGCCCTGATCCCCTTCCAGAACTCCGGCCATGGTTGCAGCAATCCCCGGCATACCCACAAATACTTGTCATCCTCCGTCTCTTCATTTGCCACGCGGTAAGGGTTGGAGATCAGTCCCTCCGATTCGCAGGTTGCAAAGTTGGTATTAACAAATCGTGGTGAGAGCCCTACGACGATGAGTGTTTGGGGCGGATGGTCGCCATAGCCGCGCAACCAGAACGAGTTTACGATGCTCAGCGCCTGCGGCAAGCCTCGCGCGGGTCCGTACAGATCCACCACGCCTGCTTCGCCATAGTTGCCGGTGAGGATGCCAGCGCTCGCGCGCTCAACGGCGGGCAAAGAGTCGCGGATCTGTGCGATCCGATCCACCAGCTCCGGCCATCCGATCTCTTCGCGCAGATCGCCGTTTGCCCGCATCTCGACATTGAACCAACGCGAACCTATGGGCGCAACGGGAAGCAAGAAGGCAATGCCCACGATGAGCGCGACGGCGAGTCCAGCGCAGTTGAGACCTCTGGCCCAACGCGGCCACTGCTGGGATAAAACTGCGCCAGCGGCCAGCAGCATCGGGTAGACCGGGGCACTGTAATAGTCCCTCGCGTGGGCGGCGGCGAAGAGTGCGAGCGTAGCGACGAATGTCCATCCCAAGGCGCGGTAACGCCGCCCTGCGCCCGCGCGGAAGTAGAAAAACAAACCGGCAATCCACAGGGGAACGGTGAAAAGGCTCGCCGGCACGACAAACTGCTTCCACAAAAATCCGTCGGTTCGCCCGATTCGAACGTCCCGGGCGTGAATGTAGCGGAGGAAATCGATGGAGATGAAATCGTGGTTCACCTGCCAAAGAAAGTTCGGTAGCGCGATCACCAGCGCCAGTGCGGCGCCCGCGATTAGCCAGCGATTCATCAGCAGTCTTCGAGCGGGCGTCACGAGAAATCCCACGGCCAAGCCGGCCACCAGCCACGCGATCGTGTATCGCGTCATCAGCCCCAGTCCGATCGCCGCACCCACCGCCATCCACCAGCGCCCATCGCCCGATTCGAGTAATCGGATCACGAAATATATCGCCAACACCCACCACAGAAAATCGAACGAGACGTATTGGAAAAGGTGCCCTTCCGCCATCGATAGCGGAGCAGCCGCGACTGCCAGCGCCGCGACGATCTGAGCCCCGCGCCCTCCGCCCAGTTCGCGCGCCATCAATCCAGCCACCACCATGACGACACATTGCGCCAGCGCCGTGAAGAATCGTAGCGCGGCGGGCGCGGAACCAAACAAAACTAGAGCGACGCGCGCCACAAAAGGCGTGAGCGGCGGATAAGCCACATATCCCCACGCCAAGTGCCGTGCGTCGTCGAGCGTCGCCAGTTCGTCGCGATGGAAGCCGTATTGGCCGTTGGTAACTGTGTGGAGCAGAAGCCGCAGCGCTGCGAGGATCAGGAGCGTGCGCAGCGCCAGCGGCGGCTTCATCAGCCTATTCTACGCAGCTTCCGCGGAAATGTTCCCAAAGGTTCAGCCAAACGGGTTTTCGTCCGCACTGGGCCCGTAAATCGTCGGAACTGGAACATCCAGCAATCGTAAATACACTGACAATTGCCCGCGATGATGAAACCAGTGGTTCAGCATGAAGGCTCGGATCATCGCAACGCGAGGCATGGCCACGATTTGCTTGCCGTTCGCCGTAAGTTTCCAATTCCCCACGGCAGCCGAGTCGCTGACGCCGCCAAGGTACTCTTGCGCGGTCTTGACGCCGGAGTCGAGCGCGGCCGTAATTTCGGCTAGATCTTTCGGGCCGGGCTGATTGAAAGCCTGCGGACTGATTTCGAACTCGTCAGCCTGCGCCATCATCGACATCTGTCCGGGAATTGTCGCCACGTGCATGGCCAATTGACCCAGCGACATCGATTTCGGGTGGGGCTTCCATGCCAGTTTGTCGGGCGGGACTCGATCGAGCACCCGCTTAGTGGTGGCGGCCTCCTGCTGGAATTCGCCCAGAATCGGATCCATCATCTTGCTCATTTCATGTCTCCTTCACTTGCGGATAATTTCTTCGGTTGCGAATAAGGTTTCGTCAAATCCACTAGTTCGCCATCCACGTATTTATCGTGATGACGCACCCACGCCATGCCGTGCTTGAACGCGGCCTCGTCGCGCCCTTTCGGTGTAATGTCCAGAAAATTGTACGCGCCGATGAACATGTCCAGGCCGCGCGAGTAAGAGGAATACGTGTGGAACACAGCGCCCGTCCCGTCCTTGTAAAACACGCTGACGCCAGGACGCTCTTCGCTCGGAAACTCGGTCTCTTCGTAGTTGTAGTACACCTTGCCCTTGGCGAGTTCGTCCTTGGTAAACGACACGTGATAGTCGGCGTTGAATTCGTTCTCATAAGACGACACCCACGGGAAGCGCCAGCCCATGCGTTTCTTGTACGCTTCGATCTGTGCCAGCGGCGCGCGCGAAACCACCAGGAACGTCACATCGCGATGCGGCAGGTGAATTGCCGGACCTTCGAAACGGTCGGCCAGGAATGAGCAACTCGGACAACCCTCTTCCCATCCAGGGCCGAACATGAAGTGGTACACAATTAACTGTCTGTTACGGCCGAAAAGATCGGACAAGGTCTTCTTTCCGCCTTGCGTATCGAAGATGTATTCTTTGTCCACCTTCACCCACGGCAGTTTACGGCGTTCTTCGCTCACCGCATCGCGCTGATGGGTGAACTCCTTTTCTTTGGCCAGCAAATCCTTGCGCGCCTCAATCCATTCGGCCCGCGACACTACTTTGTGTTCCGTTTCAATCTTCGCCATGGCGTGCCGAATTATTTCCCTTCCGCGCGTGTCCGGACGCGATCCAGCAGCCCGGCCCACCCCTTCGAGACGTTTTTCCTGTGGTCCTCGTGAATGAGCCCGAGCGCCGAATGCTGGAACTTAATCAGCGTTCCGCCATCCACCTCGCTGAGCCGGTATTGCACAGTTGAAATGGCGGGATAAGACATGAATAAAGGGCCGTAGATTTCGAGCAACCCCGGGCGCTTAATGGATTGCACATGTCCCCACAAATGCCCGTCGTTATTGCCGAGGTCTCGATACCACCGGCCGCCCGGCCACGCTTCAATCTTCATCGGCATGGGTTTTCCATCGCCCGACGTGTTGTGTGGCCCAATCTCTTCCAGCAGCGCTTCGAATGTTGTGTCCAGCGATGCGCTGACGTGAATTTCCTGCGTGATGTTTAACGTCAAATGATCCATGGCTTGTGCTGTTGCGTTCATGCTTCCTCCTTGGCTTTCTTTTCCGCTCGTTCTTTAATGCGGCTTAGTTGATTCACCCAGTAGCGCTCAAACGTGCTTGTCCACTCGTGCAGCGGCCGGATGGCTTCGGCATTGGTTCGATAAAATGCCTGGCGTCCAGCGCGCCGCACGTGTACCAGCCCCACGTCTTTGAGCACCCGCAGATGTTTTGACACCGAAGGCTGCTCTAGCCGCAGCGACTTTACAATATCCCCTACCGGCCGCTCTTTCAGCGCGAGATAGCTCAGAATCTCCCGCCGCCGGGGTTCGGCCACTGCGTTGAAGGCGTCGGATGTGGTGGCGGCACGGGGCACATGGTTATTGTATTCCGATATAGGAATATGTCAAGGCGATTATAGACGATGTATAATATACATCGTGAGGCGAACTCAACTCTACCTCGACGACCACTTGTGGAGCGCGCTGCATGCTCGCGCCCGCAGCCAAAAGACCACCGTATCAGAACTGGTGCGGGAAGCAATTCGCGCGCGCTACTTCGGGCAACGGGATGAACAGGCCAAAGCGATGCAGGAATTCGTTGGTATCCGGAAAGAACGCTCCGACCCCGCGGCCTCCGTCGAGTACGTCCGGAGCCTTCGCCGTGGCGATCGGCTCGAACGGCTCTATAAGAAATGACCGTCCTTGTCGATTCAGACATCTTGATCGAGGTGTCTCGCGGCCGAAAATCGGAGATCGTTTCCAGATGGATTGAATTAAGCAAGTCGGGCTCTGCCGTGATGTGCTCGCCTGTCAGCGTGGCTGAACTTTGGGCGGGTGCTCGGCCCAGTGAGTACGACGCCCTTAGCAATCTCTTTCGCGCTCTGACCTGCGCTCCGATTGACGGAGATGCGGGACGTCAGGCCGGTGCTTATCTCCGGCAGTACCGAAAGAGCCATGGTCTGGAGATGGCCGACGCGCTGATTGCCGCAGGTGCCCAGGCCAGCGGGGCGCAACTCTGGACGCTCAATCGCAAGCATTACCCTATGAAGGACGTGTCATTCTTTGAATAAGTAGAATTGCTTCCCGAACCCAAATCCCCCTGTCCCATAATGCCGCTAGCGATTTGAGACGATCCTGTATAGACTTAACTTCGTTTCGAAATTATAAGCCCTGGAGGAACTGAATGGACCAACTTTACTGGATTCCGTTAGGGATCGTGGCGTTCATAGCGCTCTACATGATCCTGGGAAGCTTTTTCACCGTGCGTACCGCCGAGGTCGCCATCATTACCCGATTCGGCAAGTTCCTTCGAGTCGCCGAGCCGGGCTTGAACTGGAAGCGCCCATTTGTCGATTCCGTTGCGGGCACCGTGAGTCTGCGCGTGAATCAGATCACTCTGACTATGGAAACCAAGACCAAAGACAACGTATTCGTCACCATTCCGATTTCGGTCCAGAATCGGGTTCGTCCGGAAAAAGTCTACGACGCCTACTACAAGTTGTCAGATCCTGTCGCGCAGATCCAATCGTATGTTGAGCAGGTAATCCTGGGACATGTCCCGGGCATGACGCTGGATGAAGTGTTCGCCTCGCAATCCAGTATCGCCGCGGCGGTTAAACAGGAACTGGATGCCGACATGGCGTTATTCGGATACGAAATCGTCAATGTGCTGGTAACCGATATTATTCCCGATGCAAAAGTGAAATCGGCTATGAACGATATCAACGCCGCGCAGCGCGAACAGGTGGCCGCCAACGCCAGGGGCGAAGCGGAGAAAATCCTGGTGGTCAAAAAGGCCGAGGCGGAAGCTGAGAGCAAGGCCCTCCAGGGGCAGGGAATCGCCAATCAAAGGAAGGCTATCATTGAGGGGCTGCAGGTTTCGATCGAACAATTTCAGAAAGTCGTTGAGGGAGCTTCTGCGAGAGAGGTCATGCAATTGGTGATGGTTACGCAGTATTTCGACACGTTGAAATCCATTGGAGAGAACGACAAGACCAACACGTTATTTCTGGCACACTCGCCCAGTGCGGTGAAAGATGTCTCCGATCAAATTCTCGAGTCCATGCTGGTGGCCGACAGAGCCAGCGGATAAAACGCCATGCCAGTGGATGTCAAATACTTGCGCGAACACTACGCCTCGCTCTCCGACGAGGCGCTTTCGGCAATCGATCGCGCGGAACTGGTCAACGAGGCCCAGCAGTGTTACGACCAGGAATTCGCGCGGCGAAAACAGTCGGGCGCCGCTCCTGAGCGTTCGGAACAGGTCGACGTCGACCAACCCGAGTGGCTGGATGAGGCCGCCGAAGTATATTCACGATCCGGTCACTCTGGGTCAGCTCCGGCGAACGACGTCCTGGACGCGGAACAAGCCTTGGAAGCCGCCGGCATACCGTGCCAGTTGGAACTGATCGAAGAGGAGATTAGCACCGCGCCCGCTCCCACGCATCGCTGGCGCGTCCTGGTTCCAGGTAATCTCAACGTTCACGCCACCAGCGTTTTGGAACGCGAGCTTTTCAACGCTGAGTTTGAGGCGGGGTGGAAAATGCATCTGGAAACGCTCTCCGATGAAGAACTGCGAGCCATGACGCCTCAAGAAACTCTCTGTGGTCTGTTCGATCGCGTGGACCGTGCGATCAAGGCCTACGAGGAAGAAATCGCGCGCCGCGGATTGTAATCGCGGCGCCGGGCATGCGCTCCGAGGTAACAATTAGTACAATACCAGCCATGCGACGCAGAGAATTCGTTTCCGCGGCTGCCCTGGTTGGCGCCGCCACCGTTGCCACCTCGCAGACCGCGCCGGCTCCCAATAAGGGACGCCTCAAACAGTGTGTTACGGGATTCCCTTTCGATCCCAAATTGTCCTTCGAAGATCGCTGCCGGGAAGCGGCACGGCTGGGCTGCGTGGGCTACGATCTGGTGGGCCCCAAAGACTGGCCCATGCTCAAGAAATATGGCCTCATCCCAACCATGGCGCCCCCCGGCGGCGTCAGTTTTGAAAACGGTCTGATACACAAAGAAACTCATGAGGAGTTTCTGGTGTCGCTCGGCACGGGGATCGATGAATGCGCCGCGGGCGGATGCCCCAACATTATTACTGTCGGCGGCCAGCGCAAAGGCATGTCGGACGCGGAAGGCGCGGACAACGCCGTGGCGTTTTTGAATCGCATCAAGTCGCGCGCCGAAGACAAAAACGTCACCATCTGCCTGGAAGTGATGAATAGCAAGCTCCAAGACCCGACCCTCGGCCGAAAGGATCAAATCTGCGATCACATCGCCTGGGGCGTGGACGTGATCAAGCGGGTGAATTCGCCGCGCGTCAAGATTCTCTGCGACATCTACCATCTGCAAATCATGGATGGCGACGTCACTCGCAACATCCAGCAGAATTTCCAGTACATCGCTCACTTCCACACCGGAGGCGTGCCGGGTCGTCATGAGCTCGACGATACCCAGGAACTAAATTACCGGTTCATCGCGAAGACCATCGCGGATTTGGGATACACCGGCTACATCGCGCACGAGTTTCGACCGTCGCCCGGCCGCGATCCGATCCAGAGTTTGAAACAGGCCATCGACATCCTCACCGTGTAAGGGCTGGTTGCGGCGCGCTCGACCCATTGGCATTCGGAGCAGGCGCGGGTGCCAAGGGGGGCGCATTAACGCCGGGCGAATAGTTGATGGTCGCCTGCGTCGGCACGGCCAGCGCGGTTCCCGCGGCTTCCACCGCATCCATGATCGAAAGGAAAAGGTCCTGCTGGATTTTCATGAATTCGTCGCCATCCAGCGTTCGTACATACATAAAGATTTCGATGTCCAGAGAGTACGTCCCTATTCCGACGAAGCGGACCGGCATGCCGCCGGCTTCGAATTTGGGATTGTCTTTGAGCAGTTTGGTAATGGACTGCAGCAGCGTCCTCACCTGATCTGGCGTCGTGTTTCTTCTAAGGTTCAACGTAACGTGAAAAAGCATCTTGTCGCGCCGGTCGAAATTTTCAAGCGTCATGGTGGAGAACGAACCGTTCGGTACGGTCAACACCGTTCGATCTAACGTGCGAATACGCGTGGAGCGCAGACCAATATCTTCCACTGTTCCTGTTTGGCTGCCGAACTTGCAGAAATCGCCCACCGAAACCGGACGGTCGCTGATAACCGCAACGCTACCGAAGAGATTTTCGATGGTCTTCTGAGAGGCCAGCGCGATAGCCACGCCACCGATGCCGAGTCCGGCGAGAAGCGTTGTGGTGTTGTAGCCCCAGGCGCTGAGCACGGCGGCAATGATGAACAGAAGAACAACCACTTTCGCTACGCGTCCGGAAAGCGGAAGGACAGAGTATGAAAACGCGCGATGCTTGGCTTCCAAGCGTCCGCGCAGATGGCGCGTCACCGCATCGATGATGACGGCGCAGAGCCAGAAGATTCCCCAAAAGAACATCAGTATCAATACGCGGCCCAAGTAGAGTCGTAAGAGCGCTGACGGACCGAACCAGTCCATGCCGGCCCGGAAAAGCGAAACCGAAAGCAGCAGGCGAAGCGGGCCCACAAAAGTGCGAAGTACGCTGAGGTTCCAGTCCGGTGCCGCGTGCTTGAGAAATTCTTCCGCCAGCCAAAGCGCGAAGCGCGAGAGCAATTTCGAAAATGCGATTAACGCAATTGCCAATAAGACCAACCCGATCCAGCGCCACAAAGGGGTTCCGATCAGTTGCCAGTTGACTAAGGGAAGCGGCAGATGTCTTTCGATCACGGAGTTGTTGGTCATCTGCCCGATCATCGGGATTCTCGCGATGCTATCGGAAGAAAACAGCCAGACGGACAATCCGGAATGCAGCGTCACCCGTTCCAGGTCTAGTTCAAGCGTCTGTCCGTTCACGTGGAAGGTGTCCACGCGATCGCGATTCGGCGCCAGGTTGTCGGTTACGTCCCCTTCCGGATCGCGGCTCAAGTTGCCGACATCGAACTGCGTGTCGCGGTCCAGAATGGTTTCGAGTTCGCGCGCCAGTTCGGTGCCGCCCGAGAGGCGCTGGTCCTCAGGCATGCTGCGGAGGTCCAGATAGCGCCATGCCTTGCCGTAATTTTGGGCGTGTGCCGCTTCCAGAAACGCGACCACGGAGCTCTGCGGTGAATCGCGATCCAGGGGATCTGTGCTCTTCCCTGGGCTATTTGGCTTGCCAGCCGGTAGGATTTGCGCGGCGGCACCCAGCGCGGAAAGCAATAAACAGCAGACAATCCTAGCGTTCTTCATTGCTGGTACTAGCCTGCACGTCATCTACCAACGTAGTCTGTAACAGTTAGAGCGACTGCAATACCGCAGTGGAAGTAGTGAGAACGCCTCCGGCTGCCTGGAACTCGGAAAACGTTTCCCGAGCCTTTTGTTCGTCGAGAGCTTTTACGGCGTCGGTCACAATCTCCACCGGCTTGCCTGTCTTCAGCAGTCCGAACGCGGCAAAGCGGACGCAGATTTCGGTTACAACGCCGTAGACGACGTAACGATCGGCATTGAGCTCTCTCAGCAACGGCTCGAGACGCGGGCTGCTGAAGCAATCCAGCTTCTGTTTCTCGATGATCCGCTGACGGTCGCGCTGATCGAGCAAGGTAATCGCGGGCTTGTGCTGTCCGGTGGTTCCCACCACACAATGCGGCGGATAGATCTGGAACTCAGGATCGTTTTCCGAATGTGCATCCATGGTTGATATAACTACCGGAGCGCGCCGATTCAACTCGCCGACGATCGGAAGAATGTGTTCGGCCCCTGGTACGTAAAGCGCGCCTGCCGGATAAACAAAATCGATCTGCGTGTCAATGTCGAAGAAGACCGTTTTCATCCTGGACCTTTTCGTACAACGTCAGCAGTTCGTGGCTCTGCTCGACACGATATTCCTGGCCGATATCGAAGAGGCTGCGGACCGCGGTGGGCAACCGCTTGATGCACTCGGCGGCAAACTGGCGCGCAACGGCGGCCGTGGGTAAAGGCTCAATCAACTTGCCGCCCAGCATTACAGGACGAAGCAACGCCTTCGCCTCGGGCTCGCCACAGCCACAGCCCAGGCATTCCCAAGAGCAGGCGATAACATCATGGGCTGCGAATCGAAACACCTGCTTTGCGCCTGGAAGCGTGTGCTTGTCTTCGCTGAATTTCGCGGTGAAGCGTCCATTCAATTCCACCAGCTTGTAGACCACGCCGAGGTGCGGCGAATCGGCGGACGTCGCCAAGTCGGTACCAACTCCGAAAGCATCGATGGGCGCACCGGCGGCGGCAAACTCCAGAATCTTGTATTCGTTCAGATCGCTGGTGGCCATGATCTTCGCGTTCTTCAATCCGGCGTCATCCAGAATCTTGCGGACTTCGCGCGAAAGCTCCACGAGGTTGCCGCTATCGAGCCGTACTCCCCACAACGGTGCACCGAGCGAAGCAGCTGTTCGCGCGCCGGCAATCGTATCGTAGGTGTCAATCAAGTAAGCTGTGGCATCGCCGAGCAGATTCTGGAGCCGCTCAAATGCTTCGGTCTCCGATGCAAAGGACTGCACCCACGAATGCGCGGCCGTTCCGAACACCGGAATGCCATAGCGGAATCCAGTTTCGGTGTTGCTGGTGCCCATGCAGCCGCCGATATAAGACGCACGCCCCGCGA
This sequence comes from Bryobacterales bacterium, assembly GCA_003132905.1. Next base: position 15,185 of record PKZC01000433.1, on the reverse strand, counting down.
GTACGCCCGCCTCGGCCGAGTGGGCGCGGCGCGCACCGAAATCCACCACTGCACGGCCCCCGGCCACTTCGACGATGCGCGACGCTTTGGTTGCCACGAGCGACTGGAAGCCGATGGTGGCGAGCAAGTATGTTTCTACGATCTGCGCTTCCATCAACGGCGCACGCACGGTCAGGAACGGTTCATTGGCGAAGATGGGCGTGCCCTCGGGCATGGCGAAGACATCGCCGGTAAAGCGGAGCTGCCGCAGCGCATCGAAAAAGCCGTCTGAGACGCGCTGGAATTGGCGTAATCCGCGTAAGTAATCGATCTCTTCGTCGGTAAATTTGAGATTCAGGAGATACTCGACGGCCTGCGCCAGGCCCGCCGCGACAACGTAATTGCGGTAGCGCGGAAGACGGCGGAAAAACAGCTCGAAAGTGGCGCTTTCGCGGGTCTTGCCGGCTTCGAAGTAACCGGCCGCCATAGTGAGCTGGTAGAGGTCGGTTAGTAAGCCTGTCATTAAACTTCTATTCTAACAACCGCTTACTCGGTGCGCGGCGCGGCTTACTAACCTGCGACGCCTTGAGCGCCAGCCCCATCGCCACGGAGGTGAATTCATTGCCGGTTTTGATCCGCTCCGGGCCGAATCGCGCGTCGAAGATTCGCCGGACCGCGGGCACGAACGAAGTGCCTCCCGTGAGGAAAACCATGTCGACATCGCGCGCGTGAATGCCGCACGAGGTGAGCAGTGTATCTACACATGTCTCAATTTGCAACAACTCTTCGGCGATCCAAGTTTCGAAATCCGCCCGTTGCACGAGAGAGTCCAGATTCATGGCGCCGTCGGTGAACGTGAATCGCGCCGTCTCCTGATTCGACAAATCGCACTTAGTCTTTTGGATGGCTCGGTGCAACTGGTAGCCCAGGTCTTCCTGAATCAGGTCGATGAGCGCGCCGATCCTCTCGGGATGGAATGCCTGCGTTTTGACGCTGTTCAGCATATTCATGACTTCCTTCGTCCGAAGGCAGGACAAGTGATGCCACCGCTCCAGCTTGAAATAGACCCAGTTCGGAACCGGCAGGATCTTGTTCATGGACTGGATCTGCGATCCGGCTCCGAGCGCGGGAGAGACGATGTGGCGAATCATCTTGGCGTCGAACGAGTCGCCAGCCAGGCCGATACCGGCGTTACCCAGCAAATCTTTCGGAGACCTGCCGCGCCGCCGTATACTAGCGCCCACCCGGACGAGCGAAAAATCGCTGGTGCCGCCTCCGAAATCGCCGATTAGGATAAGCTCATCATGATCGAGCGTGGATTCGTAATAGTGCGCCGCCGCTACCGGCTCCATCTCAAAACTTACTGACTCGAATCCGGCTGCGTGGAAGGCTTTTTCCAAACGGTCTTGCGCGTAACGATCGTCATCGTCAGTCTCTGAGCCGACGAAATGGACCGGACGGCCTGCGACGGCCCGCCTGATTTTGGTTCCAAATTGATCTTCGGCCTTCTGCCGCAGATCCCCGAGAATGCAAGCAATGAGATCTTCCAGAGTGCGACGCCGGCCAAACACCTCGGTGGTTTGGAGAGTGCGGCTGCTGAGAAACGACTTCATCGATTGGATCAGCCGGCCTTTGTGATCTGCTTCGAGATAATGCTCGATGCCCTCCGGCCCGCTCCACGCTTTGATGAGGAGTTTGTTCTGCTGCCGGATCTGCTCCAGGTAGAGAAGGGAACGGTACGCGTCCGTAACTCCCCCGGCAAAAGGGAAGGTTGCAAGAGCGATGCCAGAAGCCGGATCGGCACGAGCGACCGAGCTGTTGGTTGTTCCGAAGTCGATGCCGATCGCGACGTCCGTCATTGCATAAACGCCATCGCGACCGAGCGTCTATTTCTTGGCCGGGGGAGCTGGTTTCACGTCCGACGCTGCCTGCGAAAGGTCATTCACGGTCTTGGCATCTAGACCATAGAGCGCCGGCTCATTCTCGCGCTGCGCGACATAATCCTCGCCTTGCTTGGCGATCAGCACTTTTTCGGTAAGCTTGCCGTTGTTGGAGACAACCGTGATATCGATTGCCGGCGCGCCAAGAGTTCCTGTGTCGACGAACTTGTTGGCCGACAAATCACGAAGTTTGTCGAGGAAGGATTGCACGCTAACGCTGTCCATCTTCTTGCCGTTCGAAAACCAATCATCGCCGCCTTTCTGAAAGGCAAATGTTTTTCCATTGGCGTGCATGTCGATCTTGCTCGGATCGTTGAACCCGAAGTCGAACAGCTTCTTGTTACGGAAATCATCCAGCGACTTGTCCACACCCATGCCGAGCTCGGGAGTCGCTTTGAAAACGCCAGCCACGACGCTCGATTTCGCGTAGTAATCGTCCTTGTTCTTGCGAACCTCGATTTGCTGGGTGCCTGAAGGATCGGTCAGCTTCACCGTCGCAACCGGCATGCCGGATGCAAACGTGGCCGCGGCTTTCTTGGCGTCGTCGTCCGAAAGCGTCAGGTCCATCTTCGCGTCCTTAAGCTTCCGCAGCATTTCGTCCACTTGCAGGCCGTCGGCGCGCAGCGGCTTTGGCTTGACAATTTGCCAGTGGTCTTTGTCGCGGCCAAACTCGATATCCTGCTTTTTGGCAATCAGTTCCACTCGGCTGAGCTTGTCCTGATCGAAGCTCAAAAGGCGTTTGTCGCGCAGATCGTTGGCGGACTTGTCGATACCGGTCTTGACGTAGCTGGCCACCGTGAAAACGCGCGGATCGCCTTCGAGCATAGCGTAAGAGCCGCTATTTGTAGGCGTATCGTCGCCGAGTTTGAGCTTGCTGACCTTCCCGCCCTTACTGGTAATGTCCACTTCAATGCTCGGCGAATTCAATCCGTAAGCGGATAAATTGGAAGCTTTGTCTTCCACCACGCGATCGCCATTGACACTCGAAGCGGCCGTCACTAACTGATTTGAGGCGTCCTGGTCGGCTGGATAAGCCTTTGGCGCCGTCATCTGCCATTTGCCGCCGGCCCTTTCGAGAACGGTTTCGTCGCCACCCTTTTTCTTCAAGTCCACTTTTGTGACGTCGGCCTCGGAAAGCGCGAGGATCTTAGGAGGCGCCTCGGTGGGAGGCTTGGCCGCTTCGGCTGCTTTCTCTTTGTTCGAAAAATACAGGCCCACGCCTAACGCGGCCAGCACGACAACGGCGACTAACAGACCACGGAACCGCATAAGCGCGCTTATCTCCTTTTCAGCCAAACCATTACACCTCCGAAAATCACGATCAGCGGCAGGAAAATCTGGCTGGTGATCTGGACGGTTCGGAATTGCGCGCGCGTTAATGTGATACGCCGGTCTTCCGGCTCTTTCGGACGAATGGAGATGAGATCCTCATCCGATGAAAGCCAGTTGACCATATTCAGCAAAAGATTCCGATTACCACTGAACCCGAGCGCCTGATTGGAGGCCCAGCCCGAATTTCCCACCACGACGAAGCGTCCCGATCCGTTGGGCTTGCTTCCTCCCATGTAGGTGCCAGCCACGGCCAGCGTAAAGGGCCCGTGCTTATCTTTGGCGGGGTTGATGCGAATCTCAGACGACGCGAGATCCGAAGTGGCAAAGCTTTCGGCGGAGGTGGAGAACAATTTCGTGTTGGTGGTCTTCTCGGTGTTCTTCGTTTCAAGCGAACGGGACAACGGGAATGCGGTCGAAATATTTGTGAGATCGTTTACGATGGGGTGCGAATCGTATTGAAGAATTACGGGCGCCTCTGGTCCGCCGCCCAGCAATTGCGATGCGGCGCTTTCGTCGAGCAGCAAGTCCTTGTCGGCGGTGACGCCCCAACTTGCCAGAAGATCGGTAAGCGCCATGTTATCGCTGATCTGCTTGCGTCCCAGCCGCAGCGGAGGATCCAGCATGAAGAGCGCGCGGCCACCGCCTTCCACGTACTTCTTGATCGCGTCCACTTCGGGCTGAATGTAATCGCCGGTTGGACCCGCGACTACCAGCATGGTGCAATCGGCAGGCACTTCGGCCTTCTGTTGCAGATTGATGCTTTGAACTTTGTAGTTGTCTTTCTGCACGACGGTCTGGAAGCCGGAGAAACCGTCGCTTTGGGAAGAATCGTCCAGCCTGTGCTCGCCATGGCCAGAGACCACGCACACCTCGCGTTCCCCACCTTTTAGGGCACGAATCAATGCGCCGGTCACGCCCTCTTCATCGAAGGTCTTGGCATCTTCGCGGCGAGCGCCCACCGAAACTACGGCTTCCCCTTCGCGCGTGACGTTTTCGGCGCGAGCAAGCGTGGGGTTCTTCAACAGATCGACATACTGGATGTGCAGCTTGGAGGAAAGATTCTGATAACGGTCCAGCAGGTCTTTGGCGCCTTGGATTCCGTTGGCGCGATCGAAGTAACTGATGGTAACGTCCTGCTTCAGATCGCCGACTACTTTCTTGGTCTGGTCGGACAAAGTGAAGCGCTTATTCGCGGTTGCATCGTACGACTTGTTATAACGGTTCGCGAAGAAATTCGCGAATACCAATATCGCCAAAATCACGAGGATGTAAACCGTCGCGTACGCGGCGTACTTGGTTTGTCTTGCTTGCATCCATCCGCTACTCACTTAACACCTCCACCGGGCCGCTACTCACTTAACACCTCCANNTGGAATCGAAATGCGTGATGACGGAGCAATACGCCAGCACTTTCGCCCACGTCGCCGTTTCGTATCCCGATACCCACTCCAGAACCCATAACAACAGGCACACGCCGAAGGTAGCGGCGCCTGCGATGATTTGATTCTTAGTCAGCGTGGAAATAAAGGTTCCGATTGCCAGCAGCCCACCCGCCTGCAATAGCAGACCGAGGTATCCGATAGCGAGCGGCTTCCAATCCGGATTGCCGTAGCGGAACAGGAACGCGAAGTTGATGGCGCTGAAGAGCAGCAGCACGCCGTAGAGAATCAGGGCCGAGAGCCACTTGCCGATGATCACTTCAATGTCCCGGATGGGCGAGGTGGCCAGCAGTTCGATAGTGCCCATGCGCTTTTCTTCAGCGAACAGCCGCATGGTGATCATGGGAATGAAGAACAGCCCCACCACGCTGATGTTGCTCAGCAGCGGCCGGATGACGTACTCATTCACGCTCATGGGCATGGCTTGGCCGCTCATCTGCGATTGCAGGCTGGCGGCATTGAAATATCCGACGGAGTTCCAAAAGAAGAACCCAAAAATGATCGCGAACATCGTCAACAACAGATAGGCGACGGGCGAAACGAAATAGCTGTTTAACTCTTTTTGGGCGATAACCCAGACGTTCCTCATCCGATCTCTCCTTGCGCAACCGCTTCGGCGGGCACGGGTTCTTCTATCTTTTCTCCGCCGGTCAGTTGCAGGAAGATCTCTTCCAGGCTGATCGCCGAGGGGCGCATCTCGTTCAGATTCCAACCGGATTCCACGATGGCGCGGGCCAGATCTCCGCGAATGAAGCGGTCCTTCAAGCTCTCCACTTCAAACACGGAGCGATTTTCGCGCGTATCTTTCAGCAGCACGCGGCTGACGCCGTTGACTGTTTCCAGCCGATGTTGGATGGTCTGCGCATCGAGGGCGCCGTTGCGTCCTTCCACTTCCAGCATCACCGCTTCCGCGCCGCGCGCGCGATTCTGCAGATTATGCACCGAATCGGTGGCCACCAGCTTGCCCTTGTTGATGATCAGCACTTGCTCGCAGGTTTGTTCCACCTCGGGCAGGATGTGCGTGCTGAGCAGGATGGTGTGGTCCGGCGCCAAGCCGCGAATCAGATCGCGGGTCTCGTTGATCTGCTTGGGATCCAGGCCCGCAGTGGGCTCATCCAAAATGAGAACGTCGGGGTTGTGGATGATGGCCTGCGCCAATCCCACGCGCTGCCGGTAACCTTTGGATAATTTGCCAATCAGTTTGGCGCGCACATCGGCCACGGCGCAGCGCTCGGCCACTTCCGTTACCCGGTTTGCCAGGCTCTGGCCCGACATGCCTTTCAGCTTCCCAACAAATGTGAGGTATTCCTGCACCTCCATTTCGTGATACAGGGGCGGACTTTCCGGCAGATAGCCGATCCGTTTTTTCACTTCCATGGGCTGTTCGAGCACATCGAAACCGGCCACGTTCGCGCTGCCTTCCGACGGCGGAAGGAAACAGGTGAGAATGCGCATGGTTGTGGTCTTGCCGGCGCCGTTTGGTCCGAGAAAGCCCACAATCTGGCCCTTCTTCACTTCGAACGAAATGTGATCCACCGCAAGCGTGCGGGCGTATCTCTTCGTGAGGCCTTGAACTGTAATCATAGTTAAACTCGGAGGAACTGCGATGACTGGCCGGAAGCGCCTCCAGAGAGGCCTGCTCCGATCAGGCTGCTGTAATCACATGATAAAAATCGCTGGAGGCGAATGTCAATTTGGCTAGCTGGGCTCGGTTCTCTCAGTTTGTTGGACGTGGATAACATCATTCCGTCAGGGCAAACCCCATAATTTGCATGCCCGCGTCGACATAAATCACATTCCCGGTGACGCCCCGGCCCAGATCGCTGGCCAGAAAAACGGCGGTATCAGCCACTTCCGCCGGATCCGTATTGCGGCGCAGGGGAGCCGCCTTTGCGCCAGCTTCGAGCATTTTAGAAAAATCCCGGATGCCCCGGGCGGATGTGGTTTTGACGGCTCCGGCAGAGATTGCGTTAACGCGAATGTTACATGGCCCTAGATCGGCCGCCAAGTAACGTACCGAGGCCTCGAGCGACGCTTTGGCCACACCCATGACGTTGTAATTTTCCACCACGCGCGTGGAACCCAGGTAAGTCAGCGTCATAATCGATCCCCCGGCCATAAGCGGCGCGGTGGCGCGTGCAACCGCAACCAGTGAATAGGCGCTTACGTCCTGAGCGAGCGCGAAGCCTGCGCGCGAAGTCTCTACAAACGGGCGGCTCAAATCCTCGCGGTTGGCGAATGCGATACTGTGCACCACGGTACTGAGCACGGTCCCCTGACCCTTCAGCTCATTCGCTAAGGCGTCCAATTGGGCGTCCTGGGTTACATCGCAGGGCAGCACTTGGTGCACCTTGAGTTCCGCGCCCAGCTCCTCAACCGTTTGTTTCTGGCGATCGCCCTGGTAAGTAAGAATCACTTGCGCGCCTTCGCGAATAAAGGCTTTGGCGATTGCGTGGGCGATGCTCCATCGGTTCGCGACTCCGAGGACAAGGGCAACCTTGCCCTCCATCAGTTGGGCCATGAATCATTTATTGTAACGCTGCGACCTAACCATCGACGCCGCCCCATAGATTCATGGTGCTTAGCTCATCGCGGCCGCACGACTTGAGATAGCAAAACAATTGCGTACGATAAGCGGCGTGCCCGCCCAGCACAAGATTCACGATAGCTGGGCCGCGAGTGGCTTGATTGCCGAACATGTCGAGGCTCGCGCGGAAATCGGCATCCGTCCAATCATTGAGGATGCGCTCGTATTGGCTGGACTGCTCTTGAATGGCGGCCACGGCTTGATCGAAGTTCATCGCTTTGCTGGCAGCTTCGGCGGGCGCGAAGATCGAGCCCAGCGTTTCACGGTCGAACTTCCCAGTCTTGACGACTGCCAGAACAGATGGGCCCATGATAGACAAGTATTGCAGCAGCTCTAACGTGCTGCGCTGCTTGGCAGTGGGCCGGTAATCGAGTTTCGATTTGTCCACTTTGCCGGCCAGATGCACCAGTATGCGCACCTCGTTTTGTAACGCGGAAATTAGTTCTTCCTTTGTAAGGACCATGATCGTGTCAAGCTATGTTAGCAGTCAATTGCTCCGGATTTTCAAAATCTGGATGAGATTGCTGTAATCGTCGGTCCAGGGCCGCAGGTTCGGGCGGATGCGCGCGGGCCCCACGCTGGATGATTTGAACGCCGCGTCGTGGAAGATCGCGCCGTCGCTCGATACCAGCACCCAATCGCTGTCGGAGAAATAGTCCGCGTCTTCGTCTTCGTCATCCACGTCGACGGCTGTTTTGCCCAGGTCATGCGCGTTTCGCGATACAACGGGAACCAGGTCGAGGTAGCGATTCGACACGTGCACGGCGAGAATCCCTTCCGGCTTCAAGTGACGGAAGTACAGCGCGAACGCCTCGCGCGTCAGTAGATGCACGGGAATGGCGTCGCTGGTGAAGGCGTCGATGGCCATCAGGTCGAATTGCTGGCTGGGCTGCGCTTCCAGCGTAAGGCGCGCGTCCCCGAGCAAGACCTGATGATCGGCTTTGCAATCGCCAAGAAATGTGAACCAGGTGCTGGCGATGGAAAGAGCCAGCGGATTGATCTCGTAAAAACGAAACACATCGCCCGGGCGGCAGAAACTGGCGGTGACACCCGCGCCAAGTCCGACGACGGCCACGCGGACTGGACCACGATGCTGCAGGTAGCCCATGGCCCGGCCCATGCCGGAGTAAGGTCCGTAGTAACTGGTGGGTTCGTCCCGATAGGCTGCGTCCAGACGCTGCGTTCCATGATTGATGGTGCCGTGGATCAAGCGCCGGACGGGAGTGGTTTCCTCGTCGGCGGGAATGTCGCGGACCCGCAAAACACCGTAGAAGTTGCGCAGCGAAAGGCGAAAGATTTTATCGGCGCGGTGTTTTTGATAGCCCAAGTGAATGGCGAGCCCGATGGTAAACGCAACCATCGCGATGCGGACCGCGCCAACCGGGACCTTCCCTTTCCAATTCTGTGGCGAGATCCAGAGAACCAAGGCCGCCAGCGCGCTGCAAGCGACCATCGACAGCGGCAACTCCAGATAGGTGTGAAATATGTGAGGAGCTACTAGGGCAACGAACACGCCGCCTAACGTTCCACCAAGCGAGATCATCAAATAGAAGCCAGTGAGATGCAGCGGATCGGGTTTCAGACGCGCGAGTTCGCCGTGGCAAACCATGCAGCAGATGAATAGCGTGGCGACAAATGTCGGGATGGCCCAGGCGATATTTGGATTGCCTTCGTTGGCGTAAATGGCATACGCCGCGCCGTCGAGCCCGATGACCAGTAATGGAAGGAAGACGCCACGATTGTAGACTTTGTCGCGTTCGAAACATAGGATGAAGCTGAGCAGATAAACAGCCAGCGGGAGCACCCAGAGAAACGGAATCGGCGCGACGTTGGCGCTCAAATGATTGCTGATTCCGAGCAGCAGCGCGGACGAGCAGGCGGCCAGGGCGGTCCATACGATGCGGATGGTCCAACTTGGAGCCCGCGTAGAAGACACGGAGATGGGTTCGTGCGATTCCAGCGGCGTCGCGCGCATGGCCTTCCACGCTACGGCAGCGCAGAGCGCAACGAATACCGTATAGATGCCCGACCATCCATACGCCTGCCCATGCGTGGAGAACATCGGTTCGACAAATATCGGATAGCCGAGTAGCGCGAGCAGTGAGCCGAAGTTCGATAGCGCAAACAGTCGATACGGAACGGCACCGGGTTTAGCCGCGACATACCAGGCTTGGAGCAATGGGCTGGTGGTGGAAAGCAGAAGGTAGGGAAGGCCGATGGTCGCGGTGAGGAGCAGCAAAATGCGCAGGGATGGGTCGCCGGCCTGCGTTGGCTTCCAGCTCGGCGATGGCAGGATAGGCAGCACCGCCAGGCTGATTGCCATCAGGACGATGTGCAGTGTGGCCTGCCGTTTCGGTTTCAGAGACCGAGTCGAGCGGTGCGCGTATAGGTAACCCGCCAGCAGCGCGGCCTGGAAAAAAAGCAGGCAGGTGCTCCATACCGCCGCCGATCCGCCGAACCACGGCAGGATGATTTTTCCGATCATCGGCTGCACGGCAAACAGCAAAAATGCGCTCAGGAAAATGGTGCAGGCGTAGGCGAGCATGGGCTGGTAAGGAGCAATGATCGCACACGCCGCGCGAGGCCTGCATTCAACGATTCTAAAGCAGTCGCTATCTTAACGGCCGCGAATCGCATCGCCTAGCGAAACGTGATTGTCGTCCAGAATCGTTCCGGTGGCGCGTTCCAAGGCCGCGCGCGATTTCAGGTACGCGCTCTGAGCCACCACCACCGTAGACTTGGCCTGCGCCAGAAAGCTTTGGTACTGAATAATGAAGAAGCTGGTGGATGCGCCCACTTCGAACTTAGCCTGCTCGGTATCCAAAGATTCTTGCTGCAGCTTCTCAGTCTCGATCGCCGCTTCGTAGGAAGCGCGCGCGCGGCGCATGGCGATCAGCGCGTCTTCCACCTCCAACTGCGCCTGCTTCCGGAGTTGCGCTTGGATCACCTGGCTCTGCCGGAGCAGGATCTCGTCGCGCGTGACGTCGGCCTGCGCGATCCTATTCCGAAGCGGCAGATTAAGGTTGAGGCCGATTCCGTAGGTGGGATACTTGCGCGTGGCAAGCTGCTCCAACGCGTTGCCGTAGCCGCCGATCAGCGGCGATTGGATGGCCGGCACCAATGGATTCGGTTGCGCGGCCAGTGCGCTGTTTTGAGCCACGCCTACTAAGTCTAATTCGGGCCGCAATCCGTTGCGCGATCCCTGCAAGCTGATCTGGGTATCCTCCACTTGAAGGCCGGCCTGCGATAAATCGGGACGATTGGCATAGGCCAGCGCGACGAGGTCCTGCAAAGGCCTGGTTTCATCGGTGCCAGGAACCTCGATGGTGTCGGTGGGAATGATGCCCGCATTCAGTATGTCCGGATCGTTGTCGGTGCGGCGCGTGATGACGTTCTTCACGATCGCTTCCTGCTCTTCCAGCAATCCGCGCGAATCGATAAGATCCTGGCGGATGGTAAACACCTGCGCGTTGGCGCGCGTCAGCTCCACCGGCGCCTGAGTGCCCTCATCCACTTCGGCTTTGGTGTCGGTGTAGAGTTTCTGTGCCGAGGCCAGCGTCTCTTCTTTCACCTTCACGTCTTCATACAGTGCCACTAGATCGGTATACAGACGCACCACGCCATAGACGGTTGCGATCAGCTGCTGCTGCACCAGCAGATTGGCGATTTTTTGTTCGTTCTTCGAGATGCGGATGAAGCGGCGATTCACCGCCAATCCAAATCCGCGCAGCAGAGGCTGGGTTACGGTAAATCCAAGACTGGAAGCCGTGTAAGGACTAAAGGCGCTCTGCAGAGAATTGGTGGTGTAGCGCGCGTTGTCGAAGCCCGCGCTCAGCTCCGTGCCTGGGCCGAAGCCTTGCGTGTAGGCTGCGTTGGCCGTCGTCGTATTGCCTGAGAGAGCGCTTGTGCCGTAGGCTACCGGGCTCGCATCGGGCGTGGTAGCGTGCGTCCAATTCAGTTGCCCGGTCAAGGCGGGGTCGAACTGTGGAATCGCGGGACCCGTCGAAAGCGGCACGGTCTGGAGCTGAGAAAGATTGTCCAGCTGCTCCGAGAGCGCGCCGAGTTCGGAAGGATTGGTCGGCACCGATCCTGCTGCGCCGACGGTTGGCGTGGCAGCCGAAGTCACCAGCGGACTGGCCGGTCCGCCAACGCCCACGGGCACTTCAAACACGTTGTATGTCAGCCCGCGCAGCAATCCGCCGCCCTTGGCGCGCAACAATTCCGTGTCGGCCGACGGCAAAGTGTAGCGCTCGAGTTGAATGTCGAGATTGTTTTCGATGGCCAACGCGACGGCGTCCGGCATCGAGAGATAGATGTTGCCTGATCGCAACAACTGGCGGATGCGCGGCGAATTGGACAGATCCACCGGCGCGATCGGATGCACTACATAGGGCTGTTTCAGCCAATTGAACACCTTGTCTGGGTAGTCTGCCGGGGCCGAAAAACCCGCCGGCGCGAGCAGGAGCCAACAGAGCAATACGGCGCTGATCTTTTTCATGCTGATCTGATTCATGATGGATTTGGTTCCAAGCGCGCGTCCAGCGATACGGATCGCGCTGTGTGTTCTTTCAGGGTACGCGAGAGAAAGGCAAGGCACGAGCTAGCGCGTGAGCTTGGGGACGCTGCCTTCGCCCGCGGGTAACATCACCGGATGAACCTTCACGCCTTCCTGAACGGAATCGTTCGGATTGGCGATCACGTGTTGTCCAGCATTCAGCCCCGCCAGGATTTCGATCTGGCTCCCATAATCACGGCCGATCACCACGCGCTGGAAATGGACCTTATTGCTCGGATCCACCACGGCCACCATCGTGCCCTCCGGACGCACCGAGAGGGTATCGCTCGGGAGCAGCAGCGGTGGATCTTTGCGGGGAACATTCAGGTCCACTTCGACGTACATGCCGGGGAGCAGTTTGTTGTCCGGATTCGGCACCTGGACCTCCACTAAGAGCGTGCGGCTGGAAGGGTCGAGCGCGTTGGCGGTGCGCGTGACGGCTCCGGTGAACTTTCGTTCTGGAAGCTCGGGCGTTGCCAGCGACGCCAATTGCCCGGCGTGCAGATCGGAAGCGTTGGCTTGCGGCACATTCAGATAAGTGCGAAGCAGGTTGGTTTGCGCGATGCGGAACAGCATCGTGCTGCCGGTGTTGACCAGCGTGCCCACGTCGACGTTGCGCAGTGTGACCACTCCGGCGAAAGGCGCGCGCACCTTCAAGTAGCCTTGCATTTCGGTCAACCGGCCGACATTCGCCTGCATGGCGGTGATGTTTCCCTTGGCGGCGTCCACGGCGCGTTCGAGCGCTTTTACATTAGCGGACTGGGCCTCGTATTGAGCCTGATACTGATCGTTCTCTTGTTTGGAAACAGCGCCCTTTTTCACCAGGTTGTCCCATCGCGTGGCGGTAACCTTGGCGATGGATGCATTGGCCTTGCCTTGTTCGAGAGCCGCGTCGGCGCGTGCCAAATCCGCTTGGGCCTGTTCCACCGCCGCTTGGGATTGCTTCACCTGCTGATCCAGATCCGGCGCCTCTATGTCCGCCAGAAGCTGGCCGGGCATGACACGGTCGCCGATGTCCACATAACGGTGCACCACGTAACCCTCGGCCCGCGCTAGAATCGGCGCTTCTGTAACGGCCTGGATATTGCCAGGCAGAACCAGTTCTCCCATTGCCGAGCCATTCCTGGCCGTCACGACGGTGACGTCGGGCAGCGATTCGTTTTGCACGCTGGCTTCCGCTGTGATCTGCAGCTCACGCCGATGATGGGGAATATAGCCGACGAAGAACGCCGCCAGAAAAATTGCGGCGGCCAGCAGGAGCAGCATCGCGATCTTTCCACCCGAGGGGCGCTTGGGATGCTGCAAGGGAGAATGCGCTCCGTGGGAATCCTTTTCTTCCAACTTCCGCGTCAGACGCTCGATTTCAGCGCGCAATTCCTCCTCGGTGCCAGACGCCGGCCGCTCGAATGGATTATCAGGTTCGTTAATGGTCGATGATGTCATCTAGTTCTATAAATAAAAGCGATTTCAAAACATCTGGAACTCGGACTCGGGCAGCCCTTCGCGTTCTTCTTCTTCGATCTGCCTGTCGTGATCGATGGGCGGCTCTTTGCGCAGGTAGCTATAAACGATCGGCACGATCAACAGCGTNNGTCATCAGCACCGGGCGCAGCCGTGTATATCCGGCCGAAAGCGCGGCCTCGCGCGCTCCCTTTCCTTCCATTCTTTCGTCATTGGCGAACACCACCATTAGAATGCTGTTGGCGGTGGCCACTCCGATACACATGATCGCGCCCATCAACGATGGAACATTCAGCGTGGTTTGCGTGGCATACAGCATCCACAAGATGCCCGAAAGCGCGCCTGGAAGGGCCGTGAGAATAATGAACGGATCGACCCAGGATTGGAAATTGACTGCCATTAACAGGTATACTAGTACGATGGCCGCCAGCAGGCCGAGTCCCAATCGATAGAACGAGCTCTTCATCGTGGCCGCCTGCCCGCGCAAGGTGATCTGGCTGGTTTTGGGAATCTTGGTTTCGTCGATGATTTTTTGCACCTGCGAAGCCACCCCGCCTAAATCGCGCCGATCGATATTGGCGTACACGTCGAATACCGGCTGAACGTTGTAATGGTTGGCGATCTCAGGGCCAGTATCGTGTTCGATGGTGGCCAGGTTGGATAGCAATTGCGTTTGATAGGGCAAAGCGCCCGGATTACCGTAGGCGGCCGAGCTTTGATTGGGCGCGGTACCCGTTGCGCCGTCACCCGCATTGGATGCTCCCGCCATCGATCCCGCGGTATTGAAGGCCTCGAGCGCCCCGGCCGGCGAAACCGGGGTCCGCATCAGCTTATCCACCGAATCCAGCTTGTATTGCGGAGTCTGCACGGTGATGGTGTAGCTGACGCCGTTTTTCCAGTTCAGCCAGAAGTTGGGAGCAACCTGTCCACTGCCGCTGAGCGAAATCAGCACGCTGTTGGCAACATCGCGCTGCGTGAGGCCCAGTTCGCTGGCCTTGACGCGGTCCACTTTGATCCGCAATTCCGGCGCGTTGAGCACCTGGTGAATGTGCACGTCCGCGGTTCCGGGCACCCGGGCGATGCGTTCTTCCAATTGCTGCGCGATCCTGTAGTTCGGGCCGGCATCGCGCCCGGTGACCTGCACGTCGATTGGCGCGGGCAACCCGGAGTTGAGAATCTGGTTAGTGATATTGGCCGCTTCAAAGAAGAACACCATGTCTGGGAACTTCTCGCGCAGCCGCTGGCGCAGGCGTTCGGTGGTGATTTCGGTGGGCGTATGGTCCTGGGTCATCGAAATCAGAATGTCTCCGTCGTTATTGCCGATAGTCGCGCTATCGCCGAAAGCCAGGTTGAATCCGCCCGGAGGCAGACCGATGTTGTCGAGAATCGTGTCCAGTTCACCCGAGGGGATCACGGCGCGAATCTCTTTTTCGATCTCGGCGAAGAGCAGCTCCGTTTTCTCGATGCGTGTTCCAGCCGGGGCTTGCGCGTGCAAACGGATCTGCCCCGAATCGACGGTGGGGAAGAAATCGCTTCCCACCAGGTAAACCAGACCCAGCGATCCAAACGAAAAAATCAGAAACACGGAAAGAACCAAGGGGCGATGATCGAGCGCCCAGTCCAGCAATCCCGTGTATGAGGNNTAGGCCGCGCGGAAGCGTTCAAAGCGGCGATTGAAAGCGAAATGAACCCGCCAGACCAGCGGATGGCCTTCCGCCGTTCCGCCTTCGCCGTGCTCGCCGGCGCGGTACATATCCACTTCCGGCTTCAGCATGTAGTGCACCATGGTGGGAATCAAGGTGCGCGACAGCATGTAAGACGCCAGCATCGCATAGACGACAGCCAGCGCGAGTGGTGTAAACAAATACTTGGCAGCGCCGGTCAACAGCAGC
>PKZC01000329.1 GCA_003132905.1 Bryobacterales bacterium | reverse complement strand
GTTGGACGCAGGATTATCCGCGGGCCGATCGGCATTTCGCCCTGGCGCTTCGACGCCTCACTCGCATCTCGGTGCGCTCTGTCGAGCAACCAGTGAATCTCGATGATGGCGACGACGTCTACAATTGGCCCTGGTTGTGCGCCGGAGAAATGGGCGACTGGAAGCTGACCGATGGCCAGATCCAAAGACTGCGGGAGTATCTGCTGCGCGGCGGCTTTCTCATGTTGGACGATTTTTGGGGCACCGAGGAATGGGAACGATTCTACGAAACCATGCGGTTAGTGTTCCCCGACCGGCCCATCGTCGAAATCCCGGACGCCGATTCGATCTTTCACACCGTTTACGATTTGGACGACCGCTACCAGGTACCGGGCGAGTGGGCCATCCGCCGAGGCACCACTTATCGGAACGACGGCGCTACCGCGCATTGGCGCGGCATTCTGGACGACAAGGGCCGCGTCATGGTGGCGATGTCGTTTAATTCCGATATCGGGGATTCCTGGGAGTGGGCTGACGATCCTGAATATCCAGAGAAATACTCGGCTCTGGGAATACGGATCGGCGTGAACTATGTCGTTTACTCGCTAACGCACTGACCTTAAGTAGCCGCTCCCTTTGGCTTGGGCGTCGCGGTTTCTTCTTCGCCCAGCCACTCCGGATGATGCGCGGTGCTATCGTACTTCGAGGTTATTTTGAATGGCTCGTACCTTCCCGCTTCCGCGAAGGGCTTGGTCCTTGCCAGAAGATGAGTGACCTGTTCGTTGCTGAGAGGCCGGAACGTATCGGCCGCCTGAAATGCCTGGTCCAGCCGCTCCATGGTTTCACAACCGGTGATGACGACCGACGTCGGGAGTGTAAGCGCATAGTGCAGGCACTCAATGGCGGAAATGGTGGCGCATTCCAGAACGTGGCCATCGGCCAACGGCTTCATTCCCAGCACGCCCATGCCTAGCTCCACCAGTTTGGGCAAAACCTGCCTTCCGAAACTGCGGAAGTGAGCATCCATGACATTGAGCGGCATCTGGCAGGTATCGAAGCGAAACTTGTGGCCCCCCGCCACTTCCAGCATCCGCAGATGCACCATGGGATCCTTGTGCCCTGTGAATCCGATGAAACGAGTCTTACCGGCTTTCTTGGCTTCGAGCACTGCTTCTAACGGCCCGTCTTTCGCGAAAAAACGGTCAGGATCTTCCAGCCGGATATTTTCGTGGAACTGTATAAGATCGACATGGTCGGTCTGCAGGCGCTGGAGCGACTCGTCGATTTGGCGCGCGGCCGATTTCTTGGTGCGCCCGTCGAACTTGGTCATCAAGAAAACCTGATCGCGATACCCGTCGCGGAGCGCCGCGCCCATGCGCCGCTCGCTTTCGCCGGCGTGATAATCCCAGCAGTTGTCCAGGAAGTTGATGCCCCGATCAACTGCGCTACGCACAATTCGGCTGGCTTCTACGGAATCCCTGGCGAATCCTAGATGGAACCCGCCCAAGCCAATCGCGGAGACTCGTTCGCCCGTTCTGCCCAGCTTGCGATAGATCATAGGGACCCCAGTACCGCTTCTTTCTCGCGCAGTTCAGCAGGCGCAACTCGTTTGTTAGACCGATGACTACGAATTCAGTTACGTCGCCTACTTTGTTAACCAGGGTGGAAGTACTAGCGCAAATTGAACTTCTTCATTTTGTATCGTAACGTGTCGCGCGTGATACCCAGTAGCACTGCAGCGCGAGTTTGATTACCGCCGGCCTTTTGCAGAGCCTTCATCACAAGGTTCTTTTCCGCCTCGGCCAGGCTGGCTTGAAACGGCGCATCCGGTTCCACTATCTGCGGTGTCATGGGATGGCGCGCACCATCGCTGGCAATCAAGAGACTGGAACTCTGCAGGCGCTCGGACTCCTCGAGTACCATGGCGCGCTCGATCACGTTGCGCAACTCGCGCACGTTTCCCGGCCAGGCGTGGGACATCAGCGCCGCCGCAGCGGTGTGGGAAATTCCCTGAATGTTACGTTTGAACTTTGCGTTGTACAGTTGGATGAAATGCTCGGTGAGCGGCAAAATGTCTTCTCTGCGGTCCCGCAAGGCCGGCAGAGACACCTGAATGACATTGAGCCGGTAGTATAAATCCAGACGGAACCGGCCCTCTTCAATTGCTTCGGTCAGCTTCCGATTGGTGGCCGCTATTACGCGCACGTCCACCTGAATATCCCGAACTCCGCCCAGCCGGCGGAAGTTTTGCTCTTCCAGAACACGCAACAATTTGGCTTGGACGGTGAGCGGCA
Source organism: Bryobacterales bacterium (assembly GCA_003132905.1). The sequence continues at coordinate 229 of PKZC01000329.1, read as the reverse complement.
TCTCGCCAATCTCGTCCAGGAAAATGGTTCCGGTAGAAGCGATTTCCAGGATCCCGGCCTTAGGGGCTCGGGCGTCAGTAAAAGCTCCCTTCTCGTAGCCAAATAGTTCGCTCTCAAGCAACGTTTCTGGAATAGCGGCGCAGTTGAGCGCGACAAAGGGACCCTCGTGCCTGCGGCCGTAGAAATGGAGGAACTGGGCAAGAACGTCTTTGCCGGTACCGCTTTCGCC
>PKZC01000248.1:2538-4629 GCA_003132905.1 Bryobacterales bacterium | reverse complement strand
AAAGGCAACGCAGAGAACGTTATTCGGACCCGGCTCTGCAGTCAAACCTCGATCTGGGTCACGTGAGCTACGTGGCAACGGCCAACGCGCTGGACCCCCTGCCTAGCCCATTGCGCGATCGTTTCCGGATCGTCACTTTTCCGAAGCCCGGACCGGAACATATGGACGCTCTGCTGACGCCGGTGATTGCTGACCTCGCCGCGGAACGTGGGCTGGACAGTCGATGGATCGAGCCGCTCAGTGGGTTCGAACGCGACGTAATCGCCGCTCACTGGCGTGGCGGCTCGGTCCGGCGGCTGCGCCGCGTCGTCGCCATCAGCCCGCGAACTATTGACGCGCTTGCTGACAGAGTGGCTCGCAAGGATGCGCTCGGCCGCCGGTTTGAGCATCTTAAGCAAAGATACTGGCACGGCGTCATCGTCTAACCATGCATCAAACTGCTTCTCCTCCAGAATTACGGGCATCCGGTCGTGTATTCCCACAACAAATTTGTTGGGCTGCGTGATTATCATCGTGCATGTGTTCTGCGGCTTGCCTGTCTCCGGGTTTTTCCACTCGGACCACAAGCCTGCAATCGTCATGATCTGGCCGTCCCGGCGAGTGAAGTAGTAGGGCTGTTTTTCCTTTCCTACTGTGTGCCACTCGTAATAGCCGGACGCCGGGATGAGGCAGCGCGTGTGTTTGAATGCGGCGCGGAAAAACGGCTTTTCGGCTACAGCCTCAGCCCGCGCGTTGAAAGTGGCCAGCCGCATTTCCTTGAGTGGCTTGTTCCACCAGCTAGGAACTAGGCCCCACCGCATTTGCTCCAGAACGCGCTTGCCGTCGCGCTCGATCACAGCGTCAATCGTTGTCGTGGGGCAGATGTTATAGCGCGGCTGGATGTTCGACGGCGGCGATGGATCGGTCAGGCGGTAGAGCGCCACCAGCTCCCGCCACGTGTACATCCGTGTGAAACGACCGCACATAACCTAGCTATCATTGCTCGTCCCATCCGCCTGCGTCGCAGCGGAGGGATCGTGCCGTTCGACTGCTTCACTGGCCCCATTCTCGTCCCGGTTGCAGTTCTTGGATCCATCCACGATCGCGATTGTACGAGGAGCGTTTCTCATCTTCGGTCAGTGGTCGGCGAACTTGCTTTTGCTTTTCGCGAATTTGATAATCGATCCGTTCATTTTTAAACTCGAGGTACGCGCGGAGGTATTGTTCGGTCTTGATTGTGAAACCGAGCGGCTCAATCGCCTTGAACAGCGCGTCGAGGATCCGATGCTCGCGGCGAGCAATATCTGAGAACGCCCGAGGCTGCATCATGCGCCGCATCGTGGGGTCGCGCTCCCGCAAGGCTTCCTGTTTCTTGTGTTCGTGTTCGGCTAGCCACTGCGCAATAGCTGGATGTGGACGCGAAAGCCGCGTCGAAACGGTGAGCCCGGAGTGGGCAGCACGCGCACTTTCTATTTTCTGCAACGCTTCCGTTTGGGCCTGCGATGGTTGTGCAGGCGGCGGTGCCGGGGTGATCGTCACCTGCAGCAGCGCACCAGCATCAGGCTCTGGTAGCCGATATTGCACCACCCGCTTGCCAGCCGCCTTCTTCGCCCAGTAACCCCGCGGTGGACAGGGAACGTTCAGGCGCGCGCAGATCTTGGCCAAGCCGTTACCACTTATGCCGTACTGAGCCGCGAGCCGGCTCATCGGCGTGGTCCAGACTTTTCCGTATAGATCATCACGGCTGAGCACGACTGGCTGCCTACTGCCTTCCTCTGTCATTACCGATCCCTTCCCGTTCTCGTCGATTGCAGTGCGCACTCACTGCCGGAGGGGACCGCCGGCGGGCGTGGCTCAACGACGCGAATGGCCTCTGACGAGGCTGTAATGTGCGCTTCAGCGCCGCACTTGGAAAAATTTCTTCAGCAGCGCGGCACATTCGCTCTCGTTGATGGCCCCATAGACGTCTGGCCGGTGATGGCAGGTCGCTGCCGAGAAGAAACGAACGCCATTTTCCACCGCGCCGCCTTTTTGGTCGGCAGCGCCAAAATAAAGTCGCCGAATGCGCGCAAAAGACATCGCCGTCGCGCACATGGCGCAGGGCTCCAGCGT
>PKZC01000248.1:0-2493 GCA_003132905.1 Bryobacterales bacterium | reverse complement strand
AAAGCAACAGACATGAACGCCGGTAAAGTCATAGGCGCCGTTACCGCAATCCGCCGGTCATTCACAGGGGTCGTCCACAAGCATAGAGCTGATGTAGGATCGGATGAAATTACCGTTGAAACGTGAACGGCTATAACAGAAAGGCCGAGCCATCCCAGCATACTTCGTTCATTGGAACACGATTGTTAAGCGGGTCCGGATTCATCGCAGTGAGTGCGGCGCATGCAATGGCGGCAAAGGCATGCATAAAGGAAAAATAAAGGCTGGCCGCGGACTAACTTATGATTGGGTGCCTGCAAAGACATACGCAGAAGCTTGCGAAGTTGTTGGCGCACTAAAAATTTCTAAGCCAGCACTCAAAAAATATTCTCGGACAGAATGTGGACTGTGCCGCCCTAGCCGCCAAATTTAAGCGGCTTCTTTAAGCCAATTTCCTGTGCAGATTTTGTGCCGATTGACGCAGCTATTTCGTGAGGTCAATCGGCATGACGTTAATGCCGTGATTCTGTACGGCTTTATTAAAATAATCAGCCTCCCACCGCCATTTTCTTCCTGGTGAACTCTCCGGCGAAAAGTCATCTATGCGTTGCGAAATTATATTCCGGTACTGGCGAAATTCTTGCTCGATGATTCCGTGAATTTGGCCGTTTCCTTGGATGTAGTAGGGATCAAGAGCATCGAGCATCAATTTTCCGTCAGTCGTCGGCAGACAAAGATTTCCGATTTTGTCTTTTAAATTTGTATTCCAATGTTTCTGTGCTGCGTCAGTTAGAATGATTTGTGGATGCTCAAGTTTATCTTGAGTGAGCCAAGCATCGATGTAGCCGGTACCGAAGATGTTGGTCGGGGTGTGCCATACCGACCCGACGGAAATTCCGCCTTGCATCAGGTAGCCTCGGGCGAGCAACTTGTGAGCGATTTGAATCGACTTTGCGACTGCGCCCGCAAGGCCATCATATTTTCCGTGCCGTAGAGGGGTCGAAAATATGATGCTGTCAGATATGAAGATATATTTTGGTTTAGCGTCTTCAGGTACTTCTGACGACATAGAGTCGTTGTCAAAATTGACGTGACCATCTAGCGCCGCGATGATGCTGAATAGATCAGGCTGTCTATGCGGCAACCGTTCCGCGTCTTGAATCAGACGCGTAAAGCCAAGGATGTCCAGAAACGCTACTACCCGTTCGGTAAACGGATGAATCTTGTCAAACGGCAATTTGATACCTCCACCAAACACATAAAGGCCGCTGTCTCTTTTGGCTCTGGCTCCCCGATTAGCAGGGTCGCCAATATCGATTTATCGGCTGATGTTACAACTGACGTGACCGCCTCGCATGCCTTTGAGGTCGAGGACGATGCCACCCGAGCGCCGGGCATGCCGCCAAGATCGTTTCAGTGGCGGTTTTAGTGGCGGTAGAAAAAGCAGATGTAGACTGCTTCTCAAAAAACGTTAAAGTTCAACGGGATAACTGGTCGAAGTGGCAGGATTTGCTATCTAGCGCCCGGGCCATTGTAAATACTCAGGAAATTGTGGCTGTGCTCCGCGACTGTGTACCCAAGTTGTGTACCAAACAAGCTCGCACGCCCAATCTCATCCCGGCGATCCGTTAGTATTTCGAATTCAGCACCAACGATGCGACTGGAGGCTCAATTTCGATCCACCATTAGTTGGGCACATCAAAATTGCACGGTTAACGATTGAGCATCCAGCCTGCTATACGATTTCGTGTGGGGGAATGATTCGATGACTGCGGATGGCAGCATGGCTGTCTGGGGGGAGCACAAACCTACCGCTCCGGGCACTGCGGCAGCCGAAGTGCATTTCAATTATTGGCGGATTGGTCGCAAAGCTCCCCTCCTTTGCAGAAATGGAGACGCGCGTCAGGATTTTGTGGAAGTCGGAGTGCGTCTCGAAGACGCAACGCAGATAGACAATGTCAAAATATTTCTGCCCGGGCCACCGAGCGCTTGGATTGTGGAGGACTGCGGCCCGCGCTTCAGCAGCCCTGATATCGCGCAAGGCATTTTCAACGAAGAATTGACCTCGAACGTCGCCACTCTTCCGCGACGGATTGAGTTGCTAAAGCCGGATCAAAGTTGCTTTTGTCGGGTGCACATTTTCCCCGCTCAAAACGGCGCAATCAACGATAACGAATTGATCCAAGAAGCGATGGCAGGCGGCCTTCTATTGACCATTACGCCCCACGCGCTGAACGAGGCGTGCGTCAATCTGCTCCCAACCACTCCTATCTATTTTCGGCTCCGCGCTTATTACCGAGGCCAGGAAGAATTCAACCCATTCATTAAGCGCATCAAGCCGAGAGATCGTTTCTTTCAGACCGGATACAGTGTCGTTGACTACTTGGATTTTCGGCTGAACGAAGCACGGAGTCTGCCGTCTCAAGTTGAGTCGCTGATGCGATCTGGCACGGGCCCAGTTGCTCGCCTCAAGCTCGCCGCCTTTTTGACAGCAGTCCCCGTTCAATCGGATGT
>PKZC01000366.1 GCA_003132905.1 Bryobacterales bacterium | reverse complement strand
ATATTTTGAGCGAATCGGCATCCCGCTGTGCGGCCGGGTGGCCGAATTCGAATACATCAACATGGACGTTTGTATCGACCGGGCACGCAATTTGGCCGATCGCCTGAACCGCGCAGCGCCTGTAGACACAGCTCCCGTGGAGATTGCAGTTTGAAATCCAGGCCGTATTTTGAAATCGCCAATCCGGAGCTTCCCCGGTTGCTCGAAAGCTTGCCCCACGATTTGGATGTCCTCGATGTCGCGTGCGGCTCTGGCGTCCATGGAGCCGAGCTGAAGCGGTTGTACGGCCATGGCGTGATCGGGGTGGACTTGTCGGCTTCATCCATCGAAAAAGCTAAAACACGTCTTGCCGAAGCATACGTTGCCGATATCACGAGGCCGGATCTATACCCGCCCCTGGGCCGCTCCAAGTTCGACATCATTGTTCTGTCGGACATCTTCGAGCATGTCGCGGATCCTGTGGGCGTTCTGGTTCGGCATCTGCCCTTCCTCGCTCCCGGCGGCTACGTGCTGATCTCGGTTCCAAATATCGCGATCTGGAATGTGCGGTTAGAGCCCCTGTTCGGCCGATTTGAGTATCAGGATACCGGAACGCTCGATCGCACCCATATGCGTTTTTTCACCCGCAACAGCGTGCGCCAATTTCTCGCCGAAGCTGGTCTCGAAGTCCGGGGCAGCCGCATTACGCCCGGCATTGCGCGGCCCGTTTGTGCCGCTGATCAAAAAGATCTACAGCCAGACGTCGCCCGGCAGTCCGGAGGATGGAGATTCTTCGTCCATCATGGAGTCGTCCCCCTATCGCTTTTACATGCGGTGGCTGTATCCCCAGGAACATGCAATTTGCCGTCTTTTCCCAGGTCTGTTTGCCTTCCAGTTAATAACTTTGGCGCAGCCTGTCGCGCAGCAGGATGGTTCGTTGGACGCCGAGTTGGCACTCCCCGCGTTAGCCGCGGCCCTAGAGAAAAGGATGCAAAATGTTCATCGCTAGCTTCGGTCTAAAGACTTCAATTCAAAAGTGGCTGTTCACATTGCAAGACTTTTGGGATTTTCCGCGCTTGCATCCGGCTCGCGAAATGAAGAGGCTTGCGCTCCAGGAGAGCGTGCAATATGCGCAAAAGTACATGCGAACCGCCGTGGGCATGGAGAGCTCTCGAGAAGTGCTGTCCTCGTCTCTGCGACAAGTAACTGTCCGCGGATACTACCTGGAATTCGGAGTCTACAGAGGCGGAACCATCGGTTTCATTGCAAAACAAGTAGCCCCCTTGCAGGTTCACGGCTTCGACAGCTTCCACGGGCTACAGGAGGCATGGAGCGGCGATGGTTTCAGTTTCGATCTCCAGGGACGTATGCCTAAAGTACCTGGCAACGTCCTGCTTCACCCCGGCTTTTTCGCCGATACTTTGCCGGGCTGGCTGGAACAGAATCCGGGGCCGGTAGCCTTTATCCACATTGACTCGGATTTGTACGAGCCCGCTCGCTGCGTCTTCGAACATCTGGAGGAGCGCATCGTCCCCGGCACCATCATCGTCTTCGATGAGTATTTCAACTATCCGAACTGGCAGGCTCATGAGTTTCGCGCCTTCGCCGAATTGGTGGAGCGCTGCCAGGTGCAGTACGAGTACATGTCTTACGCCCGCTTTCAGGTAGCGGTGAAGATCAATGCAATCACTCCCCGAAGGGATACCCTGCACGAGAGCAGCGATCTGGCTTCGCTTGAGGCTTTCTCTTCTAAATAACATCCAATCCGCCGCCAGCCCTATCGAAAACCCCCGTACGTCCGAATAGCTAACAGGCACGTATGAGCCATTTGATTTCAGTCGCGATGATCACCATGAACGAGGAACAGGCAGTTGCCCGCGTCATCGAGGACATCCGCGACGCCGTGAAAGGCCGGGAATACGAAATCGTGGTTGTGGACAGTAGTCGCGATGCCACCCCGAATATCGCCGCCGGTCAAGGGGCTCGCGTCATAAGGCAGTTTCCTCCTCAGGGCTACGGCCGCGCCATGGGTCGCGTGCTTCGGGAGTGCCACGGCGATGTAGTGGTCACGCTTGATTGCGATGGCACTTACCCGGCCTCTGAGATCCCCCGTTTGGCCGACATGGTCCTTTCCGGTCAATGCGATGTGGTGAATGCGTCACGGTTGGAGAGCCGTCCGGAAACCATGCCACTGGCCAATTATGTGGCGAACTGGATCTTTGCCGCCACCGCCTGGCTGCTGGTGGGCGTCAAGTCCACCGACCTGCATTCCGGCATGCGCGCCTACAGCCGCCGTCTGATCCAGGAGGTGGAAGTTGACCCCAATGGTCCCGCCCTCCCCGTGGATTTGCTGCTCAAACCGGTATTGCGAGGCTTCCGGATGCGCGAAGTCTTCATCCCGTATGGCGAACGCATCGGGGAAACGACCCTCCAGCGCTGGACTTCCACAGTTTGGACCTTCCGCCGTATCCTCCGCTTAGCCTGCTCCCGCCTGATCCCAGCCCCCAAACGAAACCTAACGAAAAACACGACTTTAGCCGATTAACCACTAGGATTTCGTGCGCCAGGAGCGTGAAGCAGTGACTAGTCTTACCGGTTTACAGGAAGCTCTCCGACAGCCCGCTCTCACTCCGGCCACCGGCTTTGCGGCTACATTTGTTTCCGAATCGATCGCAATCCTCGAGAGCGTCGACATTGCCGCCATCGAGCGCATGGCCGCCGGTTTGGCGCGCGTTCGCGAACTCGGCGGGCGTCTTTTCATCCTCGGAGTAGGCGGCTCGGCCGGCCATGCCAGTCACGCGGTCAACGACTTTCGGAAGCTGTGCGGCTTTGAAGCATACGCGCCCACCGACAACGTATCAGAACTTACCGCTCGCGCCAACGACGAAGGTTGGGATACCTGCTTTGCCGCGTGGCTGACAGGTTCCCGCATCGGTGCGCGCGACGGCGTGCTGGTGTTTTCCGTGGGCGGTGGCAGCCGCGAGAAAAACGTCTCGGTGAATATCGTCCGTGCGCTCGAAACAGCTTCGGACGCAGGCGCGCACATTTTCGGAATCGTGGGGCGCAACGGCGGCTACACGCGGCAAGCCTCCGAAGAATGCATTGTCATTCCGGCTCTGGTCCCCGATCGCATCACGCCGCATACCGAGGGGCTGTGCGCCGTCCTATGGCATTTGCTGGTGAGCCATCCGTTGTTACAGCGCACCGCTACTAAGTGGGAATCGCTGCCATGAACGCAGAAACGATGGCAGGCAAGCGTTTTTTTATCGCCGGGGGCGCCGGATTCATCGGCAGTCACTTTACAGACCGCTTGTTGTGCGACAAGAGCGTGGAAGCTGTCACGCTCTACGATAACTTCTCGAGCGGCCGCGAGTGGCACTACGCGCATCACGAAGAAGATCGCCGGCTGCGTGTGATCTGCGGCGACGTCAAGGATCTGGCTGCACTCGAGCGCAACATGGACGGGCACGATACCGTCATTCACCTGGCTTCCAACCCCGACATCGCGCGCGCCGCCGTGGAGCCCGATATCGATTTTCGTGAAGGCACCTTCCTGACGCAGCAGATCGTAGAGGCTATGCGCCGCACTCGCACGCCTCGGCTGCTCTATGCTTCGGGCAGCGGAGTCTATGGGGATCTCAAAGATCTCGAAGCTCAAGAAGATTTTGGGCCGCTGGCGCCCATTTCCACCTATGGGGCGAGCAAGCTTGCGGGCGAAGCGCTCATTATCTCCTATTGCGCGATGTTCGGCATGCGCGCCCGTGCGTTCCGCTTTGGCAATGTCGTCGGCGCGCGGCAAACTCACGGTGTTGGCTTCGATTTCATCCGCCGTCTGCGTGTCCAGCCCGATCGTCTACGAATTTTGGGCGACGGCCGGCAGAGCAAGTCGTACGTTCATGTGGAAGACGTTGTTGAAGCGGTTCTACTGGCGCACCGCACTTCGCATGCAGCGGCTGAGAAGCCTTTTGAGGTCTATAACGTTGCCACTGGCGATTACGTCACGGTCAGCGAAATCGCCAAGTTGGCCATCGAAGTCGCAGGGCTCCCGGAAGATCAAGTCCGGCTCGAATACACGGGCGGCGATCGCGGATGGAAAGGCGACGTGCCGGTGGTGCGCCTGAATACGGACCGTATTCGCAGCCTGGGATGGAGTTGTAAGCGCAACACGCGCCAAGCGCTTTGTCTGGCCCTGAATTCGATGCTGGCAGATTCGCGGCTGGGGCGGCTCTAACCATGCGCCGCGCCGTTTTCTTGGATCGCGATGGCGTAGTGAATCGCGCCGTGCTGAAACAAGGCAAGCCCTATCCGCCCGCCACCGTCTCGGATCTGCGGCTGTTGCCCGGCGTGCGCGAAGCCTGTAAGAAATTACAAGAAGCCGGCTTTGCCTTGATTCTGATTACCAATCAACCGGACATTGCGCGCGGGCTCGTTTCTGCCGAGCAAGTGTCCGAAATGAATCGGCGATTGCAGCGTTTTCTGCAACTGGATGGCGTGGGCGTGTGCCCCCACGATGACGCAGCGCGCTGCTCCTGCCGCAAGCCGCAGCCGGGGTTGCTGCTCGAAGCTGCTCGCGTTTGGAATATCGATCTGGAATCCAGCTTCATCGTGGGCGATCGCTGGCGCGATATCGAAGCCGGCCATCGCGCCGGTTGCCGCACAATATTCGTCGACTACGGCTACGCCGAACAGCGCCCGGATGGTCCGTTCGTCGGCGTCCGCTCGCTGCGCGAAGCTTCGCAATGGATTCTCAGGACCACTCGCCCGGGAATGCTGAAATATGGCTGATGTTGCTTCGTTCCGGGTGAAGATCTTCGCCGACGGCGCAGACCGTGCTTCCATCCTGGAGCTCGCCGATAATCCGTGGATTCGGGGGGTCACCACCAACCCGACATTAATGCGCAAGGCGGGCATCACCGACTACGAAGCTTTTGGAAGATCGCTGGCGCGCGCGATCCCAGAACGGCCGTTCTCCTTCGAAGTCCTCTCCGACGATTTCGACCAGATGGAACAGCAGGCCATGCAGATCGCTACCTGGGGCGAGAACGTCTACGTCAAGATCCCCATTACCGATACTCGCGGCCGCAGTGCAGCGCCCCTGGTAACGCGTCTGGCGCAGCAGGGCGTCAAGGTGAATGTCACTGCCCTCATGACGCTGGAGCAAGTGGACACCATGGTTCCGGCTCTGCGCCACGGACCTGCCAGCTGCATTTCGATCTTCGCCGGGCGCATCGCCGACACGGGGTGCGATCCGCTACCCATCCTTTGCGGCGCGCTCGCCCGCATCCGCGCCTATCCGCAGATCGAACTCATCTGGGCCAGCCCGCGCGAGCTGTTTAACATTGTACAGGCCGATGAAATCGGCTGCCACATCATCACCGTAACGCACGATTTGCTAAAAAAGCTTCCGCTGCTGGGCCGCGACCTGCACGAGTATTCACTCGACACCGTGAAAATGTTCGTCGACGACGCACGCGCCGCGAACTTCGCGCTGAAAGCCCCAGCCCCGCTAACGAAACTAGCCACCCTTTGACACCCTGTCTGCGTCTGTATAGACTGTGGGCCATGACGTATGCAAGATTTCCATTTTGCCGCGTTGTTTCCTTAGCCGCGCTGGGGTTTGGCGCTTTGCTCACGCTGGCTGCTTCCGAGCCCACTCCGGCAACGGTGACGTTTGCCAAAGACGTTGCCCCGATCTTGCAAGCGCGCTGCCAGGAGTGCCACCATACGGGATCCATGGCGCCCATGGCGCTGGTCAGCTATGAAGAGACGCGTCCCTGGGCAAAGTCCATCCGGCAGCGAGTGATTCTGCGCCAGATGCCGCCCTGGCACATCGATCCTTCGGTTGGGGTGCAGAAGTTCAAGAACGATATGTCGCTCAGCGCCGAGCAGATCAACACCCTCGTGCGCTGGGTGGATTCCGGCGCGCCGTTGGGCGATCCCAAAGACATGCCCACCGCCAAACAGTGGCCGGCCCCGAACGAGTGGAAGGCCGCCAAAGAGCTGGGCCAGCCTGACCTGGTGATCAAGTCCGACCCATACACCATGGCGGCGCACCATCAAGATGTCTGGTGGCGTCCGGTTTCGAATGTTCCCGTGACGGAGCCCCGCTGGGTGCGCGCGGTGGAAATGCGTCCCGGTACCGCGGCCGGCCGTAGAATCACGCATCACGCCGTCGCTTACCTTTTGCAGGACGATCCCGATACATTGGCGCCCGGCGCGAGCGCAGATCTGGGCGGACGGGGCATGCTGATGGAATGGGCCGTCGGCAAGGGTTACGATCTCTACCGTCCCAACACCGGCAAGCTGCTGCTCCCCGGATCGCAAATCTCGTGGGACGTTCACATTCACGCGGTGGGCGAAGAGATCCGCGACGACGTGGAACTTGGCATTTGGCTTTACCCTAAAGGACAAGAGCCGAAATACCGCACCTATTTGACGCCTTTCCAAGCCGTGCGTGGATTTGAAACTTCCACCGGGTCTCAGCTCAGAGCCTTCCGGAACGTCGACATCCCCCCGAACTCGGTGGTCTCGTCGGATAACTACACCGTGCTGAAACACGCCGCCATACTTGAGAATTTCCAGCCGCACATGCATTTGCGGGGCAAGGCAATGTCGGTGGAAGCGATTCTGCCGGACGGAACCGCGCAAATGGTGAGTTACGTCGGCAATTTCAATTTCAACTGGATGGTCAACTACATCTACGCCGATGATGCCGCACCGGCGTTTCCTAAAGGCACCACCATTCACGTCACCGCCTGGTATGACAACACCCGCGCTAACCCCAACAATCCGGATCCCGATCAGTGGGTCGGCTTCGGCGATCGGACCGTGGACGAAATGGGGCACGCGTGGATGAACGTCACTTACATCAGCGACGAAGATTACAGCGCGTGGGCCGCGAAACACCATCCGAAACTGGAAGCCGACGCCTCGCCTCGTCAGTGAAGATGTTTCGCTCTTCTCTGTGGGCTTGTGGCGTTGCGGTGGGGCTGATCACTTTGGTGCCACCGGCTCTGGGACAAGCGCCGCCGGAGCCCGCGCGCGATTCGGGTTCCAGCATCACGGGCGCTTTTGAAGGCTGGTTCAAGAATCCGGACGGAAGCTTCAGTCTCCTGCTGGGTTATTACAACCGCAACCGGCAGCAAGAAGTGGACATTCCAGTTGGCCCAAACAATGCCATCGAACCGGGCGGACCAGACCGCGGCCAGCCCACCCACTTTATGACCGGACGGGGTTGGGGGCTGTTCACGGTAAAAGTGCCGGCCGATTTCGGCGACAACAAGATCACCTGGACCCTGGTCGCCAATAACAAGACCACCGTGATTCCAGCCAGCCTCAAAGCGGACTGGGAAATTTCGCCATTCATAGAAGCGGCCGTGGGAAATACTCCGCCGGTGCTCAGCTTCGACCAGCATGGCCCGTCTGTGCAAGGGCCACTCGGGCTGGTCGGTCACCGCACGGCCAAAGTAGGCGAACCGCTTCCCATAACCGTGTGGGTTTCCGATGACGCGAAGTTCACATCCTCATCCGGCGCGAAGCCGAAGGCGTTGGGCGTACCGGTTACGCTGCACTGGATTCCGTATCGCGCGCCCGGCCGTGTAGTATTCGGTACCGATCGGCCGGTGGTGAACAAAATCGAGCGTTCCGATTCCGCCGCGCCCTTCAATGGATCGGCCACTACTACCGTGACCTTCAGCGAGCCAGGTGAATATGTGGTGCTGGTGACGGCCAACGATTATTCAGGCGAAGGCGGATCGGGATTTCAATGCTGCTGGACCACCGGCGAGATGCAGGTGTCCGTCCAACATTGAGGATCAGGCAGCCTCTTTTTCGAGCGCCAGCGCGCGTTCGCGCTGCCATTGCAGCTTGCCCTGGTACTCCTGATAGAGCGTCGTGAATCCAGCCCACCAGTAACCGACCACGAACAGCAGCAGAAACGGAACGGCCAAATAATTCCAGGTAGTGATGGCGTACTCAACCATATAGGCGAAGTATGCGCCCATGGCCAATTCGGCATAGGGCAGCCAACCGCTGCGGCGGCGGTAACTGGCGTTTTGAATCTTTACCTTATGGTCGCCCACCGCATACTTGGGTGTGCGCGCAAATGCCGACTTGATTCCGAGCAGAGCTTCGATCACCGCTTTGGTATTGATCAACGTCAACGCGATACCAGCGGCCATTAGCAGCGGCATCAGTACGATCGCCCGCTTCCAATGAGGGCGATCCAACTCGCGCTGCGCCATCAGATAAAAGGCCCAAAGGGAGCAGAACGATGCCACGATCAATGGCGCGTCGACGGTCAGCATCTGGAAGACGCCCATGTAAAACCGCACGATCATCACCGGCAGCATCAGCGCCGACATGATCAGCATCAGCGGATAAGATATGTTCGGAGTGAGATGGCAGAAGGCTTCCAGCTTCACCCGCCACGGTTCTTTGGATCGCAGAATTCTGGGCAGCAGCTTGATGGCAACCTGCGTCAACCCCTTGGCCCAGCGCGATTGCTGCACTTGAAACCCGTAGGTATCCACCGGCAGTTCCGAGGGGCAATCCACCGACGGCACGTACACGAAGCGCCAGCCGTTGAGCTGCGCGCGATAGCTCAAATCCGAATCTTCGGTGAGCGTGTCGTGCTGCCAGCCGCCTGCGTCCTCAATCATCTTGGCCCGCAACACGCCTGCCGTGCCGTTGAAATTGAAGAACAGACCGCTGCCCGAACGCGCCCCATGCTCGATGACGAAATGTCCGTCCAGCAGCATGGCTTCCACTTCAGTGAGCAGGTTGAAATGGCGGTTCAGGTAGCTCCAGCGTGTCTGCACCANNAATCGGCGTCGAAGATGGCGATCAACTCGCCGGTGGCGGTCTGCATGCCTGCCTGTAGAGCGCCCGCTTTGAACCCGGCTCGATTGTCGCGATGCAGATACTCGATCGGAACTCCGGCAGCTTGGTGCTCGCGGACCAGCGATTCGGTGAACGGATGGGTGTCGTCGGTAGAATCATCCAGAACCTGGATCTGCAGAAGTTCCTTCGGGTATTCCATTTGGCTGACTTCTTCAAGCAGCCGTTCCACCACATAGCGCTCGTTATAGAGCGGAAGCTGAATGGTCACGCGCGGAAGCTGGGCCCAGGGCGTCACCGGTTCCGGCGCGACGTCCCGTCGGTGTTTCATATACTTCCGTATCATCTCCAGCCGGTGACAGCCGTAAAATGAAAGCACGATCAGGATGGCGAAATAGGGAATTAATAGCGCCCAATCGAAAAGCTCAAGATGATGCACGCCGTTAAACGTGTCGTCAAAGAGCGAACGCATTAACTGATCGGTCGTAGATGTTGCTAGAAGTAAGGCTGGTGTAGTGATCGCTATAACCATACGGGTCCTGCAACGAACACGGTTGGACGCCGGGGACCTGCGGGCGTTAACACGGTACCTAAAGATTGTACCGTAAACGTCTTAAGTTGTTTGTTCGATAGTGCTCACCTTCGGTAGTTGTAATATGTATTACAAACTAACGGTATTGACCTTGTTGCTCTCGGTCTGTCTTGGCGGACACGCTCAGGACCGGCCGCAATTCCTGTGGCAAGGCCAGGTTGACGGAACCGCCATCCTCCATCTGGCAGGCAAAAGCCTGGCGGTACAAATCCAGGATGGTGCGCCGGTGGAGCGCCAGCAGTTTCACTTTTCCGATCGGCTTCCACAGACCCAGCAGCGAGTCCGCGTCGAGGTGCTGCAGGGCCGGGGTTCGGTACACGTCATCGATCAGCCGGGCATCGAAAATCATTACACGCTGGCGTTGGCGATTGAGGACAAGCAGGCCGGCAGGTCGTTCTATTCGATCGCGTTGTATTGGGATGCGTCAGGCAACGTGTTCGAGCGTGGGGCGGAGAAGACCGACCGTGTGACGTGGACAGGCCGGGTGGATGAAGGGGCCGTCGTCAGTTGCCACAAGCAAAGTTGCGTTTCCACCGTCGAGCACGGCGCGCCGGTAGCGGATGAAGTGATCAAATTTTCGCGGCCGCTGCCCGAGCGCGATACCGACGTTCGGCTGCAGGATCCTGAGGGACGTGGCGAGATCCACGTGATCGAGCAGCCGAGGCAGCGGAACAATTACACCGCGCGCGTTGCCATTCGCGATCCCCTGGAAGGCGCCGGTGAATATTCGTTCACGCTGATATGGAATCGGGTGAATTCGAAGGAAGCTGCGACGCCGATTCCACAGGCTACCGGGCGAGGTTTTCTTTGGACCGGGACAGTGGATGGTCGCGTACGCGTGACGCTGCAAGGCGGCGCCAGCTTTTCTGAAGCGCTCGAAGGCGCGCCCGTCAGCAGCGAGCACGCTGAACTGCTTCGGACCTTACCCAAGCGCGCCGATCTGATGCCGATGATCCAAAAGTTGCACGGGCGCGGGCAGGTATCGATTATCGAATCGCCGTCGGAGAAGAACAATTACCGTTTGGTTTTTGAGATCGATGATCCGGAACCGGGCGCAGACTATTACGAGGTGGAACTGGATTGGTGATACTCAGCGATTGCTGCATTCTTCGTGTTTGAAGATCAGATTCACGCCGGTTCGCAGCCCAGGATGATCGGGATCTTGAGGCTCGCTGATGGCGACATGCTCGTACTCCGTGATCTTGATGGAAGGTCTTCCCATGAATACCAACATTGTTCCCAGATTCTTGCCGCGCATGGACATGGGAACCAATTCCAGGAGGATATCGTCCACTCGCTGTGCGGTTATCGAGGGCACGGAGGCTGGAAGCTCCAATCGGCACACTTGCTGGTCTGGACCGTAGTCGACGATCACCTGAAAGTCCGGCGATATGGTGAAGGTTTCTCGGGCCAGCGGCGGTCCGTATTTTGCGCGCAGTTCGTTGGAATCGATTTGGCCGAACAGAGTTGCTGTGAACGCGATGCACACGAGAACTGGAATCCGGGGAGTCCACCTGATCGTCATGAGTTCAGAATACTCTGATGATAGGGAGGTCGCATGGAGCTCTACATCTTCGGGCGCTTTCACGCCCGCGCTGGCAACGAAGCGTCCGTCGCCGAGGCGATAAACGATGTTCTTGTTCCCACCCGCGAAGAGGCGGGCTGTTTAAATATTCACGCCTTTCGCTCCATCCGAGACAGCAGGCTCTCCTTGATTCACTCCCGCTGGGTCAGCGAGGAAGCATTCGAGATTCACGCCACTTTGCCGCACACCGTGCGCTTCATCGAGCGCGTGGAACCGCTGATCGATCACCCGCTGGATGTGACACGTACCGAGCTTCTTGGATAATAGGAGAATGCGGAACTGGATCGCGTTGCTGTTGCTGGCTGGAGTGGCATTTGGCCAGTCGGGAGTTCCGCGATTCAATAGCGAAAGTTTGAAACAGCGACCGGATGGCCGGCCCGTGCTGCTTGCGCCGGGAATGATCGTGACGATCTACGGCGAGGATCTCGGCCCCAAGTTCCAGTGTCCTGAGCCGATTGCTCCGAATGGGCCGTATCCACTCGAAACCTGCGGAGTGCGGGTGCTGGTGGACGGCCGCCCGGCTGGCCTATTGTTCTCCGGCTCTAAGCAGATCAATTTCAAAATTCCCGAGGACGCGCCGGCCGATGGTTCGGCGCCCATTCAAGTCTGCGTGCACGATGCGTGTAGCGACCGAGTGGTGGTTCGCTTCAGCCGTCGAAAAGCTTTCATTCACGCAGTGGGCCACGCTTACGTACACATGCCCGTTTGGATCGAAGCGGACCAGCCTTGGACCGACATTCGCTATCCTTACAGCATTTTCCCCTTGAATTTCGGCGGCGCACGATTTGAGGTGCTATACAAAGGCGAGCCGTTCGCAGCACGCCGAACCACGGTCGGTATGAGTGGAAGCACATCGGCTCCGCAAGACTCGCCCTCGTGAAGGCTGCCGCTGCACTTGATTTATCGCTTCGATCAGCCCGGCGTGTATTCGGTGCGATTCACCGGCCTGAGCTATCAATATCCCGGGGCCATTGAGATTGCTACTCAATCGGATTGGACAGATATTGTTGTCGAGCCTTACTCCGATGCGCAGCGCGGGGCGTGGCTTGCGTCGGAAGCGGAGAAGGCGCGCTCGGCATCGCCGGGCGAATTGGTGGGCGATATCATCCCATCGCTCCTGGCGTGGCCGGACGAACAAGCGCTGTCTGTTCTGTTGACTCTGGTGGACAATCCCGACGGCTTGGTGCGGCAATTCGCGCGTATGAGCCTCGATCTTTTCGATGAAGCGGTTCAGAGGCGGG
>PKZC01000260.1 GCA_003132905.1 Bryobacterales bacterium | reverse complement strand
CCAGGGGGACCGCCCCACTAAGCATGCAAACTGAGCAGTTTTGGGAAACTAATGGCCAACCTGCCCCACACCGCGCCGCTGTGTCAAAATAGATTTAAACGCGTCCTTCATGGAAAATCTGACATCCCCCGCACCGCCCGCGGCCTCGGTCGCCGCGTCCCCCGATCAGGCCACGCCGTCAGGCGATAACTCGTTCGCGGAAATTCTTTCTGAATTCGAACAACAGCACCATGGTCCCGCGCGCGGGCAAGCTACCCAGGGTACGGTGGTTTCCATCACACCCGATGCTGTCTTTGTCGATATTGGCCGGAAAATCGATGGGATGCTTCCCACTCAACTGTTTCGCGATGAAGCCGGCGCGCTCTCCATTCACGTCGGCGACAAGCTGCTGGTAAGCATCACCGGCAGCGATGGTGAAGGTTCCTATACGCTCTCCACCATCAAGGTGGAGCGCCCGAAGGATTGGACCGCATTGGAGCGGGCGTTCGCCGAGAAGCGTGCGATTGGCGGCGTGGTGACCGAATTGGTAAAGGGCGGCTTCCGCGTAGATGTCGGCTCGCCGGCGTTCCTGCCCGCGTCGCGCAGCGGGACCCGCGATCAGGCCGAGATGGAAAAGCTGGTGGGCCAGGAGATCCAGTGCAGGATCATCAAGCTGGACACGGCGAGCGAAGACGTGGTTGTGGATCGCCGCGCGCTCCTGGAAGAGGAAGAGGCGCGGGCGCGCGAGCAGAAATTCGGGGAACTGAAAGAGGGGGCCGTGGTGCGCGGAACGGTTCGCAGCGTCACCGACTTCGGCGCGTTTGTCGATTTGGGCGGCGTGGATGGGTTGCTGCACGTTGGCGACATGGCATGGCAGCGCGTGGCGAAGCCCTCGGACGTGGTGACGGTGGGCGATTCCATCGAAGTGAAGGTTCTCAAGATTAATCCGGAAGGCAAACGCATTTCGCTGGGGCTGAAGCAGCTGGCGGCCGATCCGTGGACCACCGCGTCCGAACGGTTTCACACTGGGGATCGCGTGCAAGGCAAGGTATCGCGGCTGGCGGATTTTGGCGCGTTCGTGGAATTGCTGCCGGGCGTGGACGGGCTGATCCACATATCCGAAATGTCCTGGGCCAAGAAGGTGAAGAAACCCAGCGATTTATTGAAGACCGGCGAGATGGTGGAAGCCGTGGTACTGGGAGTGAACGCGGCCGATCGCCGGATTTCACTGGGTCTGAAACAGGCGCTGGGCGATCCATGGGAAGACGCCGTGAAGAAGTACGCGGTGGGTGCGGTGGCCGAGGGGCCGGTGACCAGCCTCACGAATTTCGGCTGCTTCATGGATTTGGGCGGCGGCATCGAGGGCATGATTCACATCTCCGACATCACGCGCGAGAAACGCTTGAATCATCCACGCGAAGCCCTCACTGCGGGACAAACGGTCCGCGCGGTGGTGCTGGAAGTGGACCGCGAACGGCGGCGGATCAAGCTGGGTATCAAGCAGCTGGAGCCGACCACCGCGGACGAGTACATCGCCGAGCACCAGGTTGGCGAGTCGGTGACGGGGCGGATCGTGGAGGCGTCCAAGGGCCGCGCCAAAGTCGAGCTGGGCGATGGCGTTTTCGCCGAATGCCGGATGAAGGAAGGCGCGGCAAACGGCGCCAAAACGAGTGCGAGCGCGCCCGAACCGGTGGCGACGGTTGACCTCGGGTCGCTAACGGCAATGCTATCAGCGAAATGGAAACAAGGACCGACGGCGCAGGCAGCCCAGGAAGAAGCTCCGCGTGCCGGCCAGGTTCGTACGTTTCGTATCTTGAAGCTAGACCAAGCCAATAAGAAGATCGATGTAGAATTGGCGGGCTAACCGCTCCTCGTTGGTCCGTCAGATAACGGTCGCGGTTCCGTGACGTTTTCCTTTTTCCTTCGTCAATCAGAGTGTTGCAGGCTTTGAAGGAGCTCGCGCAAAACGGAGCGCGGCGCGAAGCGGTTGTTAGAGACGATGGCGGTGCGCGCCGCACCCTTTGCGCTAATACCGTGGTCCAGGCGGCTGTAAAAATGGACGAACCCGAGCTGATTCGGGCGGCTCAACAAGGCGATCAGCGCGCCTTTGAGCAATTGGTGCGTCTATACGACCAGAACGTGTTGCGGCTGGCGACGAATCTGCTTCGATCGCCTGAAGAGGCCAACGATATTTATCAGGAAGCGTTTCTGCGGGTGTACAAGAACCTGCACACGTTTCGCTTCGACTGCAGCTTCCACACCTGGCTGTACCGGATTGTGAGCAACCTGTGTCTGGACGCGCTACGCAAACGGAAGACGCGGCGGGAGGAGAGTTCGCTGGTGGAAACCAGCGAGGGCTACCTGGACCGCATGGATACCGTGGAGGAGCCGCGCGCCGATAGCGATCCCGAGCGACGCCTGGCGAGCAAGCAGGTGCGCGAAAAGATCCAGGAAGTTTTAGGCGGCCTGACTCCGCGGGAGCGGGCTGTTTTTGAGATGAGACATTATCAGGGCATGCGGCTGAGAACTATCGGCGAGCTTATGGGCACGTCGGAGGAAGCTGCTAAGAATTGCCTGTTTCGCGCGACGCAGAAAATGCGCGCTGCGCTGGGAAATTTTGTTTGAGGGGAGATTTCGTATGACATGTGAAGAAGCGCGAAAGAATCTGCCTCTTTTCCTGTACGGCGAATTGTCGTTCGATGAGGAAGAGCTGGTGGAGATCCACGTCGACGAATGCGACAGCTGCCGCAAAGAGCTGGACCTTCAGAAGACGCTATTTGCCGCGCTGGATGCGGTGGAGATGGTTCCAAGCGCCGAGGCCCTGGCAAAATCGCGAGCGGAATTACGAAGCCGCCTGGCGCTAGCTGGCCAGCCCTCTGGCATGTCCCCGGTGCGTGGTGCGGGATTCTGGGACAAGCTCCGCGAAGGATTTACGATTCACTTTCACTTCGCGCCCGGGCTGGCGCAAGTGGCGGGCGCGGCGGCCATGCTGGCGCTGGGATTTGTGACGGCGCGGATGACGCCCAACTCGGTGCTGGGTAATTGGCATTCGGCGGGAATGATCGACCCGGCCACTTCGCGCGTTCGATACGTGGAACCGGTTTCGCCCGGGAGGGTGCAGATCGTGCTGGACGAAACACATCAGCGCGTGCTTTCGGGCAGTGTGGATGACGCCGCGATTCAGCGCTTGCTTCTGACGGCGGCGAAAGATCCCTCGGATGCCGGATTGCGCGTGGAATCGGTGGATTTGCTGAAGAACAACTCACAATCGGCGGAGATTCGCAAAGCGCTGGTGTATTCGCTGGAGCACGATCCGAACGCGGGTGTGAGGTTGAAGGCACTGGACGGACTGAAGCAATTTGCGCAAGATCCCGACACCCGGCAGGCATTGACGCAAGTGCTGTTGAAGGATGACAACCCGGGAGTGCGCACGCAGGTGATCGATCTGCTAGTGCAGCGGCATACCGATGCCATGGTGGGAGTGCTGCAGGAATTGATGGAGAAGGAAGACAACAGTTACATCCGGATGCGTTGCCAGAAGGTGTTGCAGGAAATGAACGCATCGGCGGAGATGTATTAGGGTTTCGGCGTTGCAGGTATGAAGCAGTTCTTATTTACAACTTTGCTCGGATTGGCTTGTTTAGGCTTGGCGTGTGCGCAAACGGAATCGGCCATCACGCGTGACGGAGGCTACTGGGTGCGTACGGTTGAGGGCGCGATGCAGACAGCCGGACAAGACAGGTTGCGTGTGGAAACGACGGGTAACGTCAGCATGCACGGCGCGGCCACCGAACAGACCAATTACAAACTGACGGTTCGAGTGAGGGCCGGGGACGAACGCGAGGCCGAAGCGCTGCTGGAACGATTTAGCGTGAAGACCGGAACCGAGGGCGGTTGGGCCATTATCAGGGTCACTCCGCCCCGGCTGGTTTCGTCGGGATTGGAACTGACCGTCACTGGGCCCAGGGCATTGCGGCAAGTGTTTGCGGAAACGCGCGGAGGAAATCTCGAAGCTTCCGATTGGGATGGCGATTTCGAAGCTCGATCGGGCGGCGGGAGGATCTCGGTGGATCGCATTCGAGGCCGCGGCGAACTGCGGACAGCCGGCGGTCCCATTGAGGTGGGCAACGTGGGTGGAGCGCTGCGATGTCTTTCGGGCGGCGGCGTGATTCGAGTTCAGAACGCGGGTGCGGCGGCGTGGCTTGAGACGGCGGGCGGCGAGATTTATGTTCATCAGGCCGATGGGCCGGTGCAAGCTTCAACCGGCGGCGGAAATATTCGCGTCGAACGCGCCGCGAGCACGGTGGTGGCGCGAACGGCCGGCGGCCTCATCCAAGTGGAACAGGCGGACGGTCCGGTGACGGCGGAAAGCTCGGGCGGCGCCATTCAGGTGAACTCCGCCAACGGCGTGCGATGCGAATCGGGAGGCGGGGCCATCCGGTTGCGGAACGTCGCGGGCGCGGTGCATGCGTTCGCCAATTCGGGAAGCATTCTGGCGGAGCTGGTTTCAGGCGTCGGCATGGCGGATTCGATATTAAGCACCAACGCTGGTGACATAACGGTTCTGATTCCGTCCAATCTTGCGTTGACCGTGCAAGCCATCAACGAGTCGGGTGGATCGGGACGCATTCATTCCGACTTCCCGCAGGTTCATACGCAGGCAGCGGGCGCGCCGGGCGGTCCGTTAACGGCTGCAGGCGCGCTGAACNNTGCTGAACGGGGGCGGTCCGGTGCTGCGAGTGAATGTGATGGGCGGCACGATTTATCTTCGTAAGAAGTAGCGGGGTGATGTTTATGAAGAAGCTTTTCGGTCTAATGATTATTTTCTCCGCGGCGGCGGTTGCGCAAGGCCCGGATTTCTTCCAAGCGCCGGGCGCTACCCAAGCCCGCGAATTCAACCGGACGCCGTTGCCGTTTGTGGGAGGCACGTATTTGGGTGTGAACCTGGCGGAGATCGACGCCAATCGCGCGAAGGAATTAAAGCTGAAGGAAGACTACGGCGTGGAGATCTCGCGCGTGGAAGAGAACAGTCCCGCCGAGAAGGCCGGGGTGAAAACGGGCGACGTGGTTTTGGAATACAACGGGCAGCGCGTGGAAGGAATGGAGCAGTTTGGCCGGATGGTACGGGAAACACCGCCCGGACGCGAGGCAAAGCTCACGATCAGCCGCAACGGCGCCGTGCAAACCCTGACGGCTGTGCTTGGCAGCCGCAAATTTCCGTTCTCGGGAAACTTTCCTCCGGGATTTGAGATGCCGGAATTTCACATGCCCGATATCCCACAGATTTTTACCACCATACGCAGCCCGATGCTAGGTGTGGAAGCAGAATCGCTGGGGACACAGTTGGCGGTCTACTTCGGGGTAAAGGAAGGCGTGCTGGTTCGTTCGGTGCTCGAGAACACTCCCGCGCAGAAAGCCGGCATCAAAGCCGGAGATGTGATAACCAAAGTGGACGGAATGGCAGTGAGCACGCCGAGTGAATTATCGAATGCGGTAAGAGCGGCGAACGCCAAGAAGACGTACGCGATCGAGCTGGTGCGGGATCGCAAGCCGGTAACGGTGAGCGTGAACGTGGAGGATCGCTCGGAACGATGGATTCCACGCGGACGCACGGTTCAAAACAGCGTCACGAACTGACTTCGCTCGAGCTGTAGACCACGCGGCTATAGATTTTCAGCAGCAACTCCACCTCCCGCTGCGGCAAGTTCAAGGAAGCGGCTATCTTCTCGGCTTGTTCTCCGCGCCGAGACATGCGGATTACCTGGCTGCGTTTGTTGAGGTTCAAACCGGACTTGGGCGGCGTAGGCGCCACCAGAACTCCGGTGCGCTCCTCGGTATCGAGCACGCGCGCGGTTAGTTCCGCCACTTGGGCCTTCAGTTCGTCAGCGGCCGTTTGCTGCGCGTTCTGACGCCGGTGCAAGCGCAGTTTCATGATGCGCATCTCGTGCTCCAGACAAAGAAAGAAGAACAGGCAAAGCACGCTATTAATGCCGATCAACAAGAAGGGCGCGAGCGGAATGAGATAGCGACCGATCATGATTGGTTGAGCGTCTTCGCTTAATACAGGGTTCTGAGCCGCTCCTGCCGACTGACGACCTGCTTGATACGAATGCCGTAGTTGCCTTCCACCACGACTACTTCGCCGCGAGCGATCACGCAATTATTCACGATCACCTCAACGGGTTCACTGAGCGCGCGATTCAACTCTACGATCGAACCGGTAGTCAGCTTGATGACGTCCTTTAACATCAGCTGGGCGCGACCGAACGATACGATCACCGGAAGCTCGACATCCAGCAGCAGGTCCATGGAGCCCGTGGCGCCGGCTTTTGCCGCTGGGCGAGAAGCCTGGGCGCGTTCTTCGGGCGCGCCTTTGGCTGGGGCTGGCGCCGGGGCGTCGGAAAGATTCGCTACAGTAGCGGCAAAAACGGCCAACAGGGGAAAGGGCTGGCCGCCGAGCGTTATCTCGAAGCCATAAACGCCGGCGTCTGGAGCGGCCTGGGGAGCGGCGGAACGGCCTTGCACGCACGAGATTTCTTTGCGGGCTCGCATGGAGACCACGCTTGCCACCCCGGAGAGGCTTTGGTTGACAATCTCCAGATAAGTGCTGCGGATGTCTTCCGGCGTGGCGTCGTCCACACCGGCGCTGCGCAGTACCCGATTGCCGATGTCTTGCCAACTGCGTGTTTCAGCGCCGATCCAAATGATGGCATCCGGCGACAGGCTAAGCGGCTGCTCCCACCACAGCAGCTCTTGTTGGGAAGGTTCGATCTCGGCAGGCGCGAGCTTGCGCGGGGCAAACGTGATTTGAGCCGATTCACCCGTCATCGACTCCACGGCGCGGGCCATCTGGCGGCTCCATTCTTCGGCGAGCCATAGAGCGGCATCGCGTTGCGGGGGCGGAGACTCCGGAGGGACGGTGTCGCCTGGCACAGGATCCTGCGGCATGAATTATGCGCCTCGTTCGAGAGGCCAGCGTTTCTCCAGGTAAGACCGTAAGCGCAGGATGGCCTGCGACTTCAGTTGGGAGATCCGCGACTCGTGGAGATTCACCACCTTGGCGATCTCGCGCAGCGTCAGTTCTTCGTGATAGTAAAGGCTGATTACGATCCGCTCGGTTCGGGGCATTTTCTCGATGGCTTCTGCCAGCAAGCGCTGCAATTCGCTTCGCTCGAGCAAGCGCGAGGGCCAGTTCTCCTCGTCGTCGGAAATATACTTCAGAAGGTTGCGGCTGTCGTCTTCAGGAGCTGAAGTTTCGAGACTGCCCAGGTTGACACCACGGATATCCACCAGCCACTCGTGATATTCCTCGAGCGAAAGTTTTAGCTCGTGGGCGATTTCGTCTTCGCTCGGCGCGCGGTGAAGGCGCTGTTCGGCGGTGGCGATGGCGGCTTCAATCTGTTTCGAGCGTCTGCGCTGCTGGCGGGGCGCCCAATCCAGGCCCCGTAAGCTGTCCAGGATTGCGCCGCGAATTTTGTATTCGGCATAGGTCTTCAGCTTGACGTTGTGGCGCGGGTCGAAGCGATCGATGGCGGCGATCAAGCCGATGGTGCCGGTGGAAATGAGGTCTTCCAGATTCACGCTCTCGGGCAATCGTTCGTGAATGCGCCGCGCGATAAGTCGAACTTGGGGCAAATGCTCGAGGATCAGGCGTTCCCGCTCTTCGGAAGCGGGGTCGGGCGCTTGATATTTCTTTATCGCGGAGATAGGAGTCTTGACTGTCCCCTGTGTCCTCATGCCGCTACCACCTCAAATTTCGAATCGCCGACGGCCGGCGATTTCAGAATCAAATCGAGCAGGAGATCCACGGTAGCCGGCTCCAGATCCTCCGGAATGCGCTGGCCTCGCGAAAAGAAGGAAACCGGTTTTTTCATCCGGATGCTGCTTGCCAAGATGGGGCCAAACGTTTCGGTTTCGTCCAAACGGGTGAAGAGCAGTTTGGAAGGTTGAAACACGCTATATTGTTCCGAGATCCGCCGCAGGTCGGACGCCCGCATGGAGGCTGGGAGAACCAAATGCGTATCGATCCCCGGATGGGTTACCAGTACTCTTGCTAGGTCTTCGGATGCTTCCATTTCAGAGCCGCACAAACCAGGCGTGTCGATAAGGATGAGATCTTTCTGGCGGTATTCCACCAGCGCTTGCCCTAGCGCGTCGGCAGTTTCGAGAACCTGGCAACCGATACCCAAAATGGCGGCATAAGACCGCAACTCTTCGGCTGCGCCGATACGGTAGGTGTCGGTGGTCAGGATTTGTACGCGCTTACGAGCGGTAAGGCCGTACTGCACGGCCACCTTGACCAGTGCCGACGTTTTCCCCGCGCCGGGAGGTCCAACCAGCGCCACCACGCGGGAAGGTGCGTCGCGTGAACCGAGTTCGGCATCGACGCGGACCAAGCGTGCAAGCTCCATTCGCAACGCCCCTTCGGGAATGGGAGAAGTCAACCGGCCAATCACGTCATAAGCCATCTCTGTGTCGAGTTCCGCGTCGGTCAGTTGGGCAAAAACCCGGGTTAGCTCGGGATCGAAAGCAATGCTGGCCATGCCCTTTCCAGCGCGGGCCAGGGTGAGCGCGAGCTTTTCCATCCGGTACTTTAATTCGGAAACATCTTGGGACAGCTTGTCGACAGGCAGGGATGTAGCCCAAGCCCGGGACGACCCGGCCGGGCGCTCTGAGGAATTGTCTTGGCCTTTTTCCGATCCCTGCCGCTGCTCTCTTGATCCAGCGTCCTGAGCTTCTCCACAGACCACGACCTCGTAGCATCCCAAGTGCCGCGCCTCAACGTTAGTGGCCTTGGAATTTACCAGGATGGCGTCCGGACCCAGCTCGCGGCGCGCCAAGCGGATAGCTTCTTCAATAGTGTTTGCGAAAAACGATTTCAGTTTCATGGCCGCATGGCTGCTCTAGCGCTTTCTAATTCGCCGCTCTTTTCCCTAAGCCGCCGTTCCAAGAGAGATGACTCTATTCCCTGGAGGTATTTCGTTGTGGGATAGCACCGACAAATTTGGGGTTATACTTTCCATGATCTGGCGCACAAAAAAGCGTGCCGCGGAACCGGTGACCATTACGCCGGGGGCGTCCTGTGGAGTGCAGCATTTCTTCAGCCGTTCTTGGATTTCGCGGATACGTTGCGGAGAAAGATTCACATGACTGGAATTTTCCGTGTGTTCCACTGCGGACTCGATGGAC
Source organism: Bryobacterales bacterium (assembly GCA_003132905.1). The sequence continues at coordinate 28,269 of PKZC01000260.1, read as the reverse complement.
TGTTCCAGAACCGGATCGAGGAAAAACGCCGAGAGATCACCGGAGGTCTCAAGCAACGGCTTTACTACCTGACGGCGAATAGCTTGCCGCACATACTCAGTGAGAAGAACAGTGTTCTTTGTGATGGGGGCAGCTTCACCCAGCGCTTCAAGAATACCCACCGCATCGCGGATCGAGACGCGTTCTCGCAACAGATTCTGTAGAACTTTTTGCACCACTGCCAGCGAGAGCAATTTTGGCACCAAGTCTTCTACTGCTTTAGAGTTGTCTTCGTTGGCTCGATCGAGCACCTTCTTCGCCTCTTGGCGTGAGAACAATTCGTGCGCGTAGCGGCGTACGATTTCGCCCAAGTGGGTACCCAAAATACTTATGGTGTCTACCACGGTATATCCGGCGCGGCGCGCTTCTTCAACTCGGTCCGGCGAGATCCAGACTGCCGGTATTCCAAAGGCCGGCTCGCGTGTAGCTATGCCATCGATTTTTTCGCCCTTGTCATCGGATTGCAGCGCCAATTCACAACCATGGGCTAATTCATAGCGCGAGACCTCGGTGCCTTTCAGCAAAAACACATACTCGCGGGCCTTCAGGGTCAAATTGTCGGTGACGCGTATGGGCGGCAGAATATATCCGAATTCGGTGGTCAGCTGCCGCCGTATGCTGGCGATTCGTTTCAAGAGTGGCGAATTTTGCCCGCCTTCCACCAGATGTACGAGGCCCAATCCCACTTCCACCGCCAGCGGTTCGATGCGCAGCAAAGACTCCAGATTCTCGCGCGCTGGCGCGGTCGCCGGAGGCTTCACCTTTTCGGCAGTGGCAGTTTTTTGCCGCAAGCGCCACGCCATCGCCCCTACTCCACCACCCAGCACCAGAAACGGAATCTTGGGAAGGCCGGGAAAGGCGGCCATGGCGATAAGAACTCCAGATGCCAGAAACAAGGGCCGAGGATTTCCGAACACCTGTTTATGGAGCTCCAATCCCAAATTGGTATCCGAACTGGCGCGCGTGACAATCAAGCCGCCCGAAATGGAAATCATGAGTGCGGGAATCACCGTGACCAGGCCGTCGCCAATGGTCAGAACCGTGTAGGTTTCCAGCGCCCGCTGGAAATCCAGCCCGTGCTGGAACACACCGATCAGGAAGCCGGCCAGGATGTTGATTACGGTGATGATGATGGACGCTACGGCGTCGCGCTGCGTGAAGCGCGATGCACCGTCCATGGCGCCATAGAACTCGGCTTCGGTGGCCAGCATACGCCGCCGGGTTCGGGCTTCGTGCTCATCGATGAGACCGGAATTCAAGTCCGAATCAATGGACATTTGTTTACCTGGCATGGCGTCCAGGGTGAAGCGCGCCGTGACCTCTGAAATGCGGACTGCGCCGTGATTGATGACCACATATTGAATTGCGATCAGGACCAGAAAGATCACGACGCCGATTACGTAGTTGCCGCCCACGACAAATGCCCCGAAGGCTTGGATCACTGCCCCGGCCGCCCCGGTTCCGGTGTTGCCGTTGAGCAAGATAAGGCGCGCCGATGAAATATTTAGGGAGAGCCGGAATAGGGTCAGCAACAGAAGCGTAGTGGGGAAAACGCTAAATTCGACGGGCTTGGTGATGTAGAGAGACACTAACAGCACGATGACCGAAAACGTTATATTCGCGCTGATCAAGATGTCCAGCAGAAACGAGGGCAGCGGCGTGATCATCGCGAACACGATGCCGAGCACGGCGATTGGAATCGCAAACTCTCGCCAGTTTACTCCGAGACCCTTGGATGCGGGCAGGTGGGCAGAGGCGGGGGGCTTTGCGATGGCGCGCGGGGCGGCTTTGGGAGCGACACGGACTTTGGGTGTCATTTTCTAATTCCTGGTCTTCCCCGGGTCATCGGCTCTTCCCGGGATGCATCAGCTTATAGATGTAAGCCAGCACTTCGGCGACGGCGCGGTAAAGGTGGGGCGGGATCTCCTGGCCGACGTCCGCGGATTTGTAGAGAGCCTGGGCCAGCGGCTCATTCTCCACGATCGGCACCTGGTGATCGATGGCGATTTGGCGAATCCGCAGCGCCAGATAGTTCTTACCCTTCGCAAGGACGCGCGGAGCGGTCATCCCTTCCATCTCGTAACGGATCGCGACGGCGAAATGGGTGGGATTGACAATCACCGCGGTGGCGTTGGGGATTTCCCTCATCATGTTGCGCCGCGCCATATCGCGCTGAATTCGCCGCACGCGTTGTTTCATCTGCGGATTGCCTTCGGTTTCCTTTAGTTCGTCGCGTACCTCCAGCTTGGTCATGCGCAGCGATTTGAAGTGATGACGATAGATGCGGACGAAGTCCAGAATCCCGACGGCGCAGAACATGGCGGCCGCTTTCCAGAGAAAATCGCGGAATGAATCACCGACCAGCCGCAAGGCTGGCGGAAGGCTTTCGCGAGCCAAGCCGGCATACGCACCCAGATTGGCGTCGGCGATTTTGTAAACCGCCAGCGCGAGCAGCGGCAGAAACAGCAGAGCTTGAAAAAATGCCGCAGCGTTCTGTCGCGGGACGTTGCGCAGCTTTTCGAGGGGGTTGAGGCGCTTTGGATCGGGTACCAGATTGTGCGGCGAGAATCCCAGCCTGGTACTCCCGAGTTGCGTGGCGAGCGCAACGGCACTGAGGCAGGCCCCCATCCAGAGCAAGGGCGTGAATATATGCCCGAGCACTTCGCGATACATCCGCAGCACAACGCGAGGCGTCAGGGGAAGTTGAAAAGCCGCGGCAAGAAAATAGCGGACCATGTCGCGCGCGCGCTCAAAGAAGGCCCCACCTGCAGTGATCAGCAGAATCACGAACGTGAGGAACTGCAAGGCGGCCAGCAGTTCCCGGCTGGCGGGAAACTGCCCCTCCCGCCGGCTCTTTTCGATCTTTCGCTTGCTCGCTTTTTCGGTGCGCTGGCCCTGGTCCGCCATTTATGTGTGCCACTTATCGATTCAGTACACGGTCCACCACCCGGAAGGTGATGGCGCCACTTCGTTCAAAGACGGCCGGATACGCTGAGAGCACTGTTGCAAGAAAGGCCAGCGCCGTCAGCATCTTGATCGCAAAGGAAAGGGACAGGAGTTGCAATTGGGCGTGCAGCCTGCCGAGAACCGCGAACGCTAAATCTAATAACACCAGGAGTGCGAGCACCGGGATCGCGAGTTGGATTCCGGTGGTGAAGATTGCGGCGCCTAACCCAACGACGGCCTCCAGGGCATGACCGTCGAGCAATAAGGCCCGATCCGGCGCTGATTGCAGACTCCTCGCCAGGGCCGCGAGCACCGTACGATCGAATCCAAAGGCGAAGAATAACATGCCCGCCAGAAGCTGCGACATGAGCTGGAGCGTAGTAGTGTCGGCCTGCGTTGTGGGATCGACCGTGGAGGCGTAGGAGTATCCAGCTTGCAAACCCAGCACTTGGGCGGCCAATTGCACGCCTTCGAAAAGAAATGCGACCGCGAGCCCTACCGTGACTCCGAAAGCGCTTTCTCGGGCGATCGCTCCGAGTAGCCGACCGCCGCTTAGAGTGGCTCCCTCCACCACACCGAGCACTGGCCAGGCCGGAAATAATGCAATAGTCAACGCCAGAACCAGAAGGACGCGGCTGGCATCCGGACCAGTGGAAAAACCGGGGATCGGCACGAAAACCACGACGCCGGACACGCGGGCCAACGCCAGCAGGAACCCGTAAATCGTCGCGAGTTGAAACGTGAACTCAGCGTGCATAGCGGCCAAAATCGCCCAAGAGCGCAGTGGTGTACGCCATAAGACGAGAGGTCATCCAGGGCAGCATCAGCAATACTCCCAGTAGGAATGCGGTGAGACGAGGCACGGCGCTGAAGCTGGTGTCCTGAATCGAAGTCAGCACTTGCAGGAGACTGACCGCAATTCCTATTACGAATCCAATAGCGAGCAGAGGAAGGCTGAGCCAAAAAGTCTCCATCAGCATGTGCCGGAAGGTTTGAATCGCCAATTCCGGAGTCATGCTGAATAAAAGCTCCGCATCAGCGATCCAATCACCAGGTTCCACCCATCGACCAGCACAAACAGAAGGATCTTGAAGGGGGCAGACAGCATGATCGGCGGCAACTGCACCATCCCAATGGAGAGAGTCACCGAAGCCACCACCAAATCGATGACCAAGAATGGCAGGAAAAGGATGGCGCCAATCTGGAAACCCGTCTTCAGCTCGGAGAGCACGTAGGCCGGCATCAGGATTGCCAGCCCGAGCCCGGATCGATCCTTCGGTACAGGAGTGTGAGAAATGTCTAGAATGAGGCGTACGTCTTTTTCACGGACATACCGGAGTAAGAACGTCTGCAGTGGTTGCGAACCATCGCTCCAGGCCTGTTGCCAGGTTACCTGTCCAGCTTCGAGCGGCTCCCAACCCTTGTGGTACATTTCGGTCACCACCGGCTGCATGATGACCAGCGTCAGGAAAAGAGACAATCCGATCAGAACTTGATTGGAAGGCGTTCCCTGGGTACTCAAGGCTTGCCGAAGGAAATGCAGCACCACGGTAATACGAAGAAAGGGAGTAACGGACATAATCACGGCGGGCATGACGGCCAGCAGCGTGAGCAGCACGATGATCTGCATTGGTGCGCTCAAAGACACCGATCCCTTGGAAGGTGAAAATGAAAGGCCCAACAGCGATCCTGTATCCTGGGCGGCCAAGGCACCAGTAAGCGCTAGCGCGCCGACGGAATAGCGAAGCAAGCATTTCATTTTGCAGCCGCTTCCTTCCGGCGGCAGTCATCTCCACCCGTGGCATCGCCGAGAAAAGTGATGCCATCCGGATGGAGGGCTAATATCAGGCTTCGGTCGCCGATCCGGACAAGGTGAATCGAGTGGCGCGCGCTCAGCGCCAGTTTGCCACGCGATTCCAACACGCTCTGCCCAGGCTTAGAATGCCTCAATGCCGACCAGCCTTTCTTGCGCAGAAACCATAGGGCCATCCACAGCAGTCCGAGAACGAGCGCGATGGCAAGCGACTGTCGAGCGATGTCCATTGTTACAGGCCGACTACTCCTCCTGCCGGAAGTCGGTAATGCGAACGCCCACTGCGTCCTCGATAATCACAATTTCGCCAAAACCAATGAGCGTCGCACCGACCAGAATGTCGATGTTGTCTCCCGCAGACCGAGCAATGCGAATAACGCTCTCTGCACCCAGTTCGAGGATCTGCGCGATGGTCAAGATGCGGCGGCCTAGCTCCACCTCGACCTCGACAGGGACATCGGCAAGGTCGGCGATCTGTTCCAGCGGTGTCATGATTTGAATCTCACTTGATCAGATTGATCGTAGTCTGGCTCAACTCATCCACAGCGCTTATCACTTTGGAGTTGGCTTCATAGCCGCGCTGGTAGACGATCAGGTTGGTAAATTCCGTGGCTACGTCAACGGTGGAAGATTCCACCGCGCCGCCTTGCACGGTTCCACGTCCTCCGGTGCCGGGCAGGCCTACGGCAGGAAGCGCGGACAGCGCGCTGAGCTGATAGTTATTGTTGCCTACCGCGAGTAGCGAGTCTGGATTGCGAACGGTGGCCATGGCCAGTTGGCCCACCACGGTCTGTTGTCCGTTCGAGAACTGGGCCAGAACCGCTCCGCCGGCAGCAATGGCGACTGTAGTTAATTGAGCAGCCGACGCACCATCCTGCGCAACCGCTGAAACGGATGAGGGTTGGGCAAATTGAGTGAGGCGCGGCGCAGTGCCGTTATATAAGTCCCAATTGAGCGTCATGTCCGCGGCGCCATCCGCAAGGCCGGTAATCGCCAATTGGGGCGCCGGATCGGTTGCAGCCGGTACAGTCAAAATGCCACTGGAATTGAAATTGATACTTCCGGTCAGCGCTGTAGCCGGCGGAGTAGCAACGTCGGCGTCGGGAATGCTAATGGAATAGTTCCACTGGCCGGCGGTGGTAGGGTCCTGCGTGAAAGTGGCCGTGGCGACGTGCGAAACGCCGAGGGAATCGTAAACAGTGACAGAAGTCGCAAACGTTCCGGTCGGAGTTCCAGGTACGGCCGCTGCGTTTAGGTTTAGGTCGAACGAAAAGTTACTTGTCACTACTGGTGGCTGTACGGTCCCGGTCGGAATGGTGATGTTCCCCGGAGGCGCGTTGGTATTCAAGACCCCGTTAACCTGCGTCCAGCCTTGCACCGTCTGACCAGTGGCCGTCTGCAGATCTCCCTGCTGATCGGTCTGGAAGTTGCCTGCGCGTGTGTATTCGGTTGACCCGCCTGGTCCCTGAATTACAAAGAAACCCGCGCCTTGGATGGCCGCATCGAGCGTACCTCCAGTGGTCTGAACCGCGCCCTGGGTGAACAGCGCCTCGGTTGTCGGCGTTCCAACTCCAAATCCAACTTGTGTGTTTCCAAGACCCGCACTGATGGATTGGGTTACCAAATCATGGAATGAGACCTCGCTACTTTTGAACCCGATCGTGTTTAGGTTCGCCAGGTTATTGCCCGTCACCGAGATGGCAGTCGAAAAAGCGGAGAGCGCCGAAAGTGCCGTCGAGAATGATATAGACATGAGTGCTCCTTACGATTGCGTAGTCCCCTGCGCAGGCTGCGGTGTTGGCGGGGCCTCGCTGGTCAACGTGCTGTTAATACTGTCCAAGTCCGTTCGCATTTGGATCTCCTGTTCAGGCGAACTGAACTGCGCCAATTGGGAAACGAACTGAGTGCCGTCTTGTGGCGCTGTCGGATCTTGGTTCTGCAACTGCGCCACGAGCAACTGCAGAAAGGTTTGCTCGCTTACTAGCGAGCCAAGCCCAGCGCTGCTGGATGACGAAGATGGAGTGCTGGGCGAGGCTACCGCCCGGCTGGTTTCGTTGCTTAATGTAGGAATCATATTTGTTCCCCCTCGTTGGCTGGTGTGCTCGGCGCCAAAAACATATCTTCGAGTTGAGCCTTCCAACGTTGTTGCTGGCGCTGGTTCGATTCCTGTTGCCCCTGCCGCCGGTCTTGTTGGCTGTTCTGGGAACTGGAATCGCTCGATTGGCTGTTTGCGGAGTTCGGCTCTCTTAGGGCTAACCCTCCGTGTCCGGACATCGGAGTCCAAGTCTCCGTTCTGAAGCCCTTATCTTCCAAACGCCCCACCACCTCACCCAAGTTGGTCTGAAGAGATTTGGCCAATTCGGGATCAGCCGTGCGCACCGCCACCTGGATCTTCCCAGCGCGCTGGGCCACTTGCACGTCAACTTGAGACGAGTCTGCGCCGAGCCGGAAAGAGATCTCACGAATCGGTTGCGACTGGACCGGATTGGCGGTTTGCAATTCTGGTGAAACTGTCGTGGGTGGCTGCGGCGCAACCGATANNCATGGGTCTGGAGGGCCACGCCCGCCACTGCGACCCCATCCGGCGAAGCCCCTGCGACTGCGTGATACGCCGGCTGATTGCTAACTTCGATTTGCGGAGATTTTTCTGCGATCTCCACCCTTGGCGCCTTCCGCTCGGATTCAGAAGGGACCGGGTCGCGATCGTTCACACTCCCTGAGTCGTCCGGGGGCGTTGCTTGCTTTGCAGAAATAATCCTCGAGGACGGCGAGCGCTCCGGGGTCGGGGTCGGTGTCGGCGCCTCGCCTCCCTGCTTATTGCTTGCAGTCGATGCGGGATCCTTCGCCTCCACTTCGCTATTAGCGATCGGTGCGTCTCGGCCGGCGATGNNCGGTAAGCCAGCGCTCGCCCTGATGAATGAAGGTAAAACGCTTCTAGACATCTGCAGTTGAGGAGCGATTTCGCCCAGATTGTCGCTCGCTTCTGTGCTCGGACCTTCCTTAGACGGCGCGGCGTTCACGTTATTTTGGCGCAACTCTCCCGAAATCTTTGAGAACGAGGCTCCTGTTGTTTCCCGAACCAAAAGGGTGCCTACCGAAGCGCTGGAAAACGAAGGCAGCGACAAAAAGCTCGAATGTCCCAGCGGATCACCAGGTTCGGAATTCTGCGACTCACCCGATTGAGAGACTGGCTTGAGAACCGCCTTGGGCGCTGCCTCAGGTCGACTCGCGTTGGAGGTGCCTTCGCTTGGCGGAGCGGATTCGTGCTTTGGAGTGTCAAGAATCAATGGATTGCTCGGACCGGCCTGCCCTTGCAAAGCCACGGGCGGCGGTGGACGGTTTGGTATCAGGACATGCACATTTCCAGTGGGCTGCCAAGTCAGTNNGTCAGTCGTAGAGCAAAGGCGATGTCGTGCCTCGGCTGAACGGGACTGTCCCCTGAGCCCAAAGTCGCAGATGCGCCACCGGTTGCATCCAAACACCGAACAACAAGCGGAGCTGATTGTGTGTGGGAGCTTGTTTCCTCAGCTTCGCGGACCGGTGCAAGCGGAAGACGCCCAATAGTCGCACCACCGGTTGGAATCTCGATGGGAGGAGGCAGGAAAGACGTGCCAACGATGACTCCCTGCCCCGCCAGTTGATTGAGTCTAGTCTCGATCTCGGGGCCGGTCGGGCTTTGGCTTTTTTCTTCTTTTTGTTTTGTCGCAACCGCTGGGTCAGGCAGCGTCGCACCCGGCCGCTTCACCGGCCGGGGCGTGGCTACGTCGCGTATCGCCGTTACATTCTGATCGAGGAGGCCATTCAATAAAGACAAGAAGCCAGCACGCCTCTGCAGAGGGAGCGCGGGGAGAGAAACCGCACCAGCCCGCGTGAGAGCTTTTGAATTGATGACTGGTTGAGCTAGCTCGAAACCGGCGACATTCACGCATTAGCGGAATGCAGGCGTCTGGCCAATTTGCGGGCACATGGATTCAAAGCTTTGCAAGAGAGCGACTGATAAGAATTTGGCACAAATCCCCTTTTGACACAATCTTGTCTTTTACAACACCGCTCTAACGGACTTATCGCCCGGATTTTCGTAACGATGCAACCAATTTCTAAGCGGCCAGTCAATTGCATTTGTTTTGGCGACGAAGAACTGAACATGGATGCACTGATGGCAGCCGCGGCCAGCGGAATCCGAGCCAGGATCGAGAGCCTGGATATTTTGGCTAACAATCTTGCCAACGCGTCGGCGGCCGGCTTCAAATCGGATCAAGAGTCGTACGCACTTTATGTCTCTCCGGAAACGGCCGACTCCCCAGAAGGCACCAATCCAACCATCCTGCCCTTAATACAAAATCGTTGGACGGATTTCGCGCAGGGCGTTTTAATACCAACCGGCAGTTCGATGGATTTAGCTCTGAGCGGCAAAGGCTTTTTGGTGGCGAGCACGCCATCCGGTCCTCTGTACACAAGAGGAGGAAGTTTTCGATTTTCGCCGCTGGGCCACCTCCAGACCGAGGAGGGTTATGATCTGCAAAACATCGACGGCAAGCCGATAACAGTAGACAGTTCAAAGACGATCGAAATATTGCCAGACGGAACAGTGCGACAAGACGGTCAGGAAATCTCGCGCATCGCGATGGTGGATTTCGACGATCCGAAGGTGCTGGTTAAGCGTGGCGGCAATTATTTCAAAAGCAATTCGATGGGCACGCCCCCGGCGCCGGCGGCTCAGACCGAGATCCGCCAGGGTCAATTGGAGAAGGGCAACGCGGATTCAACTCACGCAGCGTCGAGTATCGTGACCATCTTGCGGCAGTTCGAGTCTCTACAAAAGGCCATGGCCATCGGAGCAGACATGAATCGGCGCGCGGTGGAAGATGTCGCCAAGGTCAGCGCATGACGAGGCAATCTTTAGATCGTCGAGCGGGAAACAAAAGAACCGGAGGAGTTAAGAAATGATTCGAGCCCTGTACAGTGCTGCTAGCGGAATGAACGCGCAGCAAACGAATATCGACAACATCGCTAACAATCTGGCGAACTCCAGTACCAATGGCTTCAAAATGCGCAGGGCGCAGTTCCAAGATCTGATTTACCAAAGCTTGGTACAACCCGGCGCCGCCGCCGGAGCGCAGACCATCGTTCCAAGTGGCCTGCAGATCGGACTGGGTACTAGGACGGCATCCAACGAAATCATATTCTCCCAAGGCAACTTTCAGGAGACCGACAATCCGCTTGATCTCACCATCCAAGGCAATGGCTTCTTTCAAGTGCTTCTGCCGAGCGGCCAGACGGCGTACACTCGCGACGGCGGCTTCCAACTCGACAACAACGGCAATCTGGTGACCTCCAGCGGGAATCTTGTCCAGCCACAGATCACCATACCGTCGCAGGCGCAAAGCATCACAATCGCTGGCGACGGCACGGTAACTTACACGCAGCCTGGACAGACTGCCTCGTCGGTGGCGGGGCAGATTCAGCTGGCCTTGTTTCCCAACCCGGCCGGCTTGAACAGCGTCGGTCAGAACCTGTTCGAGCCTACCGACGCATCCGGCAATCCCACGGTCGGCAATCCCGGTGGACAGGAGGGTCTGGGCAGCTTAATGCAGGGGTACGTTGAAGGATCGAACGTAAGCGTGGTCGAAGAATTCATCAACATGATAGTCAGCCAGCGCGCCTATGAAGCGAACTCCAAGGTGGTCAAGGCGGCTGACGAGATGTACCAGCAGATCAACAACGTCACCCAATGAGAATCCTTGCAATCTTAGCTGTCATCGCCGGCATGGCTGGTGAACCCGGTCTGTCGCGAGCCGCTTGTTTGACCGTGCCCTCCAGCCAAATATTGGCGCGCGATTTGGCGGCGACGATACCAGCGTTTCGAGCGCTCGATCCGGAGACCCTCATCGGGTTCGCTCCATTCCCGGGAACCGTTCGCGTGTTGTCCTCGCACGACGTCGTCCTGATTGGCCACCGCTTCGGTTTGGTTTATCCGCCCGGGGAAGCGGCTCCCAGCGCCTGTGTTGAGAGGATGGTGCGCCATCTTTCAGAAGCAGAAATGATGACGGCCCTGCGCGCCGCGCTCGATATGGAAGGTGCGACGCTTGAAATCCTAGAAATTAGCAATCAGCCCGTTCCTCCAGGCCGCCTGGAGTTCCAGCGCACGTTCTTGAGCAAGCCACCCGTAAGCGCCCCGCAAACGCCTGTGATTTGGCAAGGGAAGCTGATCTACGACGATCAGCGCAGTCTGATGGTGTGGGCCAAGGTTAGAATCTCGGTGGACCACGAAATATTCCTTGCCAGGGAAACCATCCCGAAGGGAGCGGTGATTCGCGCTGACCAGATCGCGACTGACCACATCCGTCAATTTCCATCGATCGAACTATCTCCGAACGCGCCATTCACGATTGTCGGTAAAATCGCGCGGCGCACGCTTCCTGCCGGACAGCCGATCGTTGCAGAAGCGCTCGACGACCTCAAAGATGTCTTCCGGGGCGAGAGGGTGCATGTCCAAGCGATTGACGGCGGAGCGAGCATTCGTTTTGACGCCATCGCTCAGTCATCCGGCCAAAAAGGCGACGTCATTCTGGTTCACAATCCTTGGAGCGGGAAAAACTTCCGAGCCCTGATTGAAGGCCGCGAACACGTGGTAGTCCGAGGAGAGCTGTGAAGCGCGCCGTGGCAGAAGTAACGTTCATCGTAATGGGGATGGTGCCGCTAGCGATGCCGTTAGCCTTGGCCAAGAAACCTCCCCCCGTCGCACCACCCACCCTCGATCAACACGTTCAGGAAGTGAACGAACGATCGCGCCAGCTCTCCAGCGCAACGCCCGGTTCTCTGTTTTTTCCGACTGGGCGCTTGGGCGACGGGGTTCGAGACGTGCGTGCAAGTCAGGTCTATGATCTGGTCACAATTGTCGTTTTGGACAAAACTTCCGCGGTTTCGACCGGCGTTACCAATACGGCGCGCAAGTCGAGTATAGCCGCGGCGGTCACTTCGCTAGCGGGTCCCAAAAGCCCGACCGGCGCGCTTGCGAATCTCGCTAACGCCTCCAATAACACGCAACTGCAGGGGCAAGGTACCACCAGCCGTGGAACTACCATCTCCACAAACGTGACGGCCGAAGTCACGGCCGTCCTACCCAACGGCAACTTGGTCGTGAAAGGGCAGAAAGATATCTCCGTAAATGGAGAAAAACAGGTCATCACAATTCAGGGCATTGTGCGTCCCGAGGACCTCAGCCCGGTGAATGAAGTAGTCTCGGACCGCGTGGCGAGAATTGAGATTCAGGTGAACGGAAAGGGCGTCGTGAACGACGCCGTCAAGCGGCCGTTCGTATTGTATCGGCTGCTGTTGGGGTTGGTCCCATTTTAAAGCCATGAATTTCAGTAAAGTCATATATCTTCTTACCCTGATCCCCCTCGGCGCCGCTAATGAGCGAACGCGGCTCAAAGATCTGGTATCGATTGAAGGGATCAGAGACAATCAACTGGTGGGATACGGTATTGTGGTCGGCTTGAACGGAACAGGCGACTCGAGGCAAACGGTATTCTCCGCCCAAAGTCTGACCAACCTCCTGCAGCGCATGGGAGTGGTGGTATCGCCGACACTCATCCTGGTGCGGAATACGGCAGCCGCAATCGTGACAGCGGATCTGCCGCCCTTTGCACAACCGGGCACGCGAATCGATATCTCCGTAGGCGCCGTAGGCGACAGTACAAACTTACAAGGCGGCATCCTGGTGCTGACGCCGCTGAAAAGCTCGGACGGGCAGGTGTTTGCGGTTGGGCAGGGCTCAGTGATCACTGGTGGTTTCGTCGCTGGAAAGGGCGGTAACACCAAGGGGCTGAATCATCCAACGGCGGGGCGAATCCCAAACGGGGCCATTGTCGAGAAGCTGGCGCCCTCGATCGCTCCTCAGGGTCACATCAAATTGCAATTGCGCCGGGCAGATTTCATCACTGCTTCCCGGATCATGACCGCGATCAACGAAAAATTTGGAAGCCCGACTGTGCAGCCAGCCCACGCCGACAACTCCGCGCTCGTCTCGGTGGACACTCCAGCAGCCTACAGTTCAAAGACCGTGGAGTTCTTAGGCGAACTCGAAGACGTGATGGTGGAAGCAGACCGCCCGGCGCGGATTGTCATCGACGAACGCACCGGAACTATCGTCATGGGCAAGGAAGTCCGCATCGCACCTGTGGCGATTCTGCACGGCGCATTGACGGTCCAGATTCAAACCGACCTGAACGTGTCGCAACCGCCTCCACTTTCCGCCGGTCAAACCGCCGTGACTCCGGCGGTCACGGTTACCGCGGCGGACGCCGTGGCAAAGAACATCGTGTTGCAGCAGGGTGCAAGCGTCGAGGAACTGGTCCGGGCGCTGACAGCAATCGGAGCAACTGCCAGAGATATTATCGCGATATTGCAAAATCTCAAGGCTGCCGGCGCCCTTGAGGCGGAAGTGGAGGTACTCTAACGTATGCCGATTCAGATGGCTTCGGCGCTCTCGGGGAATAGTGGGGCTCCAGCGCCAGGCTCCAAAGACACGCCCGAGAAGATCGGTAAGGCGGCTATGGACTTTGAAGCTCTGCTCATCGCTCAGATGCTCAAGTCGGCTCGTGAATCGGGCGGGGGTATGACGGGGGATGCAGATGAGCAAGATGAGACAAATTCGCCCATGCTGGAACTAGGAGAACAGCAGTTCGCGCAGGCGTTATCGAGCAGCGGAGGGCTGGGAATCGCTAAAATGGTGATCGCAGGACTTACACATCATGCGAATCGATGATCTGAATCGCACGCCTGTCACGCAGGTGACTGAGAAGCCCGGGCAAATAGCTCAGCAGGACACCGTGGGGAAGGATGCCGTCGCGGGGTCGGACCAGGCAGAGGTATCTCACATGGCCCAATCACTTTCCGCTCCCGAGCCGGGGCGCATTGAGGCGCTTCGGCTGCAAGTGGAGTCGGGAAGTTACGAAGTTTCGCCCCAGACGGTGGCGAATGCCCTGATTGAAGCCCACTTAACGGAGTGACAATTCAGCTGAACTACCGATAGAGGTCTCTTGCAACAGTGGCTCACCATCGGGGAAGTCACAATCAGCAACAGGTGGAATGCAGGCTTTCCAAGCCTCGGCGAGAGGGAACAGGAGCGCTTCGGCTTCGGCCAGTGGCGATTCAATCTGCTTTGCATTGGCTTCAATCAATAACCGGACGACATATCCATACAAGCCCGCCAGATTGCGGCACAAAATGACGTCCGCTTCGTGGTTTAAGCAACCGGAAAGCTCGCTCACCAGGCCAATCGCCTTGTTAATGGAACGAGTGCGAGCAGAGATGTTTTTCTGCCGAATATGACGGCGCGCGGCAGCAATCGAATCCAGCGCCGCGCCATACAGCATTTGAATCAGCTTCAAAGGGCTGGCTGCGAGAACTTCGTCATCGAAGTAGTTTTGATAACCGTGAGTGCGCATTCACCTACATATCGTCTTCCGACGCCATTACTTCTGCCGAACTTCCCAAGTCTTGGGCCAGGCGCAAGACATATTCGGGTGGTATCTGTGAGACAACTTGTTGCGTGGTCCGGTCGACCACGCGGATGACGGCACGGTGGGTCTGTCGATCTAACATAAACTCCAGTTCGTTTGGCCCGAGGACCCCGCTTTCGTTCACCGATTTGGCAGCTTGCAGCAATTGTCTGCGTTGATTAGCCTCCTGCGCCGAGACCTGTGAAGGGGCCGTTGGCGTAGGCCCGGTGAGTTGGACAGAACTGATATTCATCCCAAACCTTCCCAAATGTCAGGAACTATCTGTTAATGCTCATCGGCACCAACAAAACAAGCTTGAGCGGAAACGACGGGAAAGTTGAAAGACGGGTTCTATGCCAGGTTCAGAACCTTGAGAGTAGTGCCTTTATCGGATTCGATCTTCTTTTGCAGCAACATGATCGCGTAGATCAGTTGTTCAGGGCGCGGGGGGCATCCGGGGACATATACATCCACGGGAATCACCTGGTTTACTGGGATCAACGCGTAATTGCTGAAAACGCCGGTCGAAGTCGCACAGGCGCCCATTGAGATCACCCACTTCGGTTCGGGCATCTGTTCATACAATCTGCGGATCACCGGCGCCATCTTGTTCGAAACACGCCCGGCGATGATCATCAAATCGGATTGCCGCGGCGACCCCCGCATCACCTCAGCGCCAAAGCGGGAAATGTCGAACCGGGATCCGATCATCGACATCATTTCGATGGCGCAGCACGCCAGGCCAAAGGACATCGGCCAGATGGAATTCTTCCGGCCCCAGTTGATCGCTTTGCCGATAGTAGTGGTAATGATGCCCTCAGGAACGCTGGCAGCGTCCTCGTTATCGATGCGCGCAAAAAGCTCGCTCGGAAGGCTGGGTTGAAACTTGGGCTCACGATCCACGATCCTATTATCACATGGAGCAACAGGACGGCACGGTTCAGGACCAACCAGATCTACCGGACCAAGGTCTCATCGAGCAAGCCGCTCGCGCCTGGGGCATCGAGACCGATTATTGGGACATCTGGGGTAAACAGCATCACGCCTCCGCGGAGTTAGAGGCAGCGATCCTGGGGTCGTTGGGCGTCGACATGCAATCCAAAGCCTCACTTCAGGAGGCCATTGAAGTGCGCCGCCAGCGCCAGGTGCGTTCGCCACTGGCACCCACCATTTTTCTCACCGCCGGAAAAATTCCGCACGAAGTCGCCCTCTCGCTGCCGGGCAACCACCGGATCGCCCAAGCCGACTCATTGGCAACAATTCGAATTCAGCTGGAAGACGGAAGCACAACCGAGATAAAAACTTCGCTGGGTGAGATCCAGGCCGTTCAGCGCCTTCGTCTACCTGACGATCTTCCGCTGGGATATCACCAGATCACTTTGGAAATAGCCGGTGAAACTTGGCCTCCGGCGCGCTTGATTGTGTGCCCGAGCCGGGCCTTTGAACCAGCCTGGCTGCAGACCCGAGGCGCCGCCGGAATTGCCATCAGCCTCTATGGATTGCGCTCCCAACGGAACTGGGGCTGCGGCGACGCTACCGATCTCAAAGCTCTCACCGATTGGGTGGCCGACCGCACCGGAGCCAGCTTCATCGCCCTCAATCCGCTGCACGCCATTTCCAATCGCCAGCCCTACAACACCAGCCCCTATCTTCCCAACTCCATTTTCTATCGCAATCCCATCTATCTCGATATCGAAGCCATCCCCGACTTCGGTTCTTCGGCTCGAGCGCGGGAGTTGTTCGATTCGCCAGCGGTGCAAAAAGAGATCGCCACTCTGCGCGCGGCCGAACTGGTGGAATATGAGCGCGTATACGCACTGAAACTGCGTTTCCTGAAAGTGCTGTTTCAAGGCTTCCTCAAGGAGTGGAGCGATAACACACCGCGCGCGCTTGAGCTCAAGAAATATATCGCAAGCGAAGGCAATCTGCTGCATCGCTTCGCGATCTATTCGGCGCTGGACCATGCGATACACAAGCGCTGCCCCGAAGTCTGGAACTGGACCGGCTGGCCGCAGCACTATCAGGATCCGGAATCCGAGGCCACCCGCGAATTCGCGCGAAAACACTGGCGTAGCGTTCTGTTCTACCAATACATCCAATGGCAGCTCGATCTGCAGCTCGCTTCCGCTCACAAACATGCCATCGATCGGGGCCTGAGCGTCGGTCTGTATCACGACCTGGCTTTGGCCACCGACCGGTTCGGTTCAGACCTGTGGGCGCATCGGGATTTTTTCGTCGCCGGTTGCCGGGTAGGCGCGCCGCCCGATGGCTTTTCGCCCAAAGGCCAGGACTGGGGCTTTCCACCGCCTAATTCCGATCGCCACGTAGAAGACGGCTACCGTCTGTTTGCCGAGTCCATCCGGAAGAACTGCCGGCACGGCGGCGCGCTACGCATCGATCACGTCATGCGCTTCTTCCGCCTGTATTGGATTCCAGACGGCATGGAAGCCACCCAAGGCACATACGTGCGCGATCGCTACGAGGCGCTGCTTTCGATTCTGGCACTCGAGAGCGTGCGCAATCGCGTGATTGTCATCGGCGAGGATTTGGGTACGGTGCCCGATGAGGCGCGCGAGGTGCTGCATCGCTTCGGGATCTTGAGCTATCGCCTGCTGTATTTCGAACAGGACAACAACGGCCGGTTCCGCCCGCCGCAGGAATATCCGCGCGATGCGNNATCAGAGCATGCGTGCCGATCGGGCGCGCGAAAAACAGAAGCTGCTGGATCTATTGGCAGGCCTCAAACTGCTGCCCGATTGGTTTCCGCGCGACGCATCGCAAGTGCCCGAACTGGTGGGCGAACTGCATAATGCCATCGTCGGCTTTCTTACCTCGACGCCGTCCAAGCTGATGGTGCTGAATCAGGAGGACCTGCTCAAGCAGGTAGAGCAACAGAATCTGCCCGGAAGCACGGCGGAGTATCCCAACTGGCGCCGTAAGATGAAATGCACGGTGGAAGAGCTGTGGACATCGAGAGAGATCCAGGATTTCGCCAGCATGTTCCGTCTGTGGCTAGACCGGACAGGGCGGCTGAATGCGCCAGACCCGGATCAAGCGAAATAGTCTTTTACTTTGTCGAGCAAACCTTTTTCATGCGGGTCGTTCTCTTCGGGAAGCGTCTCGCGAAGCTGCTCGAACAGCTTGCGCTGCTCGCGCGTCAGTTTGCTTGGGACTTTTACGTCCACCTGCACGAACAGGTCGCCCCGGCCGCTACCCTGCAACCGCGGCACTCCCAGATTCTTGAGACGGATGCGCGAACCGGTCTGAATTCCTTCGGGGAATTTCACCTGCTCCAGGCCGTCGAAGGTCAACAGATTGATTTGCGTTCCCAGCACCGCTTGCGCCACGTTAATGGGAACCGTACACAGCAGATCGTCTCCCTGCCGCTCAAATATTGGATGCTCCTTCACCTTGATCACGACGTAGAGATCGCCCGCCGGACCGCCGTTGAAACCCGACTGTCCTTCGTGCGCCAGCTTCAGATGGGTGCCCGAATCCACGCCCGCGGGAATGGTGACCTTCAGCTTGCGCTCGGTGCGAACTTGACGCTCCCCTTTGCATTGGGTGCAAGGCCGGCGCACGATTTGGCCGCGGCCGCCACATTGGGAACACGTCCGGCGAATCTGCAAGAAGCTCTGCTGATAAACCACTTCGCCCCGCCCATGGCACATGGGGCAAGACACCAGGCCATCCACTTTCTCGGCACCGGTACCCTCGCAGCGCGAGCATAGATCCATGCGCGGCACTTGAATCTCGACGCTTAACCCGCGAATGGAGTCCTCAAGCGACATTTCCAGGTCATAGCGCAGATCTTCTCCCCGCTGTGCACGAGTGCGTCCGCCCCCGCGGCGGCCAGCTCCACCGAACAGATCGCCAAAGCCGAACAAATCGCCCAGAATATCGCCGAAATCGGTGAACGTGTTAGGATCGAACCCTTGCGATCCCAAGCCCTGCAGTCCTTGGTGGCCATAACGGTCATACGCGGCGCGCTTCTGAGGGTCGCTCAGAACGCTATAGGCCTCAGCGGCTTCCTTGAACCGTTCTTCGGCATCCTGATCGTTGGGGTTACGGTCGGGGTGGTATTTGAGCGCTAATTTCCGGTAAGCGCCCTTCAGGCCAGCGTCGTCACAATCGCGGCTGACACTCAAGATTTCGTAGTAGTCGCGCTTAGTGGCGTTCATTTCTTGTTTACCGCTACCTTCACCATGGCCGGCCGCAAAAGGCGTCCTCGAAAATTGTACCCCGGCTGGTACTCGTCGAGAATGGTTTGTTCTTCGACGTCCGCAGTCTCCACCATGTCGACGGCGTGGTGGAGGTGGGGATCAAATTTCTGCCCCTTCGTGGTAATCGACTCTAATCCCAACTTCTTTAGAGAGTCCGCAAGACGCTGGTAAATCAATTCCATGCCACGGGCATACACTTTATCGGCGGTGTGAGTTTTCAGAGCCCGCTCAAAATCGTCCAGAATCGGCAGGATAGCACGCACGCTATCCGAATGGGCGAATTCGAGCACCTCCGACTTTTCCCGTTCAGCCCTACGGCGAAAGTTATCGAACTCCGCCTGACGGCGCAAAAGACGGTCCACCAATTCCCGGTTTTCGTCGATCAGCCGGTCGCGCTCCGCAGTCACGGCTTCCAGGGAAGCGGAGGCACTGCCGTCGGCGGGGGGATCCGCCGCTTCGTTACCGCCAGGGGCAGTTGCACTCTCACTGGCGTCGACAGCGGGTTCCTTCATATCCATACTTCCTAGTTTATAGTTTCGCCAGTCGATCGGCTTGCCGCTGGAACGGCGGCGGAAGATCAAACCAGCAAGCTTCCGAACGCCTGCCCGACGTGATACACCGCGGACATGGCCTTTCCATAGTTCATTCGCATCGGCCCCAGTACGGCGATTTTGGCCGAAAGGCCGCCAGCGAGTGAAATGGAAACCCCAATCAGCGACAGCTCCCGCATGCTGGGATGCACATCGGCGAGTCCGACGTGAACGGCCACTTCGCCGGCGGGTTGTTCCAAAAAGCGATCCAGCAACTGTAGGATGCGCTTCTTCTCTTCCAGGGTGTGGAACAATTCGCGCAGCTTTTCGCGGGTGAGATGCAAGTCCAGGCCAACCAGGTTGCTGGCGCCTTCCAAATGAATCTCGGGCGCGACTTCGATATCCAGCAAGCCCTTCGCGTACAGCTCGTTCAGGCGTTTCAGAATGGCATCGTAGGCAGCGCTCTGCTGTTCCAGCCGCCGCGCCAATTCCGTGTGGATCTCAGAAAGCATCCATCCACTGAAATTGCGATTGATGTAATTGCGGATGGATGCCAGTTCATCGTGCGAGACGTTTTCATCCACCGCGACCACACGATTGCGCACCATGCGGTCCCGCGTGACAACGATCATCAGCACGCGCTGATCGGCCAATGCGATCAATTCAATCTGGTGCAGCGTCTGGCTGGAAGCGGGAATTGCGGCGGTAATACCCACGCTCTGCGTCATTTCCGTCAGCATGTGCGACGAGCGTTCCACGCGCGCTTCCATGGTGGTGAGCTGGCTCAATTCGGCGCGCACGCGCTGTAACTCCGTGACAAGCACGCGTCCCCGCGCAAGCGACTGCACGTAACTGCGAAAAGCCTTTTCGGTAGGGATGCGGCCGGCCGAGGTATGGGGCTGCGAAAGATAGCCATTCTCATAAAGATCGGCCATTACATTTCGAATGGTTGCCGGGCTCAGATTGTCGGAGCGCTGCTTGGCAATGGTACGCGAGGCTACAGGTTCGCCGGTCTGGATATACGACTCGACGATGGAATGCAGCACATCCTGTTCGCGATGGGTCATCATAGTGAAACGCTGAGGCCCTATCGGGCTTGGCTAAACCAATCCGTACTGATTTGATTATAAAAGGCTTGAGGCCTGTGGTCAAGCGCTTGCTGCGGCTTTTCGCAGGGCCGCGATGCGGGGTGCGCGGCTTGTGGGGCTGTCCAGGCTGAAGGATCGCGCATCGCCGAGTTGCTCCCGCACAAAATTCTCAGTGCGCGTGACTGCTTCTTGGATCGCCTTATCTTTTTTGCCGAAAGACGTCCAAGCGATTGATTCTGTTGGTAGGTCGTATTCCCATAGGCCTACCAAGCGGCCATGATCGACGATGGCGTGGCCAGACAGATCCGCCAGTGCTCCGGCTGAGATTTGGCTCTTCAGATTTTCGCTGCGGAGCACCAACAGAGAATCGATACTACCGAGAAGTGAATAACGCGGATCTTTCGGCGGTTTGAAGGCGTCAAATAAAGCGCGGTCTCCGGGCAAGAAGAAGCGCTGATCGCCGGGGGCGATTTCGATAGGCTCGAGTTTCAACGATTCGAGCGCAGCCTTGGTCACCTTGACGCCGAGTCCAGAAAATGTCTGGAAATCCGCGATGGATGCGGGACCGATCCAGCCAAAATATTCTCGCGCGAGTTCGGCATAAACCTGTTCCGGCCTGAGTTTGAAACCGCGCAGAGGATTCGGACGCCAGAGCGCATATTGATAGCGCTGCTGGTCGAAGCGCCCGTTGGTGGGAACGCGCCGGATGTCGCCGGATTCCTGCAGCTTGCCGAGTGCGACGGGTAGCGTGGTGGTGAGTCCCTTTTTCTTGCCTTCCGGGCCCAGATTGCGGACCGCTCTTCCGGTGGCTTCCCGCAGTCCGTCGGGATCGAGCGGCCCCTTCTCGAGAGCGCTAACGACGGCCTCGCACAGCTTGTCGATTTCCTTTTCCGTGACTCCCAGTTTGGCCGCCGTTTTCATTTCGCCATCGAAGCCTCGCCCGGCCGCGAGCCCCAGCGCAAAATCTTCCGAAGGTAGGACATAAGTGCAACCACGAGCGCTCGGCAGTTCGTAAATCTCGAGCTTGGCAGCATCGGCGTCGGCCTGCTCGCGAGTGATTCCGGCGCGGGAGAACAGAGTCAGGTAGGGCGATACGCCGCCCACCGATCGGGCCCATCCGGCACGCTGCAGAACTTCGGCGGACGATTTGCCATCGAGCGAGCCATCCAGCCCCTGACGGTGCGCGTACCACGCGCGAAGCTTCGATGCGTCGACCATAACGCCTCCTTACCAGCGCTGTTCGGTGGCCGGGGAACAATTCGACAAATAGCGGCTCTCGCCTTCCATGCGATCGAAGACCGATTGCACCGCGATGCGCCCAGGCCCCCAGAGACGCAGCCAATAATATCGATTGTTCCAACTGGACGCTCCCCAGCCGAAGCCCAGGCTGAACCCGGCGCGGGGATGCTCGAAATGCAATTGCATCTCGACCGTGGGATCTTTGAAGATCAAAGCCGTGGGCTTTACCAAAATCGTCTGCCCGGGCGCCAGATCGCGAACGAATACATTGCCTGCGGCGTGCAGCAGCAGCAGTCCAGGGGCTTGCGGCGCGGAGAACCGATCCATGAACATGCCAACCGGATAGTGCGTTTCCTTGTCGTCGCCGGCTTGCGTGGTGTACCAAACATTTGTAGAGAACCAATCGTAGGCGACGTTGCTGGTGGCAAGCATGAACAAATGCTCGCGCACATCCACTTCTTCGCCGGGCTGCAACGGAAGCGCGATCATTTCACCGGGCGCGTCGCGCGAGAAAGCGATATGGCCGGGCCCTTGCGCTTGCATCATGATGAGCGGCAGCCCCGCGAACATGCGCTTCCATCCGGAAGCAAGCGGCATTGTCGTGATGTTCAACTGCGGATCTTTCCACAGCAGAACATGGTGCGTGAAGTAGATGCTATCGGAAGCCGCCAGGTTGACGTCGGCTACGGGAACATAGAGGCCTTCAATCTGGCAAAACGAATTGCCGAATTGGAGCTTGGCCATGTCCTTGCGGCCAGGCAGTTCGGCCCAACCGGATTCGCTGCGGATACTGGGAGCTTTCACTGTCGCGCCGCAACGCGGGCAGCTCAATTGATCGGCGGAGATCTCAGCGCCGCACCAGGGACAGACCGCTGGATTGCCAGAGGATGCAACCGGCGGCTCCGGAACGCGAAGCGGCAGCTGCGTGGGTTGACAATGTTGCGTGGGTTGAGAATACTCGACCGGCGCTGCGGGCTCATCCGGTGGCGGCGTTCGCACAGGCGTATTCATGGAACTGCCGCACGCCGTGCAGAAGTTATCCGTATCTTTGACTGGGCTACCACAATTAGTACAGAACATGTTCAGTTACTCGGTGTGGTGATGGACGTACATGGACTGGATGCCGATGCGTCCCGGGCCGGTCATCCGCGCCAGACTCATGTTTGTTCCGCCAAAAAAGCCGGTGCCGAGCTTCTGGAACTCCACGTCCATGTTGACCGAGGAATCCTTGTAGAGAAATGCGCCCGGCTCCACCATGATGCTTTCGCCGGCCTTGAGTTTGCGCTCGAACACGTTGCCATAGCCGTGCAGCAGAACCAGGCCGGGGCTATTGGTGGTGACAAAACGATCCATAAACATGCCCTGGCCGCCGAACAGAATGTTGGCCAGGCCTTTCACGCGCACGAACGAGTAATCGATCTGGTGGGAGGCCAGCACAAATGCATGCTCGCGAACATCGATCTCCATGCCGGGATGCAGCGGAAGTACCACCAGTTCGCCCGTCGCGTCGCGAGAGAAAGCGATGCGGCCAGGGCCGGTTGCCACGCTGATCATGAACGGCATTCCGGCAAAGGCTCGCTTGAGGCCGCCGGGCAGCTGCAAGACGCTGAGTGGAACGTTATCGTCCTTCCACAGCATGATGTGGTGCTCGAAGAAAACCGAGTCGTTCGCGCCAAGATGGATTTCGGCCACCGGAACGATTTCTCCTTCCACCTGGCAGGTGCTGGAGCTGAACTGAAACTCAGTCATGTCGCGGAGGCGCGGAGCTTCGCGCCAACCGGATTCGCTGACCAGATTGCGAATGTCGAGTGGAGCGCCACACGCCCGGCAAGTGAGCGCGGCTTTCTCGTTCATGCTCTGGCACCATTGGCACTGGATCCGTTCGAGCGGCGCTGCCGGATTCATGGAAGGACACCTCCGCGGGCATTTCAGCCCGGAGTTGTCATGGTAGCAAGGGAGCGATCAGGCTGGCACCTCCATCCAGATACTGGCTCCAGTTAATCCCGCGAGAGGAGCTTAGAACCTTCGTGGTCGAACTTGAAGCGAAATTCGCGCAGCCCTTCTTTCACCATCGCGCGGCGCAGGGCATCGCGATCATCGGCATAGAACAGCAGAAAGCCGCCCCCGCCCGCACCCACCAGCTTGCCGCCCACTGCCCCATTTTCACGGCCGATTTCGTACCAGCGATTGATCCCTTCGTTGGTGGTGCAGGGCGAGCGCTGTTTCTTATGCATCCAGTGCTCATGCATCAGCTCGCCGAAGCGGCGCGTGTTGCCCTGCTCGAGCGCGAGTTTGATGCATTGCCCCAGTTGTTTGGTAAAGTGCAGGTTTTCGAGCATCGCGTTGTCGCCCAGTTCCGAGCGAACTCTTTGATCGTCCAGCACGGCTGAGGCGTTACGAGAGTAGCCGGTGAAGAACATCATCAGGCGTTCTTCCAGATTGTAGAGCGTACTATTGGCGATGTTGAGCGGCGCGACGTTGACCTTGCCATCCTCTGCAATTTCGAAGCACGCCAAGCCGCCGAACGCAGCGATGTACTGATCTTGTTTCCCGACGGACTCCTGCAGAATTTCCATCTCGATCTTGCAAGCTTCTTCGGCCACCAGCGCCGGATCGACGTACTGACGCTGGAACGCATGCACGGCGCGTAGCAACCCGACGGTGAAAGCGCCCGAGGATCCAAGACCGGTTCCGGCCGGAACATCCGCCATGCTGACCACCTCGATGGGTGGGCAAACGTTATGCATGCGCAGCGCTTCGCGGATCAATGGATGCCGGATGTCGTCCAGCGTCGCAGCATGTTCCAGAGCCGAGTATTTCAGGAAGTAACCGCCGCTGAAGGTTTCGTTAATACCGACGTAGATGTGCTTATTGATGGCGGCGGAAATGACGAAGCCCCCGAAGCGCTCATAGTAGGAAGGCAGATCGGTACCTCCGCCGCCGATCGAGATTCTCAGGGGTGTGCGAGTGATGATCATCCCGTAAGGAGAATGATCGGCAATCTGAAGAAAATACTATACAAAGCCTGTATCAGAACGCTCGAGAAATTCGTCCATCAAGCGTGCGCTTTCCCCGATCGAGCGGCATTCTGCTGCATCCCACTTCCCTTCCCTCGCCGCATGGTATCGGCGATCTTGGCCCCGAAGCCCGGCGCTTTGTGGATTTTCTGGCAGCCGCCGGCCAGAAGCTGTGGCAGGTACTGCCGCTTGGCCCTACCGGCTATGGGGAATCACCCTATCAGTGCTTCTCGGCGTGGGCGGGCAATCCGCTGCTCATCAGCCTGGAAAGACTTGCCGAACGAGGCTGGCTGGAGACGTCCGCGCTGGCGGAAGCGCCGAAGTTTCCAGACGACAGGGTCGACTTCGAACGGCTGATCCCTTGGAAGACTCAGCTGCTTCAATCGGCGGCCTGTCGCTTTTTGGAGAACCCCGATCCAGATTTCGACGCTTTTTGTAAAGCCAACCAGCATTGGCTGGACGATTTCGCTCTCTTCACTGCGTTGAAGGCGCAGCATCA
This sequence comes from Bryobacterales bacterium, assembly GCA_003132905.1. The sequence goes on along the minus strand of PKZC01000260.1, from coordinate 3,369 downwards.
GGGGACAGAATGGACGCAGTGGGAAGCGGGCGCGCGCGATCGCGATCTGAAATCTTTAGCCCGTTGGCAGGCGCAGTTGGCCGCGCCGATCGCCGCGCAAAAATTCCTTCAGTTCGCCTTCTTCGAGCAGTGGCGTGAGTTGCGCGAATATGCGCGGGAGCATGGCGTCGGCATCATGGGCGACTTGCCCATTTATGTCTCGCACGATAGCGCCGACGTGTGGGTGAATCGGCAGTATTTTCATTTGGACGCACAAGGCAACTCCACGGTGGTTTCCGGCGTGCCTCCGGATTATTTCAGCGAGACAGGACAGCTTTGGGGGAATCCGATTTATCGTTGGGATGCGCTCGCGAAGGATGGTTGCAGCTGGTGGCTGGATCGCTTCCGCGCGACGTTCGAAATGGTGGACATGATCCGGCTGGATCATTTTCGCGGCTTCGAGGCTTATTGGGAAGTTCCGGCGTCGGAGCGAACGGCGGTGAATGGCCGATGGGTGAAGGGTCCGGGAGCGGAGTTGTTCCGGGCGGCGAAGGCGAAGTTGGGAGAGCTGCCCTTTGTGGCGGAAAACCTGGGAGTGATCACGCCCGAAGTGGAAGCGATTCGCGAGGAGTTCGGATTTCCGGGAATGGCGGTGCTACAGTTCGCCTTTGGCACCGATTCGCAGGCGCCGACGTTCCGCCCGCATAACTATCCGCATGAAGTGGTGGCATACACCGGAACGCACGATTGCGATACGACGGTGGGATGGTGGACGAGCGCGGGGCGCGGCGAGAGCACGCGATCGGACGAGGACATCCGCAAGGAGATGGATTTCGCCAGGCGATACTTCAATACGGACGGCAAGGAGATTCACTGGACTTTCATTCGCGCGCTGGAGGCTTCGGTAGCGGACACGGTTTTGATTCCGATGCAGGACGTGCTGGGCCTAGGAACAGAGGCTCGCATGAATCAGCCCGCGACGGTGGGCGGAAACTGGCGATGGAGATATAGGGCCGGGGATCTGAAGCCGGAAATCGCGCCGCGTTTGCGCGAGATGGCGGAACTTTATGAGCGCTAGCGGAGCGCCGCGCTCGCCAGGATACTCAGCTTTTCCCAGGTTGGGACGCGGATGCGTTTTTCGAGCACGTTGAAATTCGAGCGCTCGATGCGAGTGAGCAGACGCCGGTAGATTTCGATCAGAGCCCAAAGCGAGGGACGGCTGCGGGCATGAACCAGTGCGATCAAGGGCCTCGATTCGTTGTAGTAAGCTTGCGCGCGCTGCGCTTCAAAGCTCATCAGGCGAACGAAGCGCTCGTCATGTTGGGCTAAGTCCGCGCCGAACTTGCGGATGTCTTCTTCGGGAAGATATGTGCGGCCGTTCTCGCGATCTTCGCGCACATCGCGCAGGATGTTGGTCAATTGGAACGCGATGCCGCACTTTTCCGCTAACTTAATCGCATCGGGCGATTCAAATCCGAAGATGTGGATGATGGTGAGGCCAACCACGCTCGCCACCTGATAGCAGTAGCGATACAGTTCGTCGAAGGTCTGCAGCTGTTTGGGTTGCAAGTCGGAACTAACGCCCTCGATCATTTCGTAGAAATATTCGTGCGGGATTTTGAAGCGCTGCACGGTGTCATGAAACGCGGGCCAGAGGGGATTCTCGCCGTACTCGCCCGCAAGCGCGAGCCCGAGATCGCGACGCCATCGCGCAATCCCTTCGCGTGAAGCGCCTTCCCCTTCGCTGATATCGTCGCAGTAGCGCATGAACGCATAGATGGCGCACATGGCCTGGCGCTGTTCGCGCGATAGCAGCAGGAACGAGTAGTAGAAATTGCGGGCACGCGCGCGGGCGATGCGCGTTGAGAAGGCGTAGGAAGCCTTCAGGTCTCCTCTTGGTTCCGCTACAGCGCGTTCCACAGGCTCCCGACCAGCAACTGGACGCGCTCGAACTTGGAGATGGCCGGACGCCGCGCCAGTACGTTGTAGTTCTGCTGTTCGATCTTTTCGAGGACACGCATCCCGCCCCGGCTGAACAGCTCGAGATCGAAGCCCAGGCGGCGGTCGACAGTCTTATTCAGCGGCAAGCCCTCGATAAAAAGTTTACGCGCCACGTCGATGGCCTCGCGCATGACATTTTGGAACGCGGCGTTGAAGGTGCCGGCCCGCAATTCCGCCACCGTGTACCCGTGCCTGGCCAGAAGATCTAGCGGCAAATAGACGCGATCTTTTTCCAGATCCACCGTTACATCCTGCCAGAAATTTGCGAGCTGCAGCGCGGTGCAGGTGGCGTCCGACATTCGATCGCGCTCGGCATCGGAGTAGCCGCACAATCGCAGCACTAGACGGCCCACTGGATTGGCAGAGCAGCGGCAATAGTCGAAGAGCTCGGCCCAGTTGGCATAGCGCGTCACGCGCTGGTCGTGCTCAAACGCGCTGATTAAGTCGGCAAAAAGTTGTTGAGGCAGATCGTATTTTCGTGCCGTGCCTTCGAGCGCGACAAATACCGGATGCTGCACCCGACCCGCGTACATCGCTTCCAACTCTTCGCGCCACCATCCCAGCAGGCGCAAGCTCTCGACCCGGTCGCCGATCTCGTCGCCCAAATCATCCGCCCAGCGGCAGAAAGCGTAGACGTTGTAGAAATCCTGGTGCAACCGCTTGGGCAAAAGAAAACTAACGACGTGGAAGTTCTCGTAGTGATGCGTTGCCAGCCAGCGTGTGTACTGCTCGGCTTCGGCCTGGGTGTAAGTGCCGCTCAGCGCCTCGGCCGAATGGACATAGTCTTTCGGCGCGAGCAGGGGTGCGTGCTGAGACACTACGGTATGATCGCGGTCTTCATGTGGCCGTTATGGCTCATCAGGTGCCGCATCACTTCCAGCAGATTGGTGAGCGGCTCNNCGGTTCACGAAATCGCGCGCCGTGATTACACCGCGGCTGACAAAATCCAGAGCCCGGCGGACGTGCGCCGGCGTGTGATGGAAACTGGCTTTGCAGGTGATTTCCGAGTAGTGCAGCAACTGCGTATCCAATTCAATCTTGCTGTCGTTGGGGCAGCCGCCGAAGAAGTTGACAATCCCGCCGCGACGCAACGACCTGGCGGCCGTTTCCCACACCTCCGGCATCCCCACGGCTTCGATGGCGATATCAGCGCCACGCCCGCCCGTGAGCTTGCGAACCTGTTCCACGGTCTCAGTAGGCTCGCCTGAAATAATCAACTCATCGGCGCCCATGGCGGCGGCGCGATCGAGTTGTGTCTTGCGGCGTCCCAAGGCCAGAACGCGCGCTCCATACGATTTCGCCAGGCGAACGAACATCAGCCCGATGGGCCCCAAGCCGATAATCGCGATGGTATCGCCCGGGGACATGGAAGTCTCATCGATCCCGCGC
>PKZC01000119.1 GCA_003132905.1 Bryobacterales bacterium | reverse complement strand
CGGCGCCCATCATGGCGACGAATTTTCCGGGAAATTCCTGGTCGAGGGCGCGCTTGCGCTCGTCGGTGATTACTTCGCCGCGCGAAAGGTCGGTTACTTCACCGGGATCGACAATGACAAAAGCTTCAAAATAGAGGACGCGCTCAAGCTCGCGCAACGTGATGTCGAGCAGGTAGCCGATGNNTGTCGCAGATGACGCCGCGGTGTTTCATGCGCTTGTATTTTCCGCACAAACATTCCCAGTCGGCAATGGGGCCGAAGATTCGGGCGCAGAACAGCCCGTCGCGCTCCGGCTTAAAGGTCCGGTAATTGATAGTTTCCGGCTTGGTGACTTCCCCATGCGACCAGCTTCGGATCTTTTCCGGAGAAGCGAGACTGATCCGGATGGAATCGAAGTCGGCGATCAAATTTGCTCTATCGTACGGAGAGGATCGATACATGTAATCTCCTATAAAAACACTTCATAGCCACAGATGAACACCGATTCACACGGATAATTCAGGATCGGCGTTCATCTGCGTTTATCTGTGGCCAATTTAGTCGGCCGCGAGCGCCGTATCCTGGATCTCTCGCGGCTTCTTCATCAACTCCACGTCCAGACATAACGACTGCAACTCGCGGATCAGGACGTTGAATGACTCCGGCACGCCGGGCTCGGCGGCCGCTTCTCCCTTGACGATTGCTTCGTAAATCTTGGCGCGTCCGTATACGTCGTCTGACTTCGCGGTCAGCAATTCCTGCAGGACGTAGGCGGCGCCGTAGGCTTCGNNAGCGCCCAGACTTCCATTTCTCCGAAGCGTTGTCCGCCAAACTGGGCCTTGCCGCCCAGCGGCTGTTGCGTGATGAGTGAATAAGGACCGATGGACCGGGCGTGGATCTTATCATCTACCAGGTGGGAAAGTTTGAGCATGTAGATATAGCCCACGGTCACGGGCTGTTCGAATGCGAGGCCGGAAAGGCCATCCCACAGCTGGACCTTGCCGGAGCTCGGCAAGTCGGCCTGCTTCAGTTGCGCCTTGATATCTTTTTCCGTTGCCCCATCGAACACAGGCGTTGCAAAATGCAGACCTAAAGCGTGCGCCGCCCAGCCCAAGTGCGTTTCGAGAATCTGTCCGACGTTCATACGGGAAGGAACGCCGAGAGGATTGAGAACGATTTCAACCGGAGTACCATCGGGCAGATAGGGCATGTCCTCTTCAGGAACGATGCGCGCGATCACACCCTTGTTGCCATGGCGTCCGGCCATCTTGTCGCCGACAGAAAGCTTGCGCTTCATGGCGATGTAGCACTTCACCAGCTTGATGACGCCGGGAGGCAGTTCGTCGCCCTTACGCAACTTGACGATCTTCTCTTCGGTTATCTTTTCGAGCACCGCGATCTGGCGCGAGGTCATCTCCTCGATTTCGTCGATCTGTTCATTGAGGCGGACGTCTTTGTTGGCGAACTTGACGCGCTTCAAATCGCGAGCGCGCAGCTTTTCCACTACGTCGCGAGTAAGCGCCAGACCCTTGGACACCAACTTTTTGTTGGTCTTTTCATCATGCAAGTCGGCCAGCACTTCTTTGGCTTCCAGCAGATCGCTAAGCCGCTTGGCGCGCTCGTCGTTCAGAATGCGCTTTTCGTCTTCGAGATTGCGATGCAGCCGCTCCACCTGCCACTCGAGGATGGATTTGGAGCGTTCGTCGAGATCGGCCCCCTTGCGGGAGAAGACCTTGCAATCGACCACGGTCCCCTCAATACCGGGAGGGCAGTAGAGCGAGGCGTCCTTCACGTCGCCGGCCTTTTCGCCGAAGATCGCGCGGAGCAGTTTTTCTTCAGGCGTTAGCTGTGTTTCACCCTTCGGCGTTACCTTGCCCACCAGGATGTCGCCGGGCTTGACGGTTGCGCCAATGCGTATGATGCCGCTTTCGTCCAGATTGCGGAGGAAGGCTTCGGCGATATTCGGAATGTCGCGCGTGATTTCCTCGGGACCCAGTTTGGTGTCGCGAGCTTCGATCTCGAATTCTTCAATGTGGATCGAAGTGTAGTAGTCTTCCTTGACCAACTTCTCGGACACGACGATGGCGTCTTCAAAGTTGTAGCCGCGCCAGGGCATGAAAGCCACCAGCACGTTCCGGCCAAGAGCAAGTTCGCCTTGATCGGTGCAAGGACCATCGGCCAGCACGTCGCCCTTCTTCACCCGTTGGCCCTGAGCCACGATGGGCTTTTGGCTGATGCAGGTGTTTTGATTGGAGCGCTTGAATTTGGTGAGCTGATAAATATCGGCGCCCACTTCGCGCGAAAGCTGCCCTTCGTGCGCTCCGCCGCCTTCCACGCGGACGATGATTCGTTCGGAATCCACCGAGTCCACAACGCCGGAGCGTTTGCAGATGACGACAGCTCCTGAATCGCGAGCGGTGACGTTCTCCATGCCGGTGCCGACGTACGGCGTTTCCGCGCGCAACAGCGGCACGGCCTGGCGTTGCATGTTCGATCCCATCAGGGCGCGGTTCGCGTCGTCGTTCTCAAGGAACGGGATCAGGCTGGCGGCCACCGACACAAGCTGCTTGGGACTTACGTCCATGTATTCCACTTCGTCCCGATGCTTCAGCACGAAGTTTCCGGCTTGCCGCGCATTCACCAGATCGCTGACGAGCCGGCCCTTTTCGTCCAGCTCGATGTTGGCCTGAGCGACGATGTATTTGTCTTCCTCCCAGGCGGACAGGTAGTCGCAGTGGGCTTCCACCTCAATAGTCTGCTTCTTGGGACTCAGGTCGCGATTGGCCTTGTCCACTTCACCGCGCGTCATCACGTCGCCAACTTTATAGGAGCTGTCGCCAGGATTCAGAACTCGTATNNGGACAGATGCGGCCGTAGTGCGTGGGATGCACGTCGCGGACTTCGAATCCGGCTCTCTCGCGCGAGAGACCACCTGGTCCAAGCGCCGACAAACGGCGTTTGTGAGTAATTTCGGACAGCGGATTAGTCTGATCCATGAACTGCGAAAGCTGGCTGGATCCGAAAAATTCGCGGATGGCCGCCATCACAGGCTTGGCGTTGACCAGGTCGTGCGGCATGGCCG
>PKZC01000395.1 GCA_003132905.1 Bryobacterales bacterium | reverse complement strand
CCTACCAACCGTCGAGCAACCACTTGAGCTTGTTCAACGATGGGGCGACGGCATGGCTGGCCGCGACATTGGGGGCGGCGACGACGTTGCAAAACAGCCAATGCTCGGTGAATGTGGCTACGGCGACGGCTGTGCCTAGCGGCAACACGTTGACGCTGAATTTGGCGATGACATTCCAACTCGCGTACGCCAGGGTGAAGAACGTCTACATGTTCGCTTCGGATTCGTCTGGATCCACCAGCGGATGGCAACAGCGGGGAACGTGGACGGTACCATAGCGCGATGGTGGTGGGCCCCATCACCCAGCAGTCCTCGAAGGCATTAGCGGGATGGTGGCGCCCGAGAATCGAGCTTTAAGGAAGGTTTAGCGAGAAAACCCTGCCGGAGATCTGAGGTAGAATGGCATCGATGAGCCACTACTGTCCAGATACTAGTCAGCATTATGGCGGCGTCGCTCAACAAACTGCCTACAATTGGGCGCGACACCCGGAGCCTGGTGAAAAAGAACGATGGGGACGATGAGCTCACACCTCTCCGCTGCTGCTGCTTGCCCGCCCGATTTGGATACCGACATTTTGTTCCGGAGGGTCCCCCATTGGCATCAACGCTGGGAGATCTTCCAGGGTATTTTCACTCCTGGACGAAACTCCGTGGAGACGATGCTCGGTAATAGTGCAGTGCCGGTCGACCTATCTGGCAAGAGGGTGCTCGATGTGGGGACCTTCAACGGTTGCTGCGCATTCGAGTGCGAGCGTCGCGGCGCGTCCGAGATCGTCGCACTGGACTTACAAAAACCGGACGAGCTAGGTTTCACGGCGCTCAAAGCCGCCTTGCGATCCAAGCGTGTCCGTTTTCATCGCGGGTCTGTTTACCATCTGGATCCTGAGGAAATCGGCACTTTTGATGTGATCCTGTTCTTTGGTGTTCTGTACCACCTCCGTTATCCACTACTGGCGATCGATCAGCTACGAAGAGTATCGCGCGGAACCATTTATTCCGAAACGTTGGTGATCGACCAGCGTTTCCTTGCGGAAGGCAAGGACTTTCAGCCCTTGTCGTCTTATCACAGTGCCCTGACGCAAGTTCCGCTCTGGCAGTTCTATAAATCCAACGAGCTGGCCGATGACTATTCGAACTGGTTCGGGCCAAACATTCAAGCTGTACTGGACGCGTTCGAATCCTCTGGGTTCAATGCTTCTTTAATCAGTCAGTGGGGAGACCGCGCGGCGTTTCAAGCGGTCGCCGGAGATGCTGACACGATGGGCCAGTCCTATGAAGGGGTAAGCGAGGTCGTTCGAAAGCAGCTGGCTTTGGGTAACTGACCCGCATTTGGATTCTACTCAAAATCATCATGCAAATCATCCCCGAGTGCGAGAGGTCTAGCATCGTTCTGGACGTTGTGAATTGCCCAGACAAGCTGGACTCGGCCGATGTCCCGTCTGTGGAAGTACGAATTGAGAATCGAAGTACCCTCACGTTAACCAGCACAGAGCCAAATCCGCTTAGAATCTCGTACTTCTGGATTCATCCGGACGGCTCTCGGCTCGAGGGCCTTCGCACTCAGCTGACCTCTCCGATACAACCGAATTCGTCGGCCAATGTCCGACTGACCGTCAAAAGTCCGTCAGTTACAGGCAGCTTAGTCCTGCGCGTGGCTCTTGTACAAGAGCACGTGTTTTGGTTCAGCGATCCCCCGGTCGGGCGTTTCGTGGACCGGAACGTGGAGGTGCGTCGCGAACGCTGGTGGACCTCATCCGATGAGGCCCCCATATTTGGCGACTTCGATCAGCTGAACCATAGGAAATTCGGTTCGCGGTTGTCGTTTGACGGCGGTAACCGCCCAGTGTTGGTGGCGATCGAAACGGTGAACGCGTGTAATTTCGACTGCATCTTCTGCCCATACAGTTCGGCCAAGCGAAAGAAAGGTGTCATGCCGCTCGATCTGTTTGAAATGGCGCTGGATCAGTACGTTGCTATCGGTGGTGGCTGGCTCTCGTTGACGCCCAAGCTCGGCGACGTTTTCCTGGATCGATTTCTGATCGAGCGTTTCCACCTGATACGGCAGCGCCCGGCGATCACGGATGTGAGTTTCACCACCAACGCGTCGCTGTTCCAGATGTTAGACGACAACGAGTTCGCATCTATCGTGAGCCAGTTGAGTGGGCTGCATATCTCCTTGTATGGCCTCGACAGCGAGGAGCATACCCTGATTACTCGCCGCACTATGTTCGACCGAGTAATTGACAATGTTCGTCGTGCGGTGGACGCAGCTGGCGATACGGATAAGATTCGCTTAGGCTTGCGGTTGTTGCGGGAGCGTTCTCCGGAATTCCTGAAGGAATGGATCGAGAAAACGTTCGGGCGGCCCATTCCATTTACTTGGACTGTGGAGTACACCAACTGGCTCAATGTGGTAGACACATCAAAGCCTCTCCCGCTGGATGGACGTTGGATTCAGCTAACGGGTAGCCGCGATCAGTGCTTTCTTCCGATGCTGGCCAGTTACGTCCTCGTCAATGGAGACGTGACCTTTTGCCCGTGCGCGGACTACGGGGAGGCTTCGGACCTTCACCTCGGCAACATCACCGAAAAGCCGCTCGCCGAGATCTATCGGAGCGAAAAAGTCAGGCACCTTTGGAAAAAGCTGCCTTCCGTTTGCGAGAGCTGCACGGTTTATCAGCCTCTCACGAATATTGCGCTGCCGATGTATGCCGGCGTCTTCGATGACCCGCGAACGATGTTCGGAGGGTGAAGGTAATTCGTTTTTCGGATTAGCGTTAGACTACTTCTAGCCATCTTTCGACCAGCAGATTTTGGGGAGGCTCATCGAACCACGCGACCCATTCCTGAACCAACGTGATCCTGAACAGGTACCTTCCCGGGAGCGAGGGGGCGGTGAGGTGCATTTCGATCTCCTCGGCAGAACCCGCCCTTACGGTTGGGATCTTCGTCCGCATGCCTTCGAACGCAACGGTTTCTCGTGTCTCCGAATAGCAGTGGTAGGAGAGATGAACAGGGTTGGGTACTTGGCTCTTAAGGTTTACGCGGCTCTCGTTGGTCAGCCGCACTTTGGCCGAAAATGTGGCGCCCTTGGATGCAGTTAATGGCATCTCCCGTACTTCGAGAGACAATGCCATCGGGAGGGCAATTGGAGGCATTGCCAGCTGGGAGCTTAAAGCGGACGGATCGATGGGCGAATGGGACGCGATCACGAACAGATCTTCCGCTGATCGCATTTCGCTCTTCGTGAACCGCCTCTTTAGATTTTCGAAGGGACCCGCCAAATCGCGGGTAGCGAACCACAGCAATACATGCGGGAAGCAGGCTTGGACCTGATGCCGCAGGACTCTGGGCGACTGCTCATTGATATGCATCAGCTGCTCGTATCGTGTGCGCGGCTCAAGAGGGACATAGGCATCCAATTTTCGGGCCTGGCGCAGCCGTAGCGCGTGCCCATATTTGTAGTACCAGGCGTTGGGAAATGTGTGGATGATAAACAGCCCAGTCGGCGATAGGTGCGATGCAATGCGCGAGTACAGCCGATCCAATTCTGCCGGCACCAGGTGCTCGATGAGATCCGAAGCGACGACGACATCATAGAATCCGGAGAGGTCCGCCGCATTAACATCCGCGCATTGAAAGTTAATTCGTAGCGCGCCGGCAGCTTCGGCATTCTGCGCCGCAGCCTGGGCAAGCTGGATGGCACTGTCCGAATAGTCCACCGCGCTCACTTCATGCCCTAAGCGCGCCAGATGGACGCTTAGCTCTCCCCGGCCGCACCCCAAATCCAGAGTACGCCCAACGGGCGCAAGTTCCGCTAGATCAGCGACTGCCCGAAGTCTCCAATCGCCGAGGCTGAGGCCTTTGTCTCGCTTGTACTCCTCGAATCCTCCACAATCGGCTAGATAATACGAGTCCGTATAAGCGCTGCGGAGATCGAGGCTGGTGGAAGCTCGGCCGGAGGCGCCTGTTACTTGTCGCGGAGTGATGAGCAATTCACCTGGGTAGCCGGGAAGGATGACGCAACTCTCGATCACGTCACGATGGCAATACAGAAATTCCGAGACATGCTGAAAATTAGTGCGAGTCCAAAAATAGCCATCGAAGAGTATGTGGCGGCCCTTCGGTAGCGCTTTCAGCAGGTCCCGGATAGAACCCGCCCCGTCCTGCTGCCCGTCGATGTGAATCAAGTCATATGGGCCACCGGGAAATTCGTCAAGCTGCTGTGAGTCAGCGATTAAGTAGTCGGCGTTGGACTCCTGTGTGATGCGGCGCGCCCACTGAATCGCTCCTTGGTGCCCACCGAAGTCTTCGGAGTCAACGTCAATCCCAAGATAAGTTGCATTGGGACAGGCATCCAGGAAGGCGGCTGCTGAATACCCGAAGCGCACACCGATCTCGAGGATTCGTTTTGGCTGGAGGACACGCGCGATTGCCCATTTCAGCCGATAATAGGCGACCCAATCGTCGAACAGGTGCTTCAGCGGGTCCTCGGGATTGGCCGAATGCCGAAAATCATAGTCTGCGACCGAAGCAAGTTCCAGAATGTTCGTAATGTCGTGCATATATTCGGGAAAGTCGATTTTCAGGTGGATGTTCCGGTCACGGATACCATCTTTGCAAGATGTCGGCGACAACTTCAATCGGCTGCCGCAGAAAATCGTCCTTCACCGACCTTTGGCCGCTTCACAACCTCCTGGTACACCTCGCGAACTCTGGCCGCCGAGCGCGCCCACGAGAATTCCTTAGCCTGGCGGTGACCCGCTTCCTTCAATCGTTCGCGACTTACGTCGCCGCGAAGCAGCCCAATCATAGCTTGCGCGATGCTCTCTGGTTCTGAAGGATCGAAGTAGATCGCGGCGTCGCCACCCACCTCGGGCAGGGAACTGGTCTGAGCGCAGAGCACCGGCGAACCGAAACCTAGCGCCTCTAACACAGGCATCCCAAAGCCTTCGAAGAGCGACGGATAGACAAATGCGAAACAGTTCTGGAACAACCAGGCCAGTTCGTTGTCCGAAACGTATCCCGGCAGAAATAGGTCGCGATCGGGTTCCAAACCATGCAGTTGGGCGTTGAAGTCCTCGGAGAGCCAACCCTTACCGCCCGCGACTACTAGCGGAAGATCAAATGCATTCCGGGCCTGGAGTATCCGACAGGCATCGAGCAATCGATAGTAGTTCTTCCGGGGTTCGATAGTTCCGACCGCCAACCAGAAACCGCCCGGCTTAAGGTCTCGGAAACGCTCTGGGCGCGCGCCCGCAGCCAAATACTCAAACCGGCTGCCGGGGTAAATCAGGGCGATTCTGTCTTCGGAGACATGAGGGAATGTCGAGAGGAAATGTTGCTTTGTAGATTTGGAAATCGCGATAAAGAAGTCCGCATTCCAGCTGGCCCGAAACACTCCCTCGAAGCAGCCGACACGGTTCCGCTCCGTCGTCCAGCGGGGCTCGTGAAGAAAACTCAAATCGTACAACGTGTACACCAGTCGCGCGTTTGTTAATCCCTGAGGGCAATAGAAGTTATTAGCGTGGAAAACGTCAGGGCTGCCCAACTTCTGTTCAAAGTTCTCATCCGGCTTGCCCCAGAACCGGCGTGAGACTTCGAAATCCCTGGGCACAGATAACCGCCGAAAATTCGGACGATCGCACGCGAAGGTCCCAGCGGATTTCGGATCCCAGAACACGTCGCCGACGGCAGGATAAAGAATGTACTCGTTCACGCAGTCATTGGCGGCAAGCTCGCGGATGAGGCCATCCGCAAAATAGCCGCAGCCGCACTTCGCATCGCCGGTCTGACTGACATCGAATCCGATTTTCATCTACTAAACTTAGATTTGTAAAACTCGCGCATCGAGGTGCTGACCCAGCCAAATGTCGTTTTTTGCATTTCACTAGAAACCCAACCGTTCCAACGTAACCCTGCATATAGCGAAACGCCTGACGCCAGCAATGGAAATAGTTTGCGGTTGGACCTTGGAATCCCTTTCCCGTCTACGACGGCATGGGCATAATTATATAACCAGCGGTCGGGAACACGCCCCGCATGGCGAGAAAGCATGCTGTTAATCTCGCGGTGAACGCGAACCCGAGCCGACAGCGTCTTGGTTTCCCCATGGAGACGCGAGCCGGCCAGCGGCTGCCGCAACCAATGGAAGGCCGCGCCTGATTTTCCCAGCCGGATCCAATACTCGTAGTCCATGCAGAGTTGAAGGTTGGCATCCAATCCTCCGAAGCGTTCTACAGCGCCTTTGCGGAAGAATGCGGCTGGTTGACAGATAAAACAAACCTCTAACAAACGACTAAAATCCCACGTTTCGGTACCATAGGGCTCGATGACGAGATCGTTTTCATCAATATGGTTGGCGTCGCCGTAGATGACATCTATCTCCGGGTGGCTGTCGAAGGCTGCGCAAACGGCGGCAATCGCACCAGGGTAGTAAACGTCATCGGAGTTCAACCATCCGATGATATCTCCCGTTGCGCGCGTCAATCCTTTATTCACGGCATCAGCTTGTCCTCCGTCGCGTTCCGAAACCCACTGCAACTGGGTGCCATAAGTCGATAGAATCTCTCTCGTCTGGTCCTGGCTGCCCCCGTCCATTACAAGATATTCCAGGCTGCCGGAAAACTGCTGCGAGAGAACGCTATCGATCGTTCGCTGTATGAAGCGTCCCTGGTTATAGGAAGGCGTGACTACCGAAACCTTATGTGGCATAGGTCCGGTCCCTCAGCGGGAAGGTTGTTCCCTGTGCAAAGACGATCTCGGCCGCTTGGCATTGGCAAGAAAGCGCCCGGGAATCATCTCCCATGCCATAAGCAGCGGGACGGAAAAGCGGCGAGCAGAATAGTCGCACCAGGCAGCGTCCTGCGGGAAGCGAACGGCAGATAACGGCAGATTCACCGCGTCGTATGGTGTAGGAGTCCGAAGGTTTACCGTCAACCGCCACACGAACACTGACGGATCGTAGTGGCACCCATTGCGGGACAGCCAGATGCAAGAGCAGATCCCGTGGACCCTGGTTTTCTCTGAAAACGACCGTTAGCTGCTCTCCCACCCATCCGTCCTCAAAAACTCCCGACATGACCGCAGGTGAGTTATGGGATTCGTTAATTGCTTCATGAAACACCTGGAGGTACCGCGCAGCCATTTCGTCGGGCTCCCCCAAGGTGGCGAGCCGTTGTGTGCCATTCTCGATGAGGTTTCTTTCTAAGTCGAAGTCTTGCTCAATCCTGTTGATCGCCTCCACGATCTCTACGGGTTTCATCGGATTGAAAAACAACGCAGCGTCGCCCGCAACCTCGGGCAAACTGGTGCCATTGCCGCAGAGGATTGGCCGTCCGGCGGCCATGGCTTCCACTAGGGGCATTCCGAAGCCTTCAAACAGGGACGGAAAAATCAAGGCCTTGCATTGGTTCATCAATGCACTGAAATCCTCAGCAGCTAAATGACCCGGGAATACAACGGCGCCTGAAAGTCCCATTGCGTTGGTCGCCTCGATCAGTGCATCCCGCCTCGGGCTGGGTGACCCGGTAAGCACGAGCTTCAAATCGGAACTGGGGTTCGACGCCCGGTACATCCCGAACGCAGTCAAAAGCAATTCATGGTTCTTGTGAGCCCAAAAATTGGCCGGATAGAGCAAGTAACGGCGCGGATTAAGGTGATGTAAGGTGAGGACGCGATCGCATATTTCGGCGGAGGGCGGCGGGAGACGTCGTGGCAGGAGAATACGGATCGTTCTAACCCGGTCATCGCTTATAGCGCCGGTTTCCAGCACAGTTCCTCGAACATAGTCGGAAATGCATACCATCCTTGCTGAGGCAGCGCATGCTCTCAGGAAATTCCTGCTTCGTTCTTCAACCTCGGCGGGCTCAAAGAAATACGGGTAATAGATATGTTGCAGGTCATAAACGACGCTAACCACGGGGACTGCTGGATCGAAGAAAAACGGTGCCGTGAAAGGACAGAATAGAAGATCTGCATCCAGGCCTCTACACAGACTGCTGGTTGGAAGCATCCGTCCGGAAAGCAGGTGATAAAGGCCGCCCAGCTGCGCAAGACGATTGGCCGGGACGAAGCGCTTCAATAACCGGCGAAGCCGATCTGCCAAAGTTCCAGTGTATTTCACACTAGTTCGTGGTTCGTCGACGCACATCCGCCGTACATTGAAGGAGTCTAAAGACGCAAGTTCATCATGGCTCTTAATAGACGTGAGCAGGATGAATTCGCAATCGGCAGCGATTCGTGCAAGATTTTGGACGAGTTCGATCGTCATGACCTTTGCTCCACCGTTCTGGCCCCCAGCCAAGACAGGGGTTAAGTCTACCACCACCCGCTTGAGGGCACGATTTGAATCCACAGAACCCGGAACTGGAGATGACGGCGATGAATCGAGCCATCGCCACAACCCGACCTTCCGCATTAGCCAGACCAAGCGGCTACTGCGAACGCGGGCCAAGAGCCCGTCGCGGGCGCGAGTACTTTCTAGAACGTCGACGGAAGACACACGTCCCCTCATGTCGGCCAAACTCGCGCGCAAATCAGCGCAAACGCTTTCGAGTGCGGTTAGCTGAGAAATGGTGGTCTGCAACTGTTGCTGAACTTCGATCAATTCGGCACTCTCGCCACGAGTCCAACCGCTGTTATCGAGGACCCTCACCCTTCCCGCTTGCGCAGCACGGTCCGCCTGAGCTAGCGTCAGCCACTTCGTCAGGGTCTGGATCTCGCCGATACGGGCATCGCGGTCCGCCTGAGCCTCGGCTAGAAGATTGGTTAGAGTCAGATTGTTTTGAAGACGAACCGCAGAATCCTGCTCGCATTCAAAATAGCGGGCCCGCATCTCGTGCAACTGTGCGTCCAGATCCAGCAAAGCCAAAGCCAGACGACTACTGGAACGCGACTTCAGGCGTGCAGCGACCTCGTCGTCAGAAAAGCTGGTTAGATCGTTGCGTCCGGCTACTACCGCCATATCATAGAACCCGAAAATCGCAGGTTCGAAACTGACGGACGCCACACCGAGACGTTGGAAGAGCAGGGTCAAAGACGATTTACTAAAGAGATACAAGTGCTGATCGGGTTTCAGCATACTCAGAAACGGATCGTTTTCCTGCTCCATTTCCTGCAGCGACTTGCCCTCACGGTACTGGGGCGTCTGGAGAAAAAAGATGCCGTCGGGCTTGAGAAGGCTCAGGCAGCGAGAGAGGGTAGCTTCCGGATTCCCGAGATGCTCCAGGACATCCATTAGAACGACAGCATCCAGGCTTACGGCAGCGATGTCTTGAGATTCAACCGGACCAACCAGCACGGGAACATCGAAGGTTGCGCGTGCGAAGTCCGACAGCCACGGACTAAGATCGAGTCCTGTTGCGTCAAAACCAGCCCACCGAAGCAGTGCAACGAATCCGCCATGGGCACTACCAAGTTCAAGGATACGGGCCGGAGGTAATCTGTACTTGAGAAAGGTCTTCAACCAAAAGACACATCGTTCCGGAAGATCCGTGCGAGTACGCTCCTCAAGGGGGGGCAGCCCGTGTTGTTCGGCCACCTGCGTAAAATAGCGCCTGCCGTAGAAATCGCGGGAGTCATCGCGTACGAGCAAGTCCTCCGGGTCTGGCATTTTGGCCACCACCAAAGTCTCACAGGCCGCGCAGCGTAAATAGTCGCTGGAAAACAGCTCTAAGCTGGTGTTTCCACACCAACACGAAGGTTTTTGGCTCATTTCCTGGCTGGGACTCTCTGTCGATCCAGGCCGCCACTATTCGGCCTCTGGCGCATTGCTCTCAAGATAACAAACAGTGGTGGACGCTCGTCGCGCTTGTGAAATTACTGGCGCCGCTGAAATTGAAACTAGTGGATCATCGGTAATCCAACATAAATTGCCAAATTTCCCGCGGGCTTACGATTGAGTCAGCACTCGCGTACCTTCGAAATCAAAATGAAAGCGAACCTCGCGCAAACCTGCATCGTACATAGCCCTCCTGAGCCGTGTCTTCTCCTCGGTGTAGAACATCAGGAAGCCGCCGCCCCCGGCGCCAATCAGTTTTCCGCCGAGAGATCCATTGTTCTTCGCCAGTTCATAGTACTCGTCAATGCAGCCGCTACTCATTCCCGCCGTCCGCCTCTTCTTGTACTCCCAATGCACGTCCATTAGCTTGGCGAATGCATGCAAATCACCCGCCTCTAACGCCGCTTTGCTATCGTAGCCGAGCTGCTTGACAAAATGCAGGTTGTCAATCATAGCTTGGTCGCCTTGTTTGCTGCGCGTGTCTTGGTCCCGAAGGATCTCCGAAGCACTCCTGGTGTACCCGGTGAAAAAGAGCATTAGATTCTCTTCCAGGTTGTAGCGGGTGATGGCGTCCAATCGCAGCGGCGCAACTGTTACATGGTCGTCCCGCTCGAACTCGAAACAGGTGATGCCTCCATAAGAGGCAATAAACTGGTCTTGCTTGCCGATCGGTTCAGCGAGGAGGTCCAGCTCAATGTGGCAGGCCATTTCCGCCAAGTCGTGCTTGGAAACAATGTCGTGTTTGAGAGCATACAGGGCGCAGAGCAAGGCGGTGGTGAAACTTCCGGAAGAGCCAAGACCGCTGCCAGCGGGAATGTCGGACATGGAAGCGATCTCCAGGCCCGGCACAATAGTGCTCGTCAGTTTAAGTGCTTCCCGTATCAGCGGGTGCTTCAATTCTTGGATGGCATGCACCTTCTCTGTTTCCGAATATTTCACGATCAGATAGTCCACGAACGTTTCGTGCAAGGTGATATAGACGTACTTGTCGATGGCTGCCGCGATCAGGAATCCGCCATGCTGGCGGTAGTAGGAGGGCAGGTCGGTGCCACCACCGCCCAGAGAGATTCGAAGTGGCGCGCGAGCAATGATCATTTCGCTGGATCTCTCATTTCGCAGACCTGTTCGATAATTCGCAGCGCTGCCTGGGCGTCTTCAATGCCCGGCTGTGGGGGGCGCGAGAGACGAATGTCTTCGGCGAAGGATTGCCATTCACAGCGCCACGAGTCGTCAGCCATTGGGTATTCGAAAATTGTTGTTTCGGGCGGCCCCATCTCGGGGAGCATGTGGTAGTGACACAAACGCTCGATTCCGTAGCTCCCGCCCAATCCCGAGATCTCGAGCTTAGCGCGTTTACCATAGATCTCGAAACTGAATGTGTTCTTCCACTCCGTACAACTGGCGTGTAGAAAGGCGGTTTGATCCCGGTGCGTGCGCAGCAGAAAGAAACAATTATCGTCGACCGGCATGTTCCAGTAATATGTCGCGGCATAACCCTGGACATGGGTGAAGTCGCCACAAAACCAGCGCGCAAGATCGATCAGGTGCATGCCTTGGTCGATCCCCTCTCCTCCGCCGGAAATCGCAGGATTGGCGCGCCACTCATGTTCGTAGCCGAGCCGGCCTCCATGGCCATATCTAGCACGGACGAACATGAGATCGTCCAGCGCGCCGCTCTCGAAAATCTCACGCGCTTTTCGGAATGCCCGGTGATAACGATGGTTGAAACCAATTCGAACCAGCGCTCCGCTGCGCGCAGCAGCAGTTTTGACCGGTTCAAGCTCAATGGCGCGCCGAGCCCCGGGCTTCTCCAGCAGTACGTGTTTTCCCGCGGCGACGGCTTGTTCGGCCACGACCGGCAACACGTCGTGAGTGGTAGCGACGAAAACAACGTCCACGTCTCGGCTGGAAACCGCCTTCTCCCAATCCACGGTGGCGCGGGCGCCGTACTTGTCCGCCAACGAGCGTGCGCGCTCCAAATTGATGTCGCAACAAACCGTCACGACAGCATCCGACAGTGCCTCGGCACGTTTGCGGCCGATCAAGCCGCAGCCGATGATCGCCACCCTTATTGGCAATCCCAATTCTTCCCCCGGTCCGCAGGTACGATGCGCCGCAAAGTATAGATGTCGGTTCCGTTCAACTCATCGCTGAACTCGCCCAGCCGCCGCCATGGATCCCACTGTGCGCTGAAAAGGCGGCCCGTCACTCCGTCGGCCGCTGCAGATGCCAGAAACGCGCAGAGGTCAGCACCCAATTCGAGAGGCGTTCCACCGGACTCCTGTTGTTTGAGCGCTGATTCGTAGAATGCCTTGCCCACTTTATCCGGGCCGGCGTCCAGCACTTCCTCCAAGAGCCGAGTATTGAGCGCCCCTGGAGCGATCATGTTAACGTCTACCTGGCAAGGTCTCACTTCCTCAGCCAGCGTCTCACCGAAACGCACAATACCGGCTTTCGACGCGGCATAAGCGCTGAGAAAAGGAAGCGGTTTGGTAGCTCCGCCGCCGGAGAGAATCAGGACCTTGCTACGGGAGGTTTTGCCCAGCGAGGCCTTCTTCAGGAGTGGCAGAAAGGCACGGCAGCAGTAGACCGTTCCAATCAGATTGATTTGGATCGCCTGAACCCACTCTACCCAGTCGACATCTTCAATACAGCCTTTGGGCCCATAAACGCCGGCGTTCGCCACCAGAATGTCAACACCTCCCAGGATCGATTCGGCGTGGTGTGCCAGCGCGTCCACCGCACTCTTATTTGCCACGTCGCATACCTTCGCATGGACGCGGCCTGGCGCGGCTTGTGCCAATTTTGCGCACGTCCGCTCGAGATCCTCAGCTTCGCGAGCACAACCCAGGATGCTGGCGCCCTCTCGCAACAAGGCCTCTGAGATAGCCCTGCCCAATCCGTGACTCGCGCCGGTCACAATCGCGCGTTTGCCCTCCAGTGTCAACCTGCTCTCCCAATTGAGTAATATCGAATGCCCGACCGCGGTTTCAGTATTCTTTCAAGAAACCGAGCAGCGTCGAAGACCACGGGGGGAGCTAGGGCTGGGTCAAGCGCCTGGAACTCGGGCCACGGAGTCATGACCACCAGTGCCTCGGCATCGCGCAATGTGTCAGCGATGTCTGAACCGAGCGACATAACCGATTGCAACTCCTTTGGCAACTGTGCAACTTGCGGATCAAACGCCCGCACCTTTGCGCCCTCTCGATTTAGCCAGACGGCGGTTTCGACAGCCGAGGACCTGCGAAGCGTGTTCGTGCCGGGCTTGTAAGTAAGTCCCAAGATTGCCACGGTGCGTCCGCGCAGTTCGCCAAATACCTCAGAGATCTTTCGCCGCAGCCAAGTCTTATGATTCTCGTTGCTGGCGTGCACTCCATCAATTAAGGCCAACGGAGCCGCGGCCTGTTGGCCCAATGCCCGCAAGAAACTGATGTCGCGAGCGAGCGTGCCGCCCCCGATTGCACCACCCGCATGCAAGTAGGCCTTCTGACCGATTCGCTGATCAGT
The DNA here is from genome assembly GCA_003132905.1 of Bryobacterales bacterium. The sequence goes on along the minus strand of PKZC01000395.1, from coordinate 10,303 downwards.
CTTTAGTCCGCGTTCCACTTCAAGGGCGTCGGCGCCAGTGGCTTCACACAGCGTGGCAAGTTCATTAATGAAGCAGACCGAGGTCGCAAGGAAGGCATTGATCGCATGCTTGGTCATCTCTGCGGATTCAACGGACATCCACTCAATGCGATCAGTGAAAGGGGCATACACACTCTCCAAGGCGCCGCGCGCCGTCTGGTCTCGTACGCCCAAAACCACACGATCCGGACGCAGAAAAACTTCCAGGGCCTTACCCAATCGCAGATTCTCAGGCGCGCAAGCAAAGCGGACACAACGGCCCGCTGCATGGGTTGCGAAATCCCGCTCCNNGCGGGCGACCGATCCAGCAGGCATTTGGGAACTGAGCACGAACATAGTGCCATCGCCCACGTGTACGAGCGCTCGTAACGATTGCCGGTAGACAAACTCAACATCCGCTACATCGTTCTCGTCCACGGGAGTGTCATAGGTGATCCAAACCACCGAGCACGCGGCCACATCCTCGAAGCGCATCGAAAACCGCAATCGGCCTGCGTCGCACTCACGACCGATCATCTCCGCTAACCCGGGTTCGGCGACGGGGGGCCTAGCCTGGGCTAACGCTTTCACAATCTCCGGGTCTTCGTCAATGCCGATGACACTATGCCCCGCCGACGCGAGACATGCCGCAGTCACGGGGCCAAGGTGCCACATTCCGACCACTGCGATCAAAGACACTTACTCCCTCACCCCTAACCAATGATCACGGACGTGCGGCGATTCATCCTTTTTCAAAGACCCAGCGATTCTGATTCAAAAAGTCGACAGTGCGGATTACCCCATCGCGGATGCTGAATTTCGGCGTCCAGCCAACTCCCCGCATGCGGCGGCAATCGAGGAGAATATACGGGCTGTCACCGATCCATCCGCGATCTCCACCCGCATAAGAGAGATGGGGCGAGAGATTCAAGTGCTCGCAGATCCATCGAATCGAGTCATTCACCTCGCAGGATTCATCGGTTCCGAGGTTGAATAGGCTGATCTTTCTGTCCACCTTCTCGATCGCCATTAGTATTGCGTCCAAACAATCCTGCATGTACAGGTACGATTTGCGTTGTTTTCCGTTGCCAAGAATGTTTAGCTGCTCGGGGTGAGCCAACAATTGTTTGCAAAAGTCGAACACATGGCCATGCGTATAACGCTCGCCGAGGATAGATACAAAGCGGAAGATGTATCCCTGGAATCCGAATCCTTCGCAGTAGGCTGAAATCATGCCTTCCGCCGCGGCTTTGGATGCGCCGTAGAGGGAAGTCTGGATTGGAAACGGGGCGTCCTCGGGAGTGGGGAACACGCGTCCTTCGCCATAAACCAAGCCGGTCGAGGAGAATGCGATCCGTCGTACCTTACGAAGGCGCATCGCCTCCAGCACGTTGGAAGTGCCGATGGTGTTCTGCTCGAAGTCTTTGCGGGGATGATCGGTTCCAAAGCGCACATCGGCGTTCGCCGCGAGATGAAAGACAAAATCGACGCCTTCCATGGCGTCTGCCAGCGCATCGAAATTCAGCAGGTCGTTTTGCACCAACCGGAATCTGTGGGACGTGCATGCTGATTCCAGAAACTTCCGCTGTCCAGTTGAGAAATTGTCAAATCCAACTACGTCATGTCCTTCCGCCAGCAATCGGTCAGTAAGACTACTGCCGATAAAGCCGGCAGCGCCGGTTACCAAGGCTCTCAAAGCTGGGCGTTACCTTTCCGTTCTGGACTCTAAGGTCAACTCGGTAGGCGAGAACTCGCCGGTCTCCTTACCCAGAGGCTCCGGCTTTTTGACGTCTTCAAAATGCGGACTGGCGAGTTGGCGAAGTGAGAACCGGATTCTGAAGATATCAGCCACATTGCGAACATTGCCGCGAACCAATTGCAGACGGCTATCCGCGTCATCGTGCCAACGGACCGGGACTTGCTTGATCCGATAACCGAGCCGCTGTGCAATCGCGAGGATTTCAACGTCGAACATGTATCCATCGACACGTTGACGCCGGAAAAGATCGCGAGCCACGTCGCCCTGGAAAAACTTGAATCCGCACTGTGTGTCTGGGACACTCGGCAACCCCACTACCGAGTGCATGAAGATGCCGAATCCCCTCGATCCGATCCGCCGATAAAGCGGCTGCGGCCGCTCGATCTTCGAGTCACGCAAAGCGCGCGAGCCGATGACGACTTCGTAGCCGTCGGCAAGCCACGGCTCGAGTTTGCTGTAATCTTCAATCGGAACTTTGTTGTCGGCGTCCGCGAAGCCGATGATTTTCCCCGATGCGATGGCTACAGCCTCGCGAATACCACGCCCCTTACCGCGCCTGGCCGGTTCGCCGATCACTTTGATCGACCGGTTAGTGAGTGCCAGTTCGCGCGCCTTTTCTCGAGTCCCGTCGTCTCCATCCGCGGCGACGATCAACTCGTATTTGTAATTCTGTGCGTTAAAGTAGGAGACGGCGTCTCCGATGGTTGCAGCAATCCTGCTGGCCTCGTTAAAGGCGGGGAGTATCAGGCTGATATCCACGCTCCGTACTATACCAAAGGCTTGCGGCAAGTGACAAGGCATCTAATTCCGAACGGATAGCGAATCACTTTGCGCAATTTGGCTTCAGCTCGCATGACGAAATGCATGAGCGGGTTACTGCGGTAACGGCCAATGCTACTCCTCACTACTTCGCGTTTTGTTTCCGGACTCGCGTTCAAATAGCGGCGATTGCGCTTCTTCACGAGCCAAAACCCTGGGAAAAGAAAAAAACCTAGATGGGATTGATGGACGATCTCGAAGCCAGCGCAACGCAACGTATTCAGAAGATCCGCCATCCGGTACCTTCGAAAGTGCATCAACTCTTGATCATAGACATCGTACAAACCAGGACCGGCCGGAACCTCTATGACTGCCACGCCCCCAGGTCTTAAGATGCGAAGCGCCTGGCGGGCGGCGCCCAAATCGTCTTCTATATGCTCCAAAACGTTCAGCAAAACGAGCGCATCGAAGCTCTCGTCGGGCCACGGACACTTCAGTAAATCGAAATGCAGCAGCGGGATATTCTGCATGCTTCTCGAAAGACGCTCCAGGGGGCCCCGAACGCAATCAGCCCCAACAATAGTGTAATTGGGGAACCTACTACGCAGCAGGCGGAGGAACGAACCGGAAGAACAACCGATATCCATGACGCTGGCGTTTGGCTGGGCTAGCCAACGCCTCAACTGGTCGGCGGTATGCTCTCGAGACGCCCGCTCAATGTAATGATCATCGCCCGCCACTTCTTCGTGAACCTCGGTAAGTTCATCGTTCCAGGCGACGGGACCGATATCGTCGTACGACAAAACTGGAAGCAGCTTCCCGGCGATTATAAAACCATTTGCAGTCCAAACTGGAGCCTCCGAACAACCCGGGGGTGGGGGAAATCTCAAGTCTGACGACAACGAAAAGGCCTCCTTCGATCCAACATCAATGAGCAAGACGATAGCGCATTCTGGGGAATGCAACATATTATCATAGGGCGTTTTTTGGACCGGCATATGTTGTCCTTCACCACAACCAGCGCCGTGGCCCCGGCAGAAGGTGGCCGAACATGCTTCATGAAATAGGAATGATGGAACCTCTCGATGACGCCAACAGGTAACACGGGCGTTGTATCATAAAAAAGTTCGATGCATATCGTTCCTCGTTCGCAGCGTCGCGCCGATCGTTCCGGAGCAAGGTTCTTCACCGCCCGCGCTATTTCCGAAGCTGGATTGCAGACCTTCCGGATTCGCTCATTTGGCTCCGCGCCGGACAGAGCTTAAGTCACGATATGCTGCCTGTTGCAATTCTTGCCGGCGGACTCGCGACGAGGTTGTTTCCCCTCACCGAGAAAGTCCCAAAGGCGTTGTTACCTATCCAGGGAGAGCCGTTCATCTCTCACCAATTACGCCTCCTGGCGGCTAGCGGAATCGAACGCGTGATCCTGTGCGCCGGATTCCTGGGAGAGCAAATTCAGAAATTTGTGGGCGATGGTTCACACTTTGGTCTAACTGTCGAGTTCTCATTCGATGGCCCGACCCTACGGGGAACTGCTGGGGCTATCAAGCAGGCGCTGCCCCGATTGGGTCCCGAATTTTTCGTTCTGTATGGCGATAGTTACCTTCCGTGCGACTATCGGGCGGTACAATCCGCCTTCCAAAACAGCGGACGGGAAGCACTGATGACCGTCTTCCACAACGTGGGACAATGGGACTCCAGCAACGTGGATTATTCTGGCGGACGAATTTGGGCTTATGATAAAAAGAACCCAACGAGCTGGATGGAATACATTGATTATGGATTGGGTGTATTTCGCGACTCGGCCTTTGCTGGAATCGCTGACAACCAACCCTACGATTTGGCGGACCTTTTTCAGGACTTGCTCGCAAATGGGACGCTGGCGGGCTTTGAGATCAAGGAGCGATTCTACGAGATTGGATCGACGGCGGGACTGCGAGAATTGTCGGATTATCTGGCTGGACGAATCGGCTTGGGAGCCTAAGGGATGAGTTTCATCCAGCAGTACTTGGCTGAGACTTCGAGCATCATCGATTTGCTAGACCAAGCGGCGATCGAGAAAGTTGTTAGCCTCCTCGTGAAGACGCGAACCGGGGGAGGGAGGCTGTTCATTCTGGGAGTGGGTGGGAGCGCCGCGAATGCGTCGCATGCCGTTAACGATTTCCGCAAAATCGCCGGGATCGAAGCCTACGCGCCTACCGACAACGTATCGGAGCTTACCGCGCGCACGAACGACGAAGGTTGGGCCAGCGTGTTCGAATCGTGGCTCCGTGGGAGCAGGTTGCATTCTCGGGATCTGGTTATGGTGTTATCGGTTGGCGGCGGGAGCGTTGAGGCGCAGGTGAGTCCGAACCTGGTGGCTGCGCTGGACTATGCCAGATCGGTGGGCTCCGCCATCATCGGAATTGTGGGTAGAGACGGGGGGCACACCGCGCGTGTGGCCGATGGCTGCGTGATCGTCCCAACTGTCAGTCAAGCGCACGTCACTCCGCATACGGAGTCTTTTCAAGCGATCATCTGGCACCTGCTGGTCTCGCACCCAAGCTTAAAAGTCGCGGAGACGAAATGGGAAGGGCTTCGATGAGCAGCCAGCAGCGTGCTGTGTTCCTGGATCGCGACGGCGTCCTCAATCGTGCGCTGGTTCGGGACGGCAAGCCTTTTCCGCCGGCCTCGCCTTCCGAGCTCGAAATTATGCCCGATACGACGGCTTTAGGTGAGCTGAAGGCGTTGGGTTTCCTGCTCCTGGTGGTGACCAATCAACCCGATGTCGCCAGGGGCACGCAGAAGCGGGAAGTAGTGGAAGCCATCCATGATCGCCTCAAAGCGGTTGTACCGGTCGATGACATCTTTGTGTGCTATCACACGGATGGTGATCAGTGCGACTGCCGCAAACCCGAACCAGGGCTTATTTTTCGCGCCGCCGAAAAGCATGGTATCGACCTAACGGCCAGCTACTTGATCGGCGACCGCTGGCGCGATATTGAGGCTGGGGAGCGCGCTGGATGCAAGACCGTATTAATCGACTACGGTTATTCGGAGCAGAATCCGCGCCTAGGGCCATCCATACGGGTGACCTCGTTGCGTGAAGCCACCGACTGGATCTCCAGTCAGAATCAGCGGGAGAGTGCTGCATGACGACGTCACTCAGGGCATTAAAAGTGAAGCTGTTTGCCGATGGCGCCGACAAATGCGCAATGTTGCAACACTACGCCAATCCCCAAATCCAAGGATTTACGACGAACCCCACGCTCATGCGGAAAGCGGGATTAACGGATTACGAAGCTTTCGCACGAGACATCCTCTCGGTGATCCAAGACCGGCCGATTTCGTTCGAAGTCTTTGCCGATGAGTTCCCGGAAATGGCGCGGCAAGCGCACAAGATCGCCCGTTGGGGTGAGAATGTCTACGTCAAGATACCAGTGACTAATACCAGAGGCGAGCCATCGCTCGATCTGATTCGGCAACTCTCTCACTCGGGTGTGAAGCTGAATATTACTGCCCTGTTGGCGCTAGAACAGGTACGTGACGTTTCTTACGCGCTCGCCGGCGGTGCGCCTGCTTATGTTTCCGTCTTCGCCGGTCGCGTCGCCGACACCGGCCGGGACCCAGTCCCGCTGATGGCTTCCGCTGTAGAATTGCTTCGTCCACATGCCGGGCTGGAATTGATTTGGGCCAGTCCCCGCGAGTTACTGAATGTGTTTCAAGCCGATGCGATAGGTTGTCACATCATCACCGCCACCAACGATATCCTCAACAAACTTTCCTTAATTGGCAAAGACCTGCATGCGTATTCGGTGGAGACCGTTCGGATGTTTTACGAGGATGCTGCAGCAGCTCAATTCTCACTTTGATCTGCCGAGCACGCGGGCGCCTTACCCGCTGAGTCCTCGCGTGCGGATTCGCGGCGGAGAAATCCGTTTACTGGTTTAACGTGGCCAACCTCTTCCTCGGTCTTCTGTGGGCACTGCTTGCACTCTCCCTTGTTGGCTTTGGCCCTTCACTCTATCTAGGCTCGGCCAGGCATCGTCTGGGATTCGCAATTGCCATAGCTCCGGTGGCCGGTTTCGTCCTTATCACCGTCTTCGGCACCTACCTGACGCTTTTGGACATTACGGTGGCTCGTTGGACCATTCCTTTGCTCGTCGTGGGGACTACCCTCAGCTTACTGCTGACACTATTGTCGTTATCGCGTCGGGCAGAGGAACCTCCCTCCACTCCGGAAGAACGACGGAGCGCCATCTGGGGCGCCGCGGGTTTTGTCTTCACATTGGTGTTAATTGTCGCTCCGCAGCTGTTGGGTGGCCTGCAGTATTCGGTTTTGCGCGGTAACGGGTCGGATGCGTTTAACTATGTAGCCACCGCCGATTATCTCGATAGAGAGCCGCGTTCCTGGGCTAAACAGGTCGATCCCCAGACCCTAGTGAATCGCGATGATTCTTACGCGCGAGCAGGCGGGCTGTTGGACACCCGCTGGAGCACTTTCATGATGCTCGCCTTTTCGTCTCGGGTCGCTCAAGTCCCCCCGTATATTTTTGAGTACTGCTTTTCATTACTTTGCTTTCTGCTCGCGTATGGGCCAGCCTTTCTTTACGCATGCGGCATCGGATTGCGGCCGCGCTATGCGGCGCTAACGGCGGCAGTCATTTGTGTCGGTTTTTGGGCGCAGGTAATCTTGGACACGCGGGCTCAGTCGCAACTGAATAGTATTCCCCTATTGTTGTTTTTGATGATATTGTTCGGATGTATTGAGGATCGGCTAACAGGCCCGGCATCCTGGACCGTCTACGCTGCCGCCGGTCTCACGGTGGTGTCGCTAGAGTTTCTGTACCCTGAAATTCTACCGCTGCTGGCGCTGGCTCTCCTGATTTTTTTCGCGCTGCGGCTTCGGTCCCTCGATCTAGCGTTCCCGGCCATCCGAAAGTACGTATTAGCGGGATTCGTGATCCTTATCGGTAGCTTGCCGATGCGGACTGTCCTGCTTCGTTTCGGCGCGTCACAGCTATCCTATGCCTCGTCCGGAAAGAACAACTGGCACTTGGCCTACTATCCCTGGCTGTATTCAAATCCCCTGGCCGGGTTTTGGGGCTTCGGACCCTTGGAATCCAGCGGCACAATCGCCACGATGTTAAGTTCGGCCGCAGTCACGGTTTTGGGTTTTGCGTTGACGATCCTCCTGCTTCTCGCATTGATAGACGGACTGCGAAATGATCGGCCAGCTCTTTGCCTCGCCGCGTGCACATCGCTCGCGGCAATAATAGAGTTCGGCTATTTGGCGGCGCGCGGCCAGTTGTGGGCCGCTGGCAAAGGCTTGTCGTTTGGCTACGCCTTCTTTACATTGACTTTGGCGAGCTACTGTCTCGCGGGATCGAAGGCCCCCGAACGGTTTTGGCCCCGGACGTGGCGAGAGATCGCAGGAGCTTGCGCGCTAATATTCCTAATCTCGCAAGCTGTATTGGGAATCGCTCGTCCTGCGTTGGCGGTTTGGACGCACGATTACCCTCACTACATCGTGCATCACGGTGAATACCGCAGACACAACTGGGACCTCGGCGAGATTCAGAAAGCCCTGGCTGGGCAGCAAGGAATCACAGTGTGGTCTGACGTGTCGAATGAGTGGGTCTCCGAGTATCTTGACTTCGCTTTGGGCGGGCAGGTGAAGTTCATCAACATTGGAGCTGACCTCGATGTAATTCAATTGCACTCTAAACCGCAGGAACGAACTCAATTGCCGCAGTACATCATTGCGGAGAATGTATCGGGTTCAACAGCTCCCAGTGCCGCTACCGGTATCATTGCCAGGACGCCTGAACTCGCATTGATTCGGGCGAATTCAGCCGGCGCAACAGTGGTCTCTGTGAACAATCCGAATGGTTTGGAGAAGACCGCGGACGGGCAGATGTTCTTTTGGATGGGAAACAGGCCGACAATACTTACCGTGATGTCATCCGCAAACGGCTGTGCGCAGCTTAGCGGAAGTGCTATTTTCGGACCCTCGTCGACCTTGCCTTACCGGACTATAGTTGTCGGGGGAGTATCCAACTCGGAATCCGATAACGTTCTGTCGCACGAAGGTCAGTTTCACTTGCCCGTGCGTGTTCGGGCCGGGTTCAACGAATTGCCGTTGGCCGTCAAGGAACCGGCAACCCGGCACTTGGCAGCAGATCCACGCCCGCTATTGCTCCGCGTCGACAAGCTGAGTCTAGAAAGCCAGGCGTGCGAAGTACCCCCCCGCTGAATGTTGCGCCGTCAGTACCGCTGCGGTCTGCGGCTGCTTAGATGAGACTAATATAGTAACGGCGCCGATTCGATGTGCACTGACGGCCATTTCGCACACGTCATGCTTGCCCAGTTGGCGATCTGGCTTGCCGGATCTGTTCTCGTTCGTCCGGCGATCCGGCCTCGGATCTCTTTCTCGATGCCCTAGAGTGAACCGATTCGCTCTAGCTGCTCCTTGGCAATCGGGGACCGAGCGCCTGCGCCTGAAGTGCGCCCAGCATGCCCGCGACTTTCGCGATTTACTTGTCTGAGTCTCACTATTGAGCCCCCTCGACATGATACTCTCACAAGAGCAATTCTTTAATTAGGTGCAGACCGCGCATATTTGCGTCCTTGACGATAGTCGAACTTACGGTCTGGGCCGTGGCCAGCCAAGCGCAGATCGCCCGTCGTGTGCGTGATTGTGGTTAGGTAGCAGACTTTGAGGCTTATATGTTCTTATACCTGATCAGTTTCATGTTCCTATTCATTGCGGCCGCCTTCGGACTAACTTATCTTTTGGTGCGCAGAACGCCTTACGCACCCTATAGTGTGTTGCTTTCCGTTGTTTCGTTCCAACCGATCTTCCTTGTTTGCTTGACGTTATTTGGGTTTGCAATGCCCGCCCCGCTCCAGCCCACACGCGTGTTCGTGGTGGTTCTGGGCGGAGTTTGTCTGACATTGTTCGCTGTTCTGCGATACCGCAGTGAAATTGTCGGGACGATTCGCGAGACGTGGAGGCCTTCGCTTCTGATTTTTGGGTTGACACTAGCATCAGTCGTTCTCGCGACACCGATTTTGATCGGCTCGCCGTCGTTGGCGTACATCGATTGGTGGAACGGTGAACTTGTCAACTATTCGCTCTTCGCGCACGGGTTCCTTGGCCTTCTCCATGACCCGAACTACATGCCGTTCTTCGAACAGAATGCAAGCTTGCGGTACGGCGCGGAGCTGTTCCTGGCCTCTCTCTCAGTCCTTACGGGCAAAGCTCCGGTTTTATTGGTCGAGGTGCTGTCTGCTCTCTACAAAGTCTTTGCCATCATTACATTCGCGGTCTCACTCGAGTTAGTGCGCAAGGAGCGAAGTCTGATGCCAGTGGCGGTAATTGCGGCCGACGTCGGTTTTGCCTTCGCCACGATTCTCTCGCTAAATCACGTTTTGGCTTTCCTCGCGGCCCAAGCCGTGGCCGGCTCGTTCATCCTCCTCTGCTTGGCACCGTTCACCAACGGAATTCTAGCGCGCCGGGTCCAGGCACTCTTCGCTATTAATGTCCTCTTCATCGTCATCACTTACTCGGAGGCCCTGCCGCTCCTACTTCCTGTGGTAGGCCTGCTGTTCATCGAAGCGCTGGTTACACGCAGGAGAGGTATCGCCACTGCCATTTTTGTTGCTTTTGGAGCTGGGCTTCTCGTGAACCCCATCCTTTTAGCTCAGCGGCTCGGGCATCTATCCCGGTTAAGATTCGCCATCGCGGGGTTTAATGTACTCGGAGATCCGAACGGCGATCTTTTC
>PKZC01000403.1 GCA_003132905.1 Bryobacterales bacterium | reverse complement strand
CTTATAACCGGACGCCAGTGGTGTTAGCTAATTGAGAACAGAAGTAGCGGCGCAGGATGTCCAGAACCTCAATCAACACGGTATCTCGCAGCGAATAGAAGACCTGGTTTCCTACTTTGCGGCTGACCACGATCAACTTGGCCCGCAGAATCGAAAGATGTTGCGACGCATTTGCCTGCTCGATTTCCAGCTTTTCCACCAGAGCACCTGCAGATAGTTCCCCGTCGCGGAGAGCTTCGACCATGGCGATTCGCGTCGGGTGAGCTAAGGCCTGAAAGATTTCAGCCTTGAAGCGCCGAAGGGGGTCCGTCACACACTTAGTATATTCGAACCTACGTATATTCACAACGCCTACCTCCCGCGGCGCTGACGGATACACAAACTCACCGCTGATCCAAACAAAGCACACGTGCCAGCTCAAACGGGGAAAGATGGGCCATTTCTCATGAATCGAACCGGGCGCCCATATTCTGGGCTGTCATCCCGGCTTCAAGGTGAACTAAGCCCGCGTTACAACCATTTGGGCCGAGCGCCACTAACACCGCTCGCGAACCAGCTGCATAGAAGAAGACCGTACCTTTTTCAGCACAAATTGAGACGTCCCCGAGGGTGCCGACGTTCATGCAATCGGCAATTCGTCTTCCCATGCTAGAAACTGCGGCGGCCAAGGCTCCTATACGGTCCGGATCCGTGCCATTGGATAGCGAGTGTGCAATGGGAAGCCCCTCGTTCGACGCCAGCAACAAGCCATACAGCTCGGGCACTGCTCTGCGAAGCGCCGCCATTTGATCCTTCAATTCCTTATTCTTGGGCATCTTGCCTCTCCTCGCTCCTGCGCACGGGCGATAGGCTCAGACTGCTGAGCTATTGACAGAATCGTCGAGTGGGGAAATAACTGTAGCTCCCTGGGGACAAGTCGCCGCTGATACGCCGCCATGACGTCATCAACGCGATTCGAATTTTTGTCGTTGTCGTCGGATTCCACCCCTGGGTCCTATTTTGACTTTGCTCGTACCTGCGATCTGCAGTCGAGATAATCCGTTGCAGAACGATAAGCGATCGCAAATGTAGTAGCGGGACGAGCTGTTTCGAGCGCACACTGGTACTTTGGCAGTAATATGATCCAGCATTCACCGCAGAGTGGCTCTCCGACGATCTTTCGCTTTCCACAGCGGCAGCGCATACATTCGAGCAGCCGGTAGTCGGCAGCTAACTGCGGAAGACTTAGCATTCGATCCAGTTCGATCACAGGTTTGGTCAAACCCAACGGATGTCCTCGAGTCGATACGGAGGAGCCAGTCTTGCGACTATTCCGCCAATTTGAGTCAGGTTTAGCTGGCGCGTTCTGAGCAAGCCCAGTATCAGCTGCGCTTTCGATGCACTCTCCGCCGTTAGGAAACACTCTCCATCGCGCTCGACAACCTCGATTAGACCGGCTTTCGCGAATCGGCGCAGTTCCGCAACTGTGACGCGCAGTTTCAGAGCCTCCGCTTCAATTCGAATTGACGCAGGCATGTCAGACCTCTGGGACGGCTAGTTTGCAATGCGTGTGCCTTTTGGTTAAGAGCGGCTAAGAAGATGACAGAATGGACGATTCAGCACGAGGTAGGCCCACTCCCCGGTCGGCTAGCTGGCTGTGAGGAAGCAGGCCTGCAATTCTTGCAGCTCCCTTTCGCAGCGCAGCTCAAGCATTCGTATCAGTTGAACTGGTATACGAATAGCGTACGATGTCGTCTCTCCTCTTCCACCCTCGGCCCGTCCAGTATTGATGAGCCGGCTCATTGGCGACAAGAACATCAAGATGAGCTTTATCGATACCCAAGCGGCTAAGCTCCGCCAAACACCGTTCGACCAGGGCAGTCCCAATGCCGCGGCGCTGGTACTCAGGATCCACGGCTAAGTGCTGCAAATAACCGCGCCGGCCATCATGACCGCACATCACGCAACCAACAATACGCTTGGCGCACCTAGCCACAAAACTCAGCCCAGGGTTTCGCGCCAGGTAGCGTTCAGTCGCCCCGCGTGAGTCCACCGTTCGTAACGCGAGTCCTGGTGAGCTTCGGAGAAGCGCCATCACGGCATCGTAGTCGGCTATCGTCATCGTCTCGATCAGCGGCATAACCAACCTACCCTATATCGGGTATTGTTTTTCCTCCAGCCGTCCGACGGCCAGCAGGATTCCGTGAAGCAGGGCTTGTGGACGCGGAGGACATCCTGGGATGTAAACGTCCACCGGCACGACGCGATCAACCCCGCCTAGCGACGCGTAGTTGACGCCGAAGATTCCTCCGCTAATGCCACAGGCGCCGACCGCGACAACAATCTTCGGCTCAGGCATGGCGCGATACGTCTTCAACAGGGCGAGTTCCATGTTTCGCGTGACTGGACCCGTTACCAGTAGCATGTCGGCATGACGAGGAGATGCGACGAAGTGGATACCAAAGCGCTCGATATCGTAAACGGGATTGTTGAGGGCGACAATCTCCAGCTCACACCCATTGCACGACCCTGCATCTACCTCCCGGATGGAGAGGGACCTTCCCAAAAGCTTCTGGATTTTTTCTCGCGCCTTCCTTCCGGCGCTCTCCACCTGCGCTTCGGCATTCGAGGATCCGCGACGTAGGGCGCGCAACTGTCGATGAGTCCCGTCGGAGTTCAACGCGTATTCCGCAGTGAGAGCGAGGCTAGCGCGATCCGCAACCGCCAGTTCAAATTCTTGGGTGACTTGCACTGCCTGACCGGATGACGCTTCCGCGCACAAGCCGCAGAAGACACACAGACCATAGTCAACGGTAACTTTCCGCGATTCTTCTCCATCCGAAACAGATATCGCCCCGGTTGGACACACATCTTCAGCGGGCCGCGCATCCTGCCATTTTTCGAAATCGAAGCTCGGCCGTCCGCGAAAGTATTCTGAGATTTTAGCCGGCTTACTGGGATAGGCCGTCGTGACAACGCCGGTGCTGAAGGTCCTTTGGAGGATTTTGAACATCGATTACCGATCCGTCCCCGAGTAAGAAAGATTGAAACTCTTATTGATGACAGGGAAGTCTGCAATGATGTTTCCCTGAACCGCTTCAACCAGCGCGGGCCAGTTGTTGAGAGACGGATCCTTGATCTTGCAACGCTCCAGATGATTGTTGACGCCCGTGCGAATCCAATGGAGAATCTCACCCCGCCATCCCTCCACAGCGCTCAGAGCGCAGCGGTCCGGAGGGATTGAAGGGACGGGAACCCGAAACTCGCCGTTGAGATTTTCTACGATAGCGCTCCTGATGATGCCGAGTGATTCCGTCACTTCATCAATGCGGACCTGCATCCGGTGCCAGACATCCCCGGCTTGATAAACCGGCACGCGGAAGGAGTATCGACGATAAGCCGCGTACGGGTGGTCGCGCCGCACGTCCAAATCGACTCCGGAAGCCCGGCCCCCCACGCCTACGATGCCCAGATCCTTCGCGATCTGGGGCTTAAGGATTCCAGTGTGTTCCAACCGATCGCGCGTAGACTCGGAGGAACTAATCAGGTCCACCAGATCCCGAAACTCCCGCGCGAAAACTTCCACCGTCTTCCGAAAATTATCCACTTGCCAGAAGCGCCAATCTCTTCGGACGCCACCGATGCAGACCATGCCTCGCAATAGGCGATTTCCAGTCAACTGTTCATTGGCGGTGAACAGCATCTCCTTCAATCGGCTGGCATGCGCATTCGCGACGACAAATCCAACGTCTGTAGCGATCGCGCCGATGTCGGCAACATGATTACAGATTCGCTCGAGCTCCAGCAGAATGGTGCGCATGATCAGCGCGCGCTCCGGAACGTCGATCTGAGCCGCGCGTTCAACTGCCTGACAGAAAGCCGCGCCGTGGGAAAAACTGGAGTCGCCCGACACGCTCTCGGCCAGGAAAACCGCTTTGTGAATCGGCAACTTCTCGAAGAGCTTTTCGGTGGCCTTGTGGGTATAGAACATTCGAAGTTGCAAGTAGAGGATCGGCTCACCTGCCACCGCAAAACTGAAATGGCCGGGTTCGATGGTGCCTGCATGGACCGGACCCACGGGCACTTGAAACACACCTTCTCCCAGAGCCGGCCGGTAGACGTGGCGCTCGCCTTCAAAAGGCGGCAATACTGTGTCGATCGGAAAATCCTTCCGCAAGGGGTGAACATCGGGCCAATTGTCATGCAAGGCGACGCGCCTGGGGTTGGGATGCCCGATCGCCGTGAGTCCGAACCAGTCCTGGATTTCGCGTTCTTGCCAGTTCACTGCCGGCAGTTCGGCCGAAAGCGACGGAAACTCGGGAAAGCCGGCGGGTACAGGCGCTCGCACGATGAGATACCGAGTGTCGCCCTTCCGTTCAAAAACGTAGTAATTGAAAAAGACATCTTCGGTAGAACGCCGATCCTCGGCGAACACACTTACCAACCTTGCGTCGAGCTCCCCTCGCAGGTATCCCGCTATATCGCGAATGTTTGGATCGCTAATAAATAGATATAGTTCATCATCGCGTTCGGCATGCATCGATTGAACGTGTGCGCCAAACTTCTGTTGAAACGTCTCAAACGGAGGAAATGCCGCTTGTGTCATCGTCCACCCACCACAACGTCGGCTGCGCTCTGGATCAAGCGGAAGAGCGGCGCAGGTATCCAGAAGCCTAGGACAATAATCACCGAAGCCAGCCCAAGAACAGAGTACTTCTTCCAACGACAGGTCTCAGCCGGTGGAAGCCCCGGGTCCGCACCAAGAACGAGGTTTGCGATGTGTACTAGAAACCCGGAGAAGATCGCGACGAGAAAGGCAACGAAAAGAATGGCTGGAAGAAAGTGTCCTCCCCCGAACGCCGCTCGCAGAATTGTGAACTCGCTCTGGAACAGGCTGAAGGGAGGCGACCCCGTGACAGCAAGAGTCCCCATCAAAAATGCGGCCCCGGTCCAGGGCATCGAATGAATCAGCCCGCCCTTTGCTTTGCGGAACAGTTCCGTATTCAGGTGTTGTTGGATGTTGCCGGCGCAAAAGAACAGCAAAGGTTTAGTAACCGCGTGGAAGGTCATGTGAAGGAACATGCCTAATATCCCCAAGGGTCCGCCAAAGCCAAGTGCAAGCACCATAATCCCGCAGTGTTCTACGCTGGAGTACGCCAGTAGGCGGCGGAAGCTCCTCTGTACCAGCACGAACGGAACAGCGACTCCCACCGAAAGCAGTCCGAATACAATCAAAAGCTGCGAGGCAAACTGCGGACCTAGGCATTTGGAAGTCAGAATGTAGAATCGCACGAGGCCGTAAAGAGCACAGTTGAGGACTCCGGTCGCGAGCATCGCAGCCACAGGAACAGGCGCTTCACTGTAGGCGTCCGGCTTCCAAGTATGCATAGGAGCGATCCCCGCCTTCGTTCCGTAGCCGAGCAGAATCAGGATGAAAGCCAACCGCATGGTTGGTTTGTCAAGCTGGGCGGCATTTCCGACGAGCATTGACCAATTCAGACCGGCCAGGGTTTCTATCCCTGCGAACCGATGAGCGGCGTAGTAAGTGAGAATCGTTCCGAACAGAGCCATGGAGAGGCCGACGCCTCCTATGATGGCGTACTTCCAGGCGGCTTCAAGAGAGGTTTCGCGCCCGTAAAACGTGACGAGGAACACCGACGCCAATGTTGTTCCTTCGATGGCAACCCATAGCACTCCTAGATTGTTTGCAAGGGCGACCAGAAGCATGGAAAACACAAATAGCGGCATGAGCGAATAGTATTTCCGCAGTTTCTGGCCCGCAATCTCGCCCAATACGTCCTCGTCCTTGAGGAAGACGGTGTTTTGCTCGTCGTGACGGAAATAGCCGACTGCATAGATGGAACATACGAGTGCGACAAAAGCCGTTAAGAGAACAATCAGCGAACTGAGAGCGTCCACATATAGGAATCCGTCCCATAGCGAAACCGGGCCACTTCGAAGCACCTGACGACCGAGTGCGGCTGCGAGGCACAGCACAACGGCGAAGGCGGATAGATTGACGACCTCCATGGCGGGCCGTCTTCGGAGGAAGAAGGCCAGAGGGCCAGCGACGAGAGGGACGAGAAGAAGCCAGAACAGAATCATGCCTAGCCGCGCAACCTTCGTAGCTTACTGACATCCATCGAGTCGAACGTCTCGCCGATTCGGTAGACAAGAATGCCAAGAACCATTACCGCGAGGAGAACATCAAAGAAAATCCCGAGCTCAACTACTAAGGGCATTCCATACATTAACGAGATTGCGGCCAGGAAAAGGCCATTTTCCATGGACAGCAACCCCAGGACCTGCGTTAGAGCCTTGCGGCGGTTTAGTGTCGTGAAGAAACCGATCAGAAACAAAGCGATCGCGATAGCGAGGGTGTTGTGTCCCAGTGCCGCTGAGGCGGAGGTCTCTTCTGGGTGGTAAAAGGATTCGGCCACCACATAGCCCACTAGCGTCAAGCAGCCCGAGATGAGAATCGATAGCGGAACGTTGATGAGGGGTTCGATCTCGTGTCGGATACCGACTCTTTCTACAAGGCGCGCCAGTATAAAAGGAAGCACCAAAGCTTTCAAGACGAGTGTGAGCAACGCTGCAATGTAAAGGTGGTTGGCTTGATTGAAGAAGGCAATGGTGCAGGCGATCGCGGCCAGGAGAAAAGACTGGAGCGCGAATATGCGAATGTTCGTCATCAGCCATCTCTGGCCAACCATGGAGATTTGCAGCACGAGGACCAGCGCCGCCATCAGGGTGATCATTTTGTCGCCGAACTGGGGATCATGAATAAAGGACATGCCAGGCCTCAGAATATGAATGTTGAAATGAGCGCGAGCGCTCCCAGGATGAAGGCGACCGCCAGCAATTCCGGCACTCGGAAGAGGCGCATCTTCGCATTTGTTGTTTCGACCAGAACGATGCAACATGCCAAGAGAAGCAGCTTTAAAAGGTAAAAGAAAAGACCCAGTCCGAGGCCGGAAACCGTCCAGTTGGGACTCAGACTGAACGGGAAGAAGGTATTCACCAGGAGTGTCATCAGGACAAGCTGTTTGATGGAGGCGCCCCATTCGATAAGCGCCAGGTATGGTCCCGAGTACTCGAGGATCATCGCTTCATGAATCATCGTCAGTTCGAGGTGGGTCGCCGGGTTATCCACAGGGATACGGCCCGTTTCTGCGATCAATACAATAAAGAGCCCGGAAAACGCCAACATCTGCGACGGCGCCAGGAATCTCCAACTTTGACTCACGGCGGATCTGGCCATCTCACTGAGGTTTGTAGAATTGGCGCTTAGGGCCACCGTGAAAATCGCCAGCATCATGGCCGGCTCCGCGATCGCCGAAATCGTCATTTCCCGGCTGCTGCCGAGGCCCCCGAACGAGCTTCCTGTATCGAGGCCGCCGAGAGCCAGAAAAAAGCGCCCAAGCGCCAAGAGATAAATCACCGCGAGAACACCACCGAAAAGGCTGAGGGGGGCGTCGGTCGCCATCATGGGAATCATCAGTCCGACAAGAGTGGCCGTCGCAAAGACCATGTAGGGAGCCGCAGAGAAGATCCATGACGCGGTGTCAGGGATCACCATCCCTTTGCGCAGTAACTTGAAAAGATCGCGGTAGGGTTGCAATATGCCTGGGCCGCGGCGCGTCTGAAGACGGGCCTTCATCGTCCTTATAACGCCGCTGAGGAGAGGAGCCACAAGCAATAACAACAGCAACTGCAATCCTGATTTCGCGATAATCACGATCATGAGCGAACTCCAAACAGCAAGAGCAAGACCAAGGTGATGAAGATGTACGCCAAGTAAGCGTGAATGCTGCCAGCTTGAATGGCTCGGAACCAACTCGCCCGAGCGAGGATTCTTTCTTTGAGCGGAGAATACAGGTGGGTCTCAAACGCCGGCTCGACCCCGCTTTCAAAGCGGACGGAGGTTGGGTAGTAAGCGGACACTTCGAACTCAGTCTGGATCTCACGGCGTGGTTGATAGAACGCCGCAAAGATCATCCTTAACGGTTTGGAAAAGGCGGTAGCCGTGTACTCGTTGTCTTCCGTCAACCCCGGCAAGCCACAATCCCAGGTCGGGCCGGAAACTCTGTGACCGCGACGCCACCAACCGGCCAACAAGATCCCGGGCAGTAGCGTGAGCAAGACAAGGACGCCCGCAAGCGCCGCTGGAGCTACTGTCCCGCCCTTGGGGGAGCCCGAAGAGAGTGCAATGCCGCCGGCGAGGACCAGGTTTCCGCTCATTTTGATGCCCAGTAATTGGTTCGTTAATGGGTCCAGAATGGGGAGCCACAATGTCGCGCCCAGTCCAAGGGCGACGCAAAGCACGGCGAGCGCGCCCATGCCCACCAGCATCGAGGGGTGGGCCTCGTGTGCATGGGTTGCCTGTGAACTGCGCGGCAATGCGAGGAACCCGATTCCGAAGGCGCGCACAAAGCAGGCGGCGGCGAGCGCGCCGGTCAGCGCCAGTAGCGAACCCGCGATCGGGAAGACCATTCGCGTCAAGCTCGGAGTGCTCCCGAATCCGCTCAACAGAGCTTGGTAAGTCAACCACTCGCTCACAAAGCCGTTGAGTGGTGGAAGACCTGATATCGCGATAGCTCCCACTAGAAAACACAATGCTGTTAGCGGCATGCGGCGGATGAGCCCTCCCATGCGCTCCATGTTACGCGTTTCCATTGCGTGTACCACGGCGCCCGCGCTAAGGAATAGCAACGACTTGAAGATCGCGTGATTGAAGATGTGAAACAAACAAGCCGCCAATGCAACAGCCGCGAGCAACGGACGATCATAGGACCGAAAAACCATGGCAGCGCCGAGCGCCATGAGGATGATTCCGGAATTCTCAATCGTCGAGTACGCTAACATCCGTTTGAGATCGGGCTCGATCAGGGCATAGAGAACACCTAGAATAGCGGAGGCGGTTCCCGCGGCCAGGACCAGCAGACCCCACCACAGCGGGGGGATTCCCAGAAGATCGAAAGACACCCGCATGATGCCGTAGATGCCGGTCTTGATGAGGATTGCCGACATCAGTGCTGATACATTACTGGGCGCCACGGGATGCGCCGCGGGGAGCCAGACATGAACGGGTACCATGCCGGCCTTCACACCGAACCCCAAAAAAAACAAAAGAAATAGCGAGCCTCGCTGGATGGGAGTCAGGGCGTGGCTGGCGACCTGGAAAGCCGAGAAATCAAAGCTTCCTGCCCAAGTCCCCATGAGAAGGAATGCCACCAGAAGCGCGCCGGTGCCGGCGTGCGACATGATGAAAAACAGAATTCCCGCTCTTCTCGTCTCCTCTTTTTCATGGTCGAAGCTGACCAGGAAGTAGGCTGCAAGCGCCATCAGTTCCCAAGAAACGAGAAAAAACACCGCGTTGGACGCAGTGAAAACGGCAGTCAGGCTGATGAGCAGCAAGCAGTAGAAAAAGCAGAAGACTCCTACGGGCTTTCGAGCATCAAAGCCCTTCAGGTATCCGAACGAATAGATGGATACGGCCAAGCCCACAACGGCCAGGGCAAGATTGAAATACGACGAGAGCGGATCCAGACGGAACGTGTATTGAAGAAAAAAGACTCCAGAAGGGATCGAGATCGTGGTTTCATGGACAGATGTGATCACCGCGAGCGATGCGATGCCCTCTAGCACAGCGCCCAGGGCGGCAAGGGCGCATACCACGACTCGCACCAAGGTCCGTTGGCGAGCAGCGATCAATCCGAAGAGGCCCGCGGCGGCGTACAAGATCATACCGCCAAGAAAAATCTGGGAGATGAAAATTTGGTTCACGCCTCGTTCTTCCCATCATACGGGGAGAACGAGGCGAGTTTTGGTCCTTCATCGGTCGTATCCATGAAGCAGTCAAGCTATCCCTTCCGGAGTCTTTCCGAAAACATACAACAGCATGGGTTCACACAAGGAGTTGGTACATAGCCAGTAGCACATCGAGTTCCACTAGGAAGAAACTAATTCAAGCGTCAGTCGGCACGGGCGTTGACGACACCAGACGATTAGGCTTGGCAAGATTCCGCCCAGGCGGCGGCGAGTATTCCTGCAAAAATTGCAGTAACCGAATTCATTGGCGGGAGACCAGGAGAAGCAGTACGACCAAAGTTATGAAAATATACGCCAAGTATGCGTGGATGCTGCCAGCTTGGACGGCTCGCATCCTGATGGAGAACCACAAGATGAGGTCTTGAAGCGGAGTATATAGCCGTTTCTCAAACGTAGGCTCGATATCGCTCTCGAAATGGATTTCCTTCGGATAGTAGGGAGACACGTCGAAGACCGCTTGAATCTCACGGTGCGGATTGTAAAGCGCTGAGAAGATCATCCGCAACGCTTTCGAGAATGCAGTCGCCGTGTACTCGTTGTCCTCAGAAAGGCCGGGCAACCCGCAGTCCCAGGTCGGTCCTCGCGTCGGCGCAAACCGCCTCGCGCTAGCCAAAACTAAAAGGGCAGTAGGAAGCAGCAAAACCAGGAGCCCAACACCAATAATCGCGGTGGAAACAGTACCTCCATGAGGCGTGCCTACCGATAGAACCAAACCGCTACCGGTAATCAGACTGGCACCGACTCGCTGACCGAGTAACTGTCCGGTCATCGCATCAAATACCGGGAGGAACCAAGTAGCTCCTAATCCGAGCGCTACGCAGGCCACTGTCAGCCAGCCCATGCCGGCCAGCATCGATCGAGGCACCTCGTGCACGTGGCGGGATTCGGCTCCGCGTGGCAACGCAAGGAAGGTAATAGCGAACGCCTTCACGAAGCAAGCCGCAGCCAGGGCTCCGGTCAACGCGAGCATGGAGCCGGCGATCGGAAACAAGATACGCGTGAGACCTCCGGTCGCGCCATATCCAGCCAGGAGGCTCTGGTAAGTCAGCCATTCACTGACAAATCCGTTCAATGGGGGAAGGCCTGAGATGGCGACCGCTCCGATCAGGAAACAGAAAGCCGTCACCGGCATCGGACGGATCAAACCACCGAGCTTCTCCATGTTTCGCGTCCCCGTCGAATGGAGCACTGACCCAGCTCCCAAGAACAGGAGGCACTTAAAGATCGCGTGATTCAGAGTGTGGAACATCGCGGCGATCAGCGCCACCGCCGCGAGTTGTGGATGTCCCATCGCGCGGAAAATCAAAGCGGAGCCAAGGCCCATGAGGATGATGCCAATGTTCTCGATGCTGTGGTAAGCCAGTAGCCGTTTGAGATCATGCTCCATCAAGGCGTATAAGACGCCGAGAACGGCGGACGCGACTCCCAGGATGAGTACGAACACACCGGTCCAGGCCGGCAGCCCCCCCAAGCCATCGAAAAAGATACGGACCATACCGTAGATACCTGCCTTGATCACGATGCCGGAAAGTAGGGCCGAGATGTTGCTCGGGGCGACCGGGTGAGCCGCGGGCAGCCAGATATGAAACGGAATGACACCAGCCTTAATACTGAAACCCAGGAAAAACAGTACAAACGCAGCCGCCCGATGGCTGCTGGACAATTGCGCCGCGGCTGCATGGAAGGTCGCGAACTCGGCGCTGCCGCTGGCCTGAGTCAAGAGAGCAAAACCAAGGAGCAGGCACCCAGCATCGATGTGAGCCATGACGATGTACAGCAGTCCGGCTCGTTTGGTCTCCGGATCTTCGTGATAAAACGTCACCAGCCCATATGCAGTGAGCGCTGACACTTCCCACCCAATCAGGAACAAATACGCATTGGCAGTAGTGAAAATGATCGTCAAGCTGAGAATCAACAGATGGAAGAGGAAGCCGAAGATGCCGATGTTCCTTCGGCCCTCGAATTCCTTCAGATAACCGAACGAGTAGATCGCGACCGCGGCCACAAGGATCGCTAAGGCCAGATTGAAAAAGCCGGCCAGCGCATCGTAGGAGAAGCTGTACGCAAAGAGCGGAATTCCCGACGAGATCGACCATCGGACCGGCGGCCCTTGAAGGAGGCCAAGAATTGCGGCGGAGCCTTCGAGGGCGGCGCCCACCAATGCCGATCCACAGCACAAACGGCGGGCCAGCGCTGGTTTACGCCAGCTAACTAGGGATGCGAAGGCGCCGACAGCATAGGCCAGAAGACCAAGGGCAAAGGTTTGGCCAACGGGGAGCGAGTTCATGCCTGATCGCTACTGTAGCAAGCTGGGTTCCACGTATCAGCGTACGACGAAACTCAAACCGCCGGCGTCGGCGCATCATCCTCACCGATCCCGTAACGGCGAAGCTTGTAGTGCAAAGCCCTCGGGCTGATGCCGAGAATACGCGCTGCTTTTTCCCGGTGCGATGTGACCTCGTTGAGCGTCTTTCGAATAATCATTTCCTCGACCTTCGCCAGCGGCTGGCCGATTGGAATTTCCAGCATGTGCTGCGAGACCGTTGTGGGACGATACTCCTCGGGCAAATCTAACGTGCCAACCACCGTATCGCTCACAGTCACGGTAAGCCGCTCCATCAGATTTCTGAGTTCCCTGACGTTGCCGGGCCACGGAAGCCCCATCAGAAGCTCGGTCACCTCCCGAGAGAGGCGTTTCCGCGGTCTTTGATACCTTGCGGCGAACTCCTGAAGAAAGCGCTCCGCAAGCAGGGGAATATCTTCTCGCCGTTCACGCAACGGTGGGACGAAGATCGGCACCACATTGAGTCGATAGAAGAGATCTTCCCGGAATTTGCCGGCAGCCACCTCGTCGCTCAGCTTTTTGTTAGTGGCAGCCACCACCCGGAGATCTACTGAGATCAGCTTGGATCCTCCAAGTCGGCGGAGCTCCTTCGTTTCGAGTACACGGAGCAGTTCGATCTGCGTCTTGGGGTTCATTTCCCCGACTTCGTCCAAGAACAGCGTACCTTTGTCCGACATCTCGATTTTGCCTTGGCGCGCGGCGTCGGCGCCGGTGAACGCGCCCTTCTCGAAACCGAACAACTCGCTCTCTAGCAAACTCTCCGGTAGAGCGCCGCAATTTAGCGAGATCAAGGGGCCTTGCGGCCGCCCACTCCGTTGGTGGATCGCACGCGCAATCAATTCCTTTCCCACTCCGCTCTCCCCTTGAATCAGCACGGTCACACCGGTAGAAGCAACCATCTCGATGAACTGATAGACGCTGGCCATCTTGTCGCTTTTGCCAATCAGTCCACCGAACTCGTCTTGCGTTTTGACCGTCTCCCGCAAGCGCGAATTGTCTTCGGCGAGTCCCTGTCTCTCCAACACGCGGTCGATCAGAATCGAAAGACGGTCCTGGTTGATTGGCTTTTCGATGTAATCGTAAGCCCCCTCCCGCATGGCCTCCACGGCGGTCTCCACTGTTCCGTAGGCCGTCATGACAATAACTTCGACAGTACGGTCCACCGCTTTGATCTGGCGAAGCAGCGACAGCCCGTCGGCGCCCGGCATCCTCAGGTCGGTAAGCACGACACGATACCTGCCCGGCTGGAGGAGTTGAACCGCTTCCTGAGCTGTGCCGGCCGATTCGACACTGTGACCGAACTTGCAGAGCAGCTTGACAAGAGCGCTCCTGATGTTGGCTTCGTCATCGACTACCAGAATTCGCCCCTTCATACCATCGGCTCCAGTGTATTGCCGGTGTCGCCCCCATCAGCCAAGGGCAGACAAACCGTCACGACTGTTCCCATGCCGGGTGTACTGTCCACGAGAATCTTGCCTCCGTGATCGGTTACGATTCTGTCGGCAATTGCCAGCCCGAGACCCGTTCCGTCGGGACGGGTGGTAAAGTACGGATCGAACAGGCGAGGCAGATTTTCCGGGGGAATGCCGATCCCCTGATCGGCAAAGGACAGGTCAACGAACTTGCATCCATCGGACGAACTAATGCCAGAGCCGACGTGGATGACCCCTCCAGTCGGCATTGCCTGCATCGCATTGATCAAGATGTTGAGGCAGACTTGCTCAATCTTGGTGCAGTTTCCAAGTACTTGTGGATCGCCGCCGGCGAGATCGAGGATCAGCGAAATGCCTTTTTCCTGAGCCTCCCGATTGACCAGCCGTGCCACCTGCGACACTGCCTGATGAACCGCAACCGGAACCCTGGCGAGTGGTTCGGGTCTCGACAGCTGAAGAAAGTTCGACGTGATCCGATTCAGCCGGCGTGTCTCGGCAAATAGAATCTCGAAGTATCCCTCGATGTCGCCGCTCGCTGTGCCAAGACTCGCCGACTCGTCGCGAAGAAGGCGAAGGTTTAGTTCGAGCGCGCTCAAAGGGTTTCGTATCTCGTGGGCCACTCCGGCAGCCAGCGTGCCGACAGCAGCCAGACGGTCGCGCTTGCGCAGTTCGCTCTCCATAGCCACCAAGTTGGAAACATCCTTGACGAGAACGACAATTCCCACTCGCCGTCCGGTTTCGTCAACCTGCCCGGAAATGCTCGTTCGAAGCACAATCGACTCGTTTCTGGAATTGAGAAAGACAGAATCCTCGTCCTGCACGTATTGACGGGCGTCCAACGCTTTGCGGATTGCCACCGCGAGCGCGCGATGCTTGTCAGATAGTTCGATGAGGTCCGGATATGGAGGTTCAGACCCTATTTCGAGAATCTGGCAAGCGGCCCTATTGATGATCGTCACGCCTCCCCCGGCGTCCAATGTAAGCACTCCACCGACCATGCTCTCTAGGATCGCCTTCGCCGTGGTCTGCACTTGGGCCAGTTTTTCCTTGGTCGCGAAGTACGAATACACCGTCACAGCAGCCGCCGTGGCCGTTATTCCAAGGAATGCGAAGATAACGAATAGCCGGATCCAATCTGTTCGAGCCTCTTTGAATGCATCCACCGCAAAAATGCGGCCCTGCGTACGCGGAAGGTTGAAAATCAACAGGTTGATGAGAGTGACGGCAACGATCGCCAAAGCGGTGAAAATTGCCCAGTATTGCTGGCCGAAGAGCCGCACCTCCCGTTGAGATCTGAGCATCGGGTTCCGATCTGAGTGTAGCGCGCGGGATTCGGATTCCCGGCCCGATGCACGCCAACGACGCAAGGGCCGTGCGCCGATTAGGAGTCTACGATTTCGATTTCAAGTGCTCGTTCGGCCGGAGAGCCGAAGCTCATGCGCGAACTCAAGCAGCTTCCGCGCCTCCAGCTGATTGGGGAACATAGCGATTACCGCGCGAATTTCTAGGATTGCGTCGTCCGCTCGCTCGCAATCCAAGAGCTTCCTGGCGAACAGCAAGCGAGTGTCAGGGTCGGATGGCACTGCCCCGGAACAACGGCGTAGCCGCTCCAACTCGTCTCGATCTTTTCGTGAGTGATCCGCGTCGGACTTGCAAAGATCCGCCATTGAGCCTCTATATTGGGACGTAGACTCCCCAGCCTGGTTATCCGCGCGAATTCGGTCGACGCTCCGCGACCCGGTCAATCGGGATGTGTGCCGGCATGGGCTTCCCAATATTTCCCTTGCACGCCGATTGCCAGCTCGAATCGTCCGCCTCCCGACTGCACGTGATCTTGAAGGCTGCAATACTTGCACCCGCCGTTACTCCTTACGTGGCGTCAGGCATAAAATCTTCGACACGATTGTGGAAATTAGGAGCCGGCATTCGTTTCATCAATCGCGCAGCGCTTGTTTTCGACTATCCGGAACGTCTTGGGCCTCGACGACCGCGACGGCGACCATGTTAACGATGTCGCTTACCTCCGCACCCCGCTGCAAGACGTGAACCGGTTGGGAGAGGCCCATTAATTAAGACCGGCCCGATGACCTGCGCTCCCCCAATGCGGGCCAACAGCTTATACGCGATATTGCCAGCATCGAGGTTGGGGAAGATTAGCACGTTGGCACCTCCCCGGAGCCGGCAAAACGGGTACGTCTCTTCGATGATTTCCGGGATCACAGCGGTGTCGGCCTGCATCTCTCCGTCTACGATCAGATCCGGCATCCGCTGACTTACAGTCTTCACTGCATTCCTCACTTTCTCGGTCGCAGGATGCTGCGTGCTCCCGAAGTTCGAGAAGGACAGGAACGCGACCCGGGGTTCGACATCGAATCTGCGTGCCATTTCGGAAGCACAGATCGCGATCTCGGCCAGCTCCTCGGCCGATGGTTCAATATTGACTGTGCAGTCTGCCAGGAAGTAGAGCTTGCCTCGAGGGTTGACGAGAAGGTAAAGGCCTGAGACCTTGGTTATGCCCTCACGCATGGCGATGATTTGCAATGCCGGCCGGATCGTTTCGGCGTAGTGATGCGTAAGCCCCGAGATCATCGCGTCAGCATCGCCCAAGCGAACCATCATCGAGCCAAACGCATTTGGACCTAGGATTAACTCTTCAGCTTCCTTCCGAGTTACACCCTTGCGTTGCCGAATCTTGTAAAGCTCGTCAATGTAGTAGTCGAGACGGGGCGACACCGTCGGCTCGACGACAGGCACATCGTCCAACTGGAGACGCAATTCTCCGATCTTCGCCTGAATTCTCGCGCTGTCGCCGAGTAAGATCGGACTCGCGATCTGTTCGTCGACCAGAATCTGGCACGCCCGCAGAATCTTGCTTTCTTCACCTTCCGGGAAGACCACTCGCATGGGCTTGCTGCGAGCCTTTCGTATCATGACTCGCATTACTCCGTGCGTGCTGCCCAGCCGCTTCTCCAGTTGATTCCTATACTCGTCGATATCCAATTGGATGCGGGCAACGCCGCTCGCAACGGCCGCGCGCGCCACCGCCGAAGCTTCCCAAATCACCACCCGGGGATCAAATGCTTTCGGGATAATGTAGTCCCGCCCGTACCCCAGCCGCTGGACGCCATAGAGTCGGCAAACGGAATCGGGCACATCTTGCTTGGCCAACTCCGCCAGTGCGTGCGTAGCCGCTAGCTTCATCTCTTCATTGATGGTTGTGGCGCGCACGTCTAACGCGCCACGAAAGATTGAGGGGAACCCGAGTACATTGTTCACCTGGTTGGGAAAGTCAGAGCGCCCGGTAGCCATGATTAGATCCGAGCGAGTCTTCGACGCGACATCATACGGAATCTCCGGATCGGGATTGGCTAGTACATCGTACAGATAG
>PKZC01000175.1 GCA_003132905.1 Bryobacterales bacterium | reverse complement strand
AGCGGAGCCGCTGCCGCGCCTCTTGGCGCGGTGGGCGGGGCGATAGCGTCGGCTGCCTGGATTTTGGTGAGCTTCTGGTAAGATGCTCATCCCGAAACGATAGTGAAGTGGTGATAGCCAAAAAAGCCAGGCAGCCGGCGGTAAGCAGGCAACGGGTGCGCGCACGAGTTCACGCGATAGCGTAATGTTCACGCGGCGTCTGCCCGCGCGGTAGTTTTCGTTGGGTATGGGGACGACTCTAGACCCTGCCCTATACCCTACTCCATACCCACACTGCCGATTGGCGAGCCTGATGAGGGCTCCGAGTTGCCTAGTTCCGCGTGGCGGCATTGCTGCCGTGCTCTTGCTGCGGCGGATCGAAGACGAGTTTGATTGTGAGAGATTTCGGCACGTGCTGGTTGCAGTTCCCGCGTAGGCATCGTCGCGGTTGCCGCTTTCGTTGCCGGTTCTGCTCTAAATCGGCAACCACAAGAAAACCGCCAGTTGCCGGAATAGTAACCGATCGTGAGCATTGGGGGTTGTGCCATTAGGCCACTCACGCGTTCGGCACGTTCTCCTGCGCGAGCCGGAGGGCTTCGCTCAGCTTGCGGTCGATATCCCAGGCGTGGTCCTTCGTCATGTTAAATCTCCAAGCGAACTGTTCTTCGTCCATGGTTTCCAAAGCGGAGCGCCAAACCTTCCAGAGAGTGCGGACTCGTTGCTTGATAGTTCGATGAGGGCGTGTTCTTCGGGAATCTGGATGATCTCCATGGGGCTTACCAAGTCTGTTGCGCGATCGGGGTGTTGTGGTCCGCGTCACGCGGCGCGGCGCGCCGGTTTGATACCAAGCTTGCTCTCAAGCACGTTCACGCGCGCCCGAAGCTCGTCGATTTCTTTCGCGTACTTGAGGCCGGAGATCTGTTCCTGAAGTTGGTCCTTGGCGACGGAGATCCGGTCGCTTACGGCAGCGAGGTCTTCCTTCGTGGCCATCTGCTCCCGGATGGCCGCAAACTCTTTCCTGGTTTCAGCGCGGAACACTTGAAGGTCTTCCGTTGTTGCCAAGCCCCGCAGATCATCCTTCATCGCCATACGCGCGAGATCCTTCTGAATCAGAACCGCGAAGTCGTCCAGCGTCATCGGCTTCTTTTTCGATTTCGTTTGCTTGGCCTTCATTACCGTTAAGAATACAGCTGCCAATTCTGGCGTCAAGCTTGCGTATGGCCTCCGGTTCGGCTGGATGATCAGCTCGACTGTCGCTCAAATATTCGCCTGATGTCGGATCGTTCTATAAAGGCTCCCGACTGTTCCGCTACTAATTCTGCTACAATTCACCACACTCGAAACCGTTGGAGGTTTGACATGAAAACAACGTTTTTCCTTGTAGCGCTCGCGGCTGTCATGCTGCCCGCGCTGGCACCAGCTCAAAGCGCTTTCGACGGCACATGGAAAATCGACCTGAACAAGGTGGATTTCTCCAAGAAGCCGGACATGTTCCTGTTGCAGAACGGTACGTATGAGTGCAAGACCTGCACTCCGCCCTACACGATCAAAGCTGACGGCACGGACCAATCCGTGAGCGGTCATCCCTACTTTGACAGCGTCGCGATCAAAGTCGTAAACGAACACGCGATCGAAGAGACGGACAAGAAAAATGGTAAGGTTGTGTCGACCTCGACCTCGACAATCTCGTCGGACGGCAGCACCTTGACGGTTGTATTCAGTGACAGCAGCAATAGCAACGGCGGCCCTCCGGTCACCGGCAAGGGCGAAGCGACACGTGTAGCGAAAGGCCCTGCGGGATCGAATGCAATATCCGGTTCGTGGCGAACCACGAAGCTTGAGGGTTTGTCGGACAATGCCACCGTGTTGACGTACAAAATCAGCGGTGACGAGATCACCATGACCAATCCGACCGGGCAGTCTTACACCGCCAAGTTGGATGGCACCGACGCGCCGATGAAGGGCGATCCAGGCGTCACGAGTGTGTCCGTGAAGATGATGGGCAAGGGTACGCTGGAAGAAATTGATAAGCGCGGTGGCAAAGTTATCAGCGTCCAGAAGATGACCCTAGCTGCCGACGGCAAGTCTGCCAAAATCAGCGTTGATGACAAACTTCAGAACAGGACTACCGACTTCGAAGCAATGAAACAATAGAGTTTGAAATCGAAGTTCCTCTGATAACGAGAGGCGTGGGCTCCAACAGGGCGAGTGGAGGGGCTCGCACGTCGAAGGCGTGAGAGAGACAGAACCTAGTGATACTCGGCGAGAAATGATTCCGGATCAGGATCAACGAACGCCGGCATCCCAGGCGGTTCTCCCAGAGTCTGTGATGATCATGGGTGAAATTCGGTGCAATGAGCCCCTCACGATCGAGGGTGAGGTGGAGGGTAGCATCGATGTGACCGGCCATCTTCTCACGATNNAGAAGATCTATATCCGCAATGGCGCGCGATTCACAGGCATCATTCACGCGCGGAACATTGTAATCGAGGACGGCGGATTCGTCCGCGGGAAAGTGGATCTGTCAGGCCAGGGTACCTTTCAGTTCAGTACATGAGAAACGATCACCGGTTATCGAAGGGCGCGAGTGCTTCGGGCATTGTCGAAGGGAAGAAGTTTTAATCGTCGGAGGAAACTATCAGGCGGCCGCTCCTGGCCGGCACGCGCTGCATTTTGAGCCCGATATCGCCACCGAGCGCTCCTACATTGACCTGATTTCTGCGGTCAATTCTGGCGTCAAGTTGCTGTGCTGAGCTGTACGTCGAAAAGACAACGCGATAACTAGGTCGTGCGGCATGCGCACGAGAGCGGCCCGATGCTCGAAAAACATGCGGACTCGGATCTAGTGATACTCGCGGAGAAATGATTCCGGATCAGGATCAACGAACTTGAGCTCAATGAGTTCCTTCGGTTTATTAAACTTCACCTGAAATCGATCGAAAAATCCGGCCTGGCCGAGAATGGGGACAACACTCGGCGCATCACTGAAGCCGGCATAGAGCGGGAAAATCACTTCCCCACCGACACCCAAGTTCACATGGGTGAACACGGCGCTAATGTGACCGGTACCGATTCCACCGTAGAGGTTTACATTCTTCGGATTGAGGGCCAGGTTGAGTTCGGTGGCCACTTCAAGCGGGAACAGGCAATCATCGGCACCGGAGTCAACGAGCGCCAAAAGATCGATAAAACGATTCTTATGAAAAAGACGGACGCGAATGCGCGGACGCAATACACTCGTGCGATCTTTGTGGGCCGCACCTGGGAGGCTCGGCTCCTTGCGATAGAAAACTTTCACTGCACGTGAGGAAGATACCCCTGCTGCGGGGGAATGACCTTGAGGAAAAGTGCATTGGGCATTCGAGAGCTCATAGCTCGCTCGCGCGTCTCATGGA
>PKZC01000439.1 GCA_003132905.1 Bryobacterales bacterium | reverse complement strand
TAGTGTCTCAGTTTGAATTTTGGCGCTCTTGACGGGCACTCGCGCGTCCCCTTCTGACGGTCTATATTGGCCGGGAGAGAGGTGATTGATGGACCGCCAGGAATATCTTGGATTTGTAACGATTCTTGAAAGCGCGCGAAGCTCGGTTGACGCGATTTTGGGTGATATTTCCACGAATGCTGGGGGCGCAATGGTTTCACGCCTAAGGCAAGTGCTGGCCGATCTCGATAAGGCCATCCAGGCTTACCGGGAAAAATCCAATGCCTAGAGGCCCTAAAGGCGAAAAGCGCCCCGCCGACGTGATCGGCAACGCCGTACACGTCATGCGGGTTGCGACGGGGGAGATCGGGGAATCGGTCGGCAAGGCCCCGAAACGGGCCAAGGGTGGCATCAAGGGGGGCAACGCCCGTGCACTCGCGCTGACACCTGAGCAACGGTCTGAAATAGCGCGCGCCGCCTCTGCGGCCCGCTGGAAGAAGGGAAGCTAGAGCTAAGCGGCCTCTTCCACGATACCTTTCGCGATTTTCATTTCTTCGATATCTTCGTCGAATTTGAACACTGCTTGCAGCGGGTTTTCTTTCGGATGGCTCGCGTTGTAATGGTCGATCTTCATCGCGAGTGCAAAGCAGTCATTCGCAATTGATCGGCGCTCACCTTGAATGCCTTTCTCGACATGGCTGCGTGGGGCAACGTCAATATCGGCCCACTTAAAGAGTGGCAGGCCATCTTTGCCGCTAGTCCTTGCGGGAATGAAGGCGCGATACTCCCGACCATCCTCGTCGATCCGCGTCTGTTCGCGAAGGATATCAGCCATGTCGCGCGCAAAGCTTGCCTGCACGTCCACGGGGCGCGGTGCCCACAGTTTTTTGGACATGGCCCATGATGCCATCTCGCGAAGGTCGGCCGGATCGGCTGAAACCTCAGCCTGATAGCGTTCCCAGATTTGAAGCATGTTGGCTTTGAACGTACCCATTAGATTCCTCCTTGTTGAACGGGCACAACATCGCCCCAACCGTCCATCATCATGGACGCTGCTAAATGGTGGCGCACTTTCACGAGGTGCTTGCGAAGAATGTCGTACCTATTTGTGATCCGTTGAAGCTGGCCAACAGCTAGACCAGGATGCACTTTCATTCGCTTGGAGAAGGCTAGAACGTCGCTCTCCGAAAAAAACGGATTTTTTCTGAGGTAAAATGATTTTATTGATTCAGACGGCACACAGAACTCGCCAGCCTCAGTATCGGCAATACTTTCTTCCGCAGTCACATTCTTCTTAGGCTCTTCCATATCTGAATCGATTATTGCAACTTCTTGTCCATGACCATGAAGAACGTGGGCGCACTCATGCCGCAGTACAAACCAAAAATTATCGATACGATCGAAGCGAAGAGACATCCCAATAACAGGCGAAGCTTTGTCCAACCAAAAACAGACGCCATCGATCTTGCTGCTAGGCAGAGTTTCAACAACTACAAATCGGACACCGCATTCGAGAAGTGCTCGCGGTATACGGCGAACCTCATCGGGATCTGTCAGCATTCCTTTCATGCGCTCAAGGGCATCTAGCAGGCGCTCGCGTGAATAAGGTGGCGCAGGCATTTCTTTTGCGATCTGGCGAACACGGAAAAGCCACGCAAGCTGAGGACCTGGAATTTGTGTGCTGTCGGTACGTTTCGCCGCGTGACTAAGGCGGGGAACATCTAGAATGCTGGTGACGTTGAAGAACGCGCATAGTGCAGTCTCCAATTCCTCACCCGCAGCATCTTCTTTGATCCACCCGCGTTTCATCATTTCGCGGAGAGGATATCGAGAGTGGAAAAGACCACGCGATGCGACAGTGGGGTCGGGCTCTGGAGCTTGCTGCAGCTCCCATTCAGCCTGAGCAACAGCGAAGGTCTGCGCGGGCAATCCGAATGCGCTCGCCAGCATTTTCGCCATCTCAGGACTGACTCCGCGCTTACCGGCAAGTATCTGGTTCACCCCAGCGGTATTTTTCTGGCCAAGCACAAACGCTAAATCCGTCTGCTGCCAGCCTTTTGCCTCCATCGCCTCGCGGATAACCTGGGCCGGCGTCTTGTTTTTCCCGTCTTCCACCCCGAAGCTTCCTGTCTGCTCGATTCCTGGTAGGACTTAATCTAGCGTCCCCACTAGATTTAGTCAACTTCGCATTAACAACTTTGTTAGACTGAACTTTATGCTTGACAAAGTGTTCTTTTAACTTAGAGTGGGGCTATGAACAAGCTGCCCCTCCAAACCCGGGTCCAAATCCTCTCCATGCTCTGCGAGGGGTCATCCATGCGGTCAATTTCCCGGGTTTGCGACGTGTCGATCAACACGGTTTCCAAGCTTCTGGTAGACGCGGGAAAGGCTTGCGCGGCCTTCCATGACGAAAAGGTTCGGGGCGTGAAGGCCAAGCGCGTGCAGGTGGACGAAATCTGGTCATTCACTGCCGCGAAGCAAAAGAACGTCGCCACTATGAAGACCCCTGTAGAAGGCGCAGGCGATACCTGGACATGGACGGCTATCGAGGCCGAAACCAAGCTGCTTATTTCGTGGCTGGTCGGCGGCAGGGACAGCGACTACGCCATCGCCTTCATGGACGATTTGCGGGATCGCCTGGCGAACCGGGTCCAACTCACCAGCGACGGCCACAGGGCATATCTGGAAGCCGTTGAAGGCGCATTCGGCGGCGACGTGGATTATGCCCAGCTTGTGAAGCTGTATGGGGCGACCTCAGAGACGGCCAAGGGCCGGTATAGCCCTGCCGAGTGCACCGGGGCGCGGAAGGTTCCGGTAGAAGGCAGCCCGGACCCCAAGCATATCAGCACGTCGTTTGCCGAGCGCCAAAACCTTACTATGCGCATGCAAATGCGTCGGTTTACCCGGCTTACCAATGCGTTCTCTAAGAAATTCGAGAACCACATGCACATGGTCGCGCTCTATACGGTCTGGTACAATTTCGTGAAGCAGCACAAGACATTGAAAGGACTTTCCCCGGCTATGGCGGCAGGATTAAGCGAGACGCTTTGGTCAATGACCGATCTGGCGGAAATGATTGACGCCAGCCTGCCGAAAGCGGGTAAGCGCGGGCCATATAAAGGGACGATCAATGCCTGATGCTGATTACAGCAAGATTCACGATCATGTCGTAGCCAATCTCGAAAGCGAGATCGAAAGATTTTGGAAGCGGTCACTATTCTTTTGGGGGTTTATTGCCGCTTCATTCGTAAGTTATGGTGTCCTTAAAGAGAAAGGAGACGCCGATCTCATATTGGCAATCTCCTGCTTCGGTATTGTGTGCAGTGTTGCATGGACGTTAGCAAATCGCGGCAGCAAATATTGGCAGAATGCGTGGGAGAAAAAGCTACGTGATGTTCAAACCCAGGCTCTTGGCTGCCAGGTCTATTCAGTCCTTGAACCAAACGATGATCGGGGCGTTTGGGGCGCGGCACGTTATTCGGTTTCCCGCCTAACTATTGCGCTAAGCGATTTTGCGGTTCTAATTTGGCTTACTTTAGTATTTAAGGCGAGCCCTACTGGACGTGGCGCGGCTTGGACTTGCATTTCAATCGTCATGCTTGGCGTAACGATAATATTTGTCGTTGCTATGTTCATCGGCGGTCGATCACAACGGCCAACAAAGGCGCGCTAGTCATATAAATCGAAGGTGGATTAATGCGAATGCGAACAAAACGGCGGCTCGCCGGTGCTGTTTTCATCGGCATGGCGGCTAACTTCGCATTGGGCTTTGTCATTTATGACCAGCATGGGGCACATCTGTTACCGAGCTTGATCGTCGGGTTTTTGGTTGGGGTTGGGGTTTATTATCTCAGCTACGCCAATGATCCCGATCAAAATTCAAACTGAGACACTACCCGAATTTCGAGCGCTCGTCCATCTTGATGTGCCGATCCGCCGCCTGCTTTTCGCAAGCTTGCATTTTCTTCGCTTCGCCGGGCGACATCATTTTTTCCGGCGCGCTCGGCTTCATGGCCGATTGCGCGGCGGCGGCACCGCAAGCCAGGCTCATAATCGCCGCCATCGGCAACACGAACGGACGCAGCATGACGGATTCTCCTCGGCGCCTTGACCGCGCGCCAACTTATTTCTTCTTGCCGCCTTTGTCGTGGTGCGGCGCCGGTTCGGTCACCGCGACCGGATCGGATGCGGGAAACGTTTCTTCCAGCCCTTCCTCAAGTTCGCGCTCGAGCTTTTGGTCCGGTTTATGGTCTTTTGCTGCGGGTTTCGGCTTGCTGGGCATGTCCGATACTCCCTCTTACGATCCGTCAACGCGCTCACGCGCTCCGTGTTCTCCGCACGCGCACATAAAGCGCGCCTTCGCCACCATGGGTGGCGTGCGCGTCCTCGAAACCGATCACGAACGCGCGAAATTCCGGCAGCCCCAGCCATTGCGGCACCTGGCGGCGTAATACGCCCGGCTCGGGCCCGCGGCCCTTGCCCGTGATCACCAGCACCAGCCGGGCGT
>PKZC01000340.1 GCA_003132905.1 Bryobacterales bacterium | reverse complement strand
TGGCTTCGAGCAGCGCCGATTGCGTCTTGGGAGGCGTGCGGTTGATTTCGTCGGCCAGCAGAATGTTGGAAAAAATCGGTCCGGGCACGAAGGTCCAGGTGCGACGGCCTGTGCCTGGCTCTTCTTCGATGATATCGGTGCCGGTGATGTCGGAGGGCATCAAGTCTGGCGTGAACTGAATGCGCTTGAACACCAAGCCAAGTGTTTGTGCCAGGGTTCTCACCAGCAGGGTCTTGGCCGTTCCAGGCAGACCGGTGATCAAGCAGTGGCCACCCACGAACAAAGAGATCATCACCTGTTCGATGACCTCGTCCTGTCCGACAATGATCTTGCGGACCTCGCGCACGATGCTGCGCTGGATTTCCTGGAAACGGTCGATTCGTTCCTTCAATTCCGCTGAATCAGCGATCGCTATGGTTGAGGTGGACATGTTTGATTATTTCGCAATCTCGAGAAGTAATTTTTGGGCCGGCTTAAATCCGGGCGCGGCCTCCAGAGCAAGCAGCACTTCGTCGCGCGCCTGATCCAGGCGGTTGGCTTTGCGAAGAGCTTCGGCCAACTGGTAATGCGACGTCGCTTGATCCAGCGGTTTCAGCGCGAGTAATGCCTGATACTCGCGAATCGCGCCGGGCACGTTGTTTTGTGCGAGCCATAAATCGCCCAATCGCTTGTGTAACTCCTGATCCTCAGGATAAATGTAGTTTAGACGATCGAGAGCCGCGGCGGCTTTCTGGGGTTGGCCGGCCTCTTCTTCGAGCGTGGCCAGGCGCTCCACCAGCTTCGGATCGCGTCCGCCCACCTCATTGTATTTTTCGAGCTGCTTGCGGGCGTTATCCTTGTCGCCTTTGGCGGTGTACGCGTCGGCCAGCATCTCATAGACGCTGCCCGTTTCGACATAATCGGGATACCAATCGCGGATGGAGTTGCCGATGCGAATCACGTCGTCGTATTCCTTGCCGCGCTCGTCCCCCACTATGATCTTGAGTTTTTCGCGCCATTCATCGAAATGATCGGTGGTCACTTTGGTTTGCGCGTCCAGCCAGGCCAGAAACTGCTTGTCGAAATCGGTGGTCGAAATTCCCAGATCCTTTTGAAACACCTCGGGCGTGGATTCGAGCTTGGCGAACGACTGGATCATGTCCAGTAGCTTTGCGTAACCCCACTTCTCGGCGATATAGCTGCAGATCTTGCCGCCCTGGAAGTACGACACGATCACTTGCGATGGATAGGTGGGCCGGATGAATCCGCGATCGAGCTCGGCCACCGGCAGCAGCATCTTTTTCTGGATGGCGTGGATGGCCTCGGGATCTAGACGGTCGCCCCAGTCGGGCGCGCCGGCGGTCTCTTCATATACGGCCAAGCCCTCGGTAAACCAGCGCGGAACGCGGCTACCGGTGGCTTCAAGCACGAAGACATGGCTCATCTCATGGCGCAAGGTGCTGGCCCAATGAAAGCTGCCCGGGGGGCGGCCGGATGGGCTGTCCATGGCGATTACCGCATCGAAAGTGACACCCAGCGCGCCCAGGCCCGGCATGCCCATGGTGCGAACGGCGAAGTCTTCGTGGTCCGGATAAACTTCCACCTGCACCGGCCCTTTCAACGTCATGTGATACTTTTCGCTGTAATCCGCGATGTCGCGCTTCAGTTCGGCCTCAACATAGGGACGCAACAGCTCGGCTTCTTTCTTATGCAGGCGAATAATGGTAGTGGGCGTTTTGTAAGTGACGAAGTCTTTGTACTTGTCAAGCAGGCGCAGAGAATTTACGGTCTCGTAACTCTTGTAGTTGGCGTTGTAGCATTCTTCCAATTGCTGGCGGGCTTCGGTTTCGTTGCCCAGACGCATCAGATTGACGCCCAGTTGCGCTCGCGCTTCCCATAGACGCGGATTCAGCTCCAGCGCTCTACGGTAGGCTTGAATGCCCTCTTGATAGCGCCGGTTGATGACATAGAAATGTCCCACTGTGGAATAAGCGTCGCCGTACGCCGGATTTACTTTGAGGAGGCGATCGGACCAGGGTGAATCTTTTTTGTCATGCAGCGAGTCGATAGCCAGATGAATCGCCATCGCGTCCAGCGCTTCGCCTGAGATTGCAAGCGCCAAGTCGGCCTGCTTGGCAGCGGTATCTTCGTCGTTGTCTTCGAGAGCCAAGTAGGCCAGCTGCTCGTGGGCTTGGTAAAGTTTCGGATCCAGGTCGGCGGCTTTCTGTGCTTCCTTCACCGCGTCCTGGCTGAAACCTTCCGTTTCTACCTGCGCTATTCCGAGATGCGCGGGCGCGTTCTTGTCGTCGATCTTCAGGGCCTCTGCAAACAGGGCGTGAGCTTCTTCATTGTTGAAGCGCTCAAAAAACAGGTGGCCCCAGCGGACGCGATAATCGGCGTTCTTGGGATATTGCTTGACCAGATCGCGGAACTGATTGTTGGCATCCTCATAACGTTCGATGCCCCAAAGCCCTTCGGCGCGAAGATACGGATTGGAACTTTCGGCCAGCTTGGCGTAGCAGGTCTGGGCTTCTGCGAGTTTGCCGTGATGCTTCAGGCCGCGGCATTCTTCCAACGCGGCGGGCGTTTGCGCTGCCAACGGTATGGTGATGAGCAGAGCCGCCAGCAGCTTCATTTATCCAACTCCGCTTGCGTCTTCGCCAACTGGATGAGCAGGTCCTGCAGTTTCTTCTTGTAATCGTCGGCCGCCATGGCAGCCTTTTCATATTTCAGTTTGTCGATTTGCTCTTCCAGCGCGTCGCGCTTCTCAAGCAGCGCTTTCTTTTCGGGAGTGCTGGCGGCAACTTGCGCGGTGCCAATCCGCAATAACGCGAACTGCGCCGCTTTCAGGCCTTCACCATTCTCGGGGGATGGCTTGCGCTCGCCGTCGCCTTGCCCGGTGTCTTCCAAAATGGGATGCTCGGTGGCCAGGCGTTTTTGCGTGTCGTAGAACTGCGCTGTTTTGCTGTCGGCGTAAATGAACGCTTCGAGCGCCGATACGGTTTCGTTCTTGTCGGTGTCGGCGGATGGATCGCGCAGCGCCTCCACCCAGAAGCGGGCGAATACAGTGGCGTTCTTCTCATTACCGCTCTTCGTCGCCGTGATGACCACGCGATTTGCCTTCTCCAAGGCCGCGCGCGAACCACCGCTCGCACTCGTCATGTTGACGACTAACTGCCGCGTGCATCCGATGCGATCGAGCAGCGCGCCCAGCTCGACGCCCGAAAGATCGGGACCAGGGAGATTGATTTTGTACTCGTAACCGTCGAAGCTGCCGTGGCCGATCAGCATTAATACAAACGCGTCGTTCGGCTTGGCATCGCGCGCCACTTGCGCGAGCGTGTTCTGGATGTTCGCTTTGGTCGCTTGCGGACCATAAAGCGTGGTTACTTTGGCGTCTCCGCTCGAAGCGTGCAGCAGCTTGTCGATTTCTTGTGCCTGCGATGCGAAGCGCTGTTCGTAATCGGGCTCACCGCCGAGGCCGGCGACGGTCACGTAGAATGTGGATGCTCGCAGCGAAGTCACAGCCAACACAGCAGCCAAGAGAAGCGGAAGCTTCCTCATACCACGCCCCACTTTCGGCGTAATATCCACTCGGTGCAGCACAGCAGCAATACCAGGAAGAACACGATGGGCATGTCCCACAAATCTCTCGTTTCTCGAACCGTGATGCCAGCGTCGGAATACGAAATGTCTTCGCCCAGCCGGCTGACTTCATTCGGATGATAATACTTGCCGCCGGTTTGCGAAGAAAGTTTTTCAAGCAGATCGCGATTTTGTTCCAGATGGAAATTTTCGGCTACGCCGTCCTCGCGGCGGAAGGTGATGACGTCGCGTCCAAGCTCCTGCTGCTTGCGCGCGGCGGTTACTTCGGCCACGTACGATCCGGCTTTCGCGGCGTCCCAGTCGGCGGAGTAGACGCCTTGCTCCAATGAATCGGGATGCAGATCGACGCTTTGGGCGCTGCCATCGGGACCGACGATGCGGGCCTGGATGGTGGCATCGCTGGTGGGCAGGAAATTGGTGTCGCGAATCTCGGCGCGCAGGTGCACGCGGCCGTCGTCGTATAGAACAGGGCGTGTGACGGAAGTGACCACGCGGTTAGGCGTGTCGCTCACCAGCCAACGCATCAATTGCCTCCAGAATACCTCATGGCTCATGTCCTGTACCGGCTGCAGCATCTGCCAGCGCCAATCGCCGCCGGTGGCGAATACGGCAGTGCGCCCTCGGCCATATTTTTGCGTGATCAACAGCGGCAGCTTGTGGCCTGAGGCGGTCATGTCCGCCAGCACCAGCGCGCCCGGCTTGGGCTGGCCGGCTTCCTGAAAGTCCATTAGATAAGGCAGCTTCTTCCAGCGCTCCATATTAGTATCAGGATTGTCTTCAATGCGCGTGATCAGGCTGTCGCGGCCTGCGGGCGTCAGTTCTGCCGTGGCGGGATCGCGATGGAATGTGTTCTTATGATCCGGCAAGCGAACCGGCAACAGGTCGGCAAACGGTTCCTTTTCGTAGCCACCGTCGGCGAGTGACGCCCGTCCACCCAGGAACAACAGACCGCCGCCGCGCCGATCGACGAATTGCTGGATCAAATCCTGCTGCGCGGGGGTGAAATAGTTGGACTCTATCGTTCCAAGAATAATGCCTTGATAGTTGAACAGATCGTCCACTTTGGTGGGGAACCCGTCCTTCAACTCGCCGCTGGGCGCATCGGTGGGCACTTGGGTGTAGAGCTTGTTCTGCGTGGTGCGGACCACACAATACAGGTCGATGTTCTTGTCGTCTTCCACGGCGCGGCGGATGAACTTGTAGTCCCAACGCGGCTCGCCTTCCATGTAGAGGATGCGGGGCTTGGCGTTGTCCACATAAAGAACGCGCGTCAGTGCGTTGTTGTTCTTGTTGTCCTCGTCGGGCAAGGCGTCAATGGAGAATTGCAGGTTCTTCACTCCGGC
Source organism: Bryobacterales bacterium (assembly GCA_003132905.1). The sequence continues at coordinate 23,087 of PKZC01000340.1, read as the reverse complement.
ATCCCCGGCGTTGAACAACACGGTTTCGGTTTGCGCAGCGCCGTCCCCATGCAGGACGATATCGCGAGACGTTAAGATCTTCCCCGCGTCGCGTACTACCAGCCGCGCTTTTTCACCCTTCAGGCCCCACTGGTGAAAAGTGACCTGAGCTTCTAAGCGCGACTTTGCAAGCGAGCGCGCCGCCATCTGGACATCGGTGACTTCGATGTCGTGCGCCATTCGTTCGCGGCCGAAACCGACCGTGTGAATGGGAATCCGCTGGCGCTTGATATCGGAGATGGTGTCCAGGTCAATGCCGCCGCTGTTATCGGCTCCGTCGCTCATCAGAACCACTGCGCCGATGGGCAAAGTGGCCGAATCGGCCAGCACATCCTTCAGACCGTCGCCGATGTGGGTGGCGGGCGCTGCGGCGTTGAGCTTGTCGACATTTTCAATGCGTTCCAGATGATCGCCCAGCCGGTAAAGTCGCACTTGAAATTTACTCTTTAAGCTATTGAGCAGACCTCCGTTAAGCGTAGCGAGTAATTGATCTTTACGGGTGTGGCCGTCTTCGGTGGTCGACATGCTTTTGCTGTCGTCGATGACCACCGCCACGATGTTTTGCTGCGGGCGTAAAGTGGCTATGCTCAACGCCGGCTGCCACAGCAGGAACAGCAACAGGCAGACCAGCAAACTCTGGAGAATCCAGACCACAGCTGTGCGTGGGCCGCGCATGGTGGGTGCGATCACACGACGGCGGCTCCAGATTACCCACCCCAGCCCGGCGGCGGCGATCAGCAGGAGTGCCGCCAGAGTCCACACGGGCCACTGGCTGAGCAGCACGAAGCTGCCTTTGGCGAAGACCGTAGGTGGATACTTAAAAAGAAACTCAAACATCGGATCGGGGCACTACAGGTTTTCCAGCGCTCTCAGCATATCATGCTACATAATGTTAGGTGTCCGGCGTAGCGACTTCGGTTACAGAAAAGAATTCAGAAGTCAGAATACAGAATTCAGAATGGCCAGGCGCACGTCCCTGCGCCAAAACGCAGTTGAGAAGGGATGCCGCCCCGTTCGATTCGAAATCCATGCTGTTCTTGCAGCAGTATGATTCAATGGGAATAAGCTTTCATGGCTTATTGGGGATTCAAATCTCGCAGGGACCTTCGGGCGCTGAATCGCCGGGCGCGGGAACTGAGCATGATCGTGCGCGGAGCAGCGTCGACGGATCACCCCGTGATGGCGCACATCATCCCCATCCGCCGGTGCAATTTATCGTGCACTTACTGTAACGAGTACGACGATTTTTCGAAGCCCGTAGCAGTCGAGACCATGACCCAGCGTCTGGATCAACTGGCTGACCTGGGGACGTCGATCGTGACCTTCAGCGGCGGTGAACCGCTGCTACATCCCGAGCTGGACCAGTTGATTGCGCACGTGCGCAGGCGCGGCATGTTGGCTGGGATGATCACCAACGGCTATCTTCTGACACCGCAGCGCGTGAATCAATTGAACGATGCCGGGCTCGATCACATGCAAATCAGCATCGACAATGTCTTGCCGGACGACGTGTCCAAGAAGAGCCTGAAAGTGCTGGACAAGAAGCTGCAGATTCTATCCGAATACGCGTTGTTTCATGTGAACATCAATTCGGTGTTGGGCGGCGGCATTCACAATCCCGAAGATGCGCTGGTGGTGGGAAAACGCGCCATCGAGTTGGGATTTACTTCGACAGTGGGAATCATTCACGATTCGAGCGGCCAACTGCGGCCCATTGGGGAACGCGAGCGCAAGGTGTTCCTGGCGATGAAGAACTTCGAGAAGAAGAACTTTTCGCAGATCAATTACTATCAGGACGATATCGCGAATGGACGTCCCAGCCATTGGCGCTGCCGGGCGGGCTCACGGTACCTGTATATTTGCGAAGACGGCCTGGTGCACTACTGCTCGCAGCAGCGCGGCTATCCGGCCAAACCGCTTGCTGAGTACACGGTGGACGATATTCGGCGCGAATACCTGACCGAAAAGAGCTGCGCACCGATGTGTACTATTTCCTGCGTGCGGCAGATTTCGTATTTCGATTTCTGGCGCGATCCACAGACCATTGCCAGCACTGCGCCGCCGACTACGGAGCATGAGCCGCTGGTGCAGATTCAATCCAGCGGAAATTAACGTAATCTGCGGCTAACATTTTGGCCACAGATGAACACCGATTAACACGGATGGGCACAAACTTGACTGCAAGTCGCGCTTCGAGGCTCTTAATCTGCGTTTATCCGTGTTCATCTGCGGCTATAATTCTTAACTCAGCGCTTGATCGAGGTCGGCGATGATATCTTCCACCGCTTCGATGCCCGCGCACAACCGCACCAGGCCATCGCCGATGCCCATCCGTTCGCGCTGTTTGGGCGCGATTTCGCGATGCGACGCTATGGCCGGGTAAAGCAGCAGGCTGTGAACATCGCCTAGCGAGGTTCCGCGCACAACCAGCTTCAATTTGTCCATAAAGCGGAATACGTCTTCTTTAGTCGCGTCCTTGATTTCGAATGGGACCAGCGCGCCGTACAGCCCTTCGGGCAGCAGGCGGCGGATGACGGCGGCATCGGGATGATTCTGATCGGCTAAATAGTGGACGCGCGCAACGCGGGGATGCGATTGCAGCCACGTCGCAATGCGACAGGCATTAGCGCACTGGCGCTCCATACGTAGCGCGAAGGTCTTGATGCCGCGCATCGTGAGATAGCTTTCGAATGGGCCGAGCACGGGGCCCAAAGTGCGCGACAGAGTGCGCACGATATCGGAGTGCGCCTCATCGGTTACCACCACGCCACCAAGAACATCGCCATGTCCGGCTAAGAACTTCGTCAAGCTGTGAACCGAAAAATTCGCGCCGTGTTCAATGGGGCGGATCAGCAGGGGCGTGGCGAAAGTATTGTCTACCACTAAAGCCGCTCCGGCCTCGGCCGCCAACTCCGCGATGAGATCCAGATCGCCCACGCGCAGCAATGGATTTGAAATCGTCTCCATCACGATGCACCCGGGCTTCGTTTCATTGATCTTGTGATCCAGCGCCGCGAGATCGCAAACGTCGACGAAATTCACCGACACGCCCATCGGCTCCAGCACCTGAGTGAGCAATGTCGTGGTCGCGCCATAAAGCGCGTTCGCAGCCAGCACCGACTTACGACGATCGGTAAGCGCCGCGAGCAACGCCACGTGAATCGCCATCATGCCCGAAGAACACACGTGGGAGCTATGTCCCGATTCGAGCTCGGTCAGCAGCTCTTCCAGGCCCGTTCGCGTGGGGTTGTCATAGCGGCCATAGCAGAATCCCGGCTCTTCGCGGCCGAGCACGCGGTCCAGCTTGGCGGTGTCTTCGTATAAGTAGGTGGTAGCGGTGTAAATGGGCGTTGACGAGGGAACAAAAGCTCCCGGGGCGTCGGGGTTTCTCTTGCGGTCGCCTGCGTGTACGACTTTCGTTTCAGTTTTCATGCGATCACGACCTCACTTCCTCTTCCAGCGCGCTCCTTCTTTAGTGTCCTCCAAGACGATCCCGGCGTCGAGCAGCTCTTGGCGGATTTGGTCGGATCGCGAGAAGTTGCGCGCCTTCTTGGCGGCGGCTCGTTCCTGGACAAGTTCCTCGACACGTACGTCCGAAAGGCCGCCGGCAGCTTGCGTCGGCTCTAGCACCGCGAAAATGCGATCGAACCGGTCGAGCAAATCGAGCGCCGGGGCGGTGTTGCCCTCGCGAAACTGGCCCGCGTCCATAGCAGTATTGGCGTCGCGTACAAATTCAAAGAGCGCGGCTAGCGCTTCGGCAGTGTTCAGGTCGTCATCCAGGCTCTCTTCGAACTGGTGAGCCGCCGCTTGAGTCCGCTCCAGGATTTTTTCGTTGGCGCCTTCGGGATATTTGTCAGTCTCCAGGCGCAGCTTGAAATTACGCAGCCGGTCGATCGCCGTGGCCGCCGCCTTTAAGCCATCGAAGGTGAAGTTGAGCTTCTTGCGATACGGCACCGATGCCAGCAGATATCGGACCACTTCCGGTTGATAGCCTTCCTTCTGCAGGTCGCGCAGGGTAAAGAAATTGCCCGCCGATTTCGCCATCTTCTGCGATTCGACATTCAGAAATTCCGAATGCAGCCAGAAGCGCGCGAACGGCTTTGATGTGATGGCTTCCGACTGTGCGATTTCGTTTTCGTGATGCGGAAAGATCAGATCTACGCCGCCTGCGTGGATGTCGAGCGTGTCTCCCAGATACTTCATGGCCATCGCGGAGCATTCGATATGCCAGCCAGGACGTCCCGGACCGATCTCGCTCTCCCAGAACACTTCGCCCTCCTTGGGCGCTTTCCATAAAACAAAATCGCGCGCGTCCGTTTTGTCGTATTCGTCCACGTCCACACGCGCGCCGGCGCGGATGCCGGTGAAATCGTTGTGCGAAAGCTTCCCGTATCCGGGAAACTTGGAAATGCGGTAATAAACCGAGCCGTCGCTATTGTAGGTGAAGCCGCGCTCGGCCAGCTTCTCGATAGCGTCCACCATTTCCGGGATGTGCTCGGTGGCTTTCACCATCCGTTCGGGGCGCTGCAGACGGAGCGCTGCGGTGTCTTCGAGAAACGCTTCCGTGAATTTGGCCGTATACTCGGCCAGCGTCTTGCCTTCTGCCGCGGCGTTGCGAATGATCTTGTCGTCCACGTCGGTGATGTTCATGACGTGGTCCATTTTGTAACCGCGATAGAGCAGCCAGCGCCGCAAAATATCCTCGAACGTGAACGTCCGCAAGTTGCCGATGTGCGCGTAATTGTACACCGTGGGTCCACAGGTGTACATGCGCACGGTGTTGCCTTCCAGCGGCTGAAAAGGCTCAACTTGCTGGGTGAGAGTGTTATAGAAACGGAGGGCCATGAAGTTAGAACTCTCATGGTACCCCAGGCTTGCCATTTCGCCGCCACGCGACCATGGGCGCCGGGGCTCTTTAACGGACATCCATTTCGATCGTTGTGCCGCCCACAGCCAGGGTCCGTGTGAGTGTGAATCCCATGTTCCGCAGTTGCCGTTCGGAAGCTTCTAACGTGTTCGTCGCCGTAGCGAGATTCGATACCAGAGCCAGTCGGGGCGTAGCCGCACGGTTGCGGCAGAGGGAAGACAACAAGGGGGGTTGAAAAACGCTATACATTTGCACTCCTCCCTGATCGGCTCCGGCCATCTGAACGCAGTAACCCTGGTTTACGACTTCGACCAGAAGTTTTGCCGCCGCCGGCCAGTTCTCTTTAGCATTCAATTGCATGGTGACGTCATTGGCCAGGGCGGTAATCGCAAAAAAAGCTGCAGCCGCTGTTCCCACGACCTTGTTTATTCGCAGCGCACTTGCCAGCCCCAGAGCGGCGAGAATCGACAGGCTAGGAACCGCGAACAGGAATTGGCGGCCCGCGAAGAAATAATTCCGCAAAGAATCCGTCGCCAGTACGCCAACAACCACGCACAATGCGCTGGACAACAACAAGCCGCGGACCCCGGCACGGCTCAATCGGATTCCAATCGCCACCAAAATCAGCAGCGCCAGCGAACACAAAAAGCTGCCTCCCGAAAGCCCTTTAAAGGCATCCAAAGCCACCGCAGAAGTCCAGTGAAACTGCGGGTACCCACTGCGCTGGATGCTGGCGTTCCACTGCTGCGTTGAGAACCTGTACCACGGCAGAAACAGCAGCGCTGCGACGCAGAGACAAGCCAAGGGAATCGCCGATCGCATTCCTTCTTTAGCCCGGAAACCCGTGAGCGCATTCCATGCCGACAGGCCGAACACTGCTAAGGCCGCGTACGGCTGGGTATACAATGCCGCCACCATCGCCAAGAAAGCTAGAAGTATGGTCCTGGACCTGAGCGAGCGTGCCGAACTCGCAATTGCAAGCATGGACAGAAGCATAAAGAAGATAGCTTCCGAATAAGGCCGGCCTTCGGTCGCATAGCGGAATTGAGCTGGAATAACCATAAAGATTCCAGCGGCGAGAAGGCCTGTCGAGCGAGAAATCTTCAGCTCGCGACACAACAAAATCAATAACCAGCAAGAAGCTACGCTAAACAACGCCGAGGGAAGCCGTGCCCAGAAGGCGAAGGGGCCGCCGGCCAAGACGAAGGGGCGCTGCGTAAAATATCCCAGCGGTACCGCACCGATGTTGAAGGGAATCAACCGGTTCATTTCTGTAATCGATGGCGAACTGGTGACAATCAACTGAAGAACTTCGTCCAACCAGAGCGGCCGGATGGTTAAGCACGCAAAAACCGCCAGCGTATAGCAAATCAGCAGTGTGACCGGCTGGATTCGATCGCTCAAATCGCGGTTAGATTGCGATGTCATGATCAGCTCAAAATTCGCATTAGGCCGGCGTGAGCTTCTCTGCAAACGCATGGCCTTGGAAATTAAGTGTGATGGTGAAATTCAATAGTAACCCAGGCGTGTCAGTTCACAGTCACGACGCCGTATGTGATGGGGCGCAACGATCGGGAGCGCCGTTGGCTGGCGCTCCCAGGATCCATTCTCAATCCGTTCACCGAGCAACTCTTGCGACGAGCCGGAGTTGGTTGAGGAATGCGTGGACGAGATTTCTCTGATGGCCGCCCGTACTCGAATTCTCGACATTTCGTTCGTACACATTGCGCTGTCGACGATCACCAGACTGGGCACGAGTATGACGCGGTGATCGGCCGGCTTTTCGACGCCGGATTGCCCCGTTGAGCGTGTGCGGGAAAAGCCGGTTGGAAATCAGGCTGGTTTTCCGGGGCCTGTGATGGTGGGAGGCTTCGCTCGAAAGACGTAGCAATTTGCCTGCAATAGCGGCTCTCCCGTACCCTGAAGATATGGAAGTTCATTTCGCGCCNNTACTCTGAAGCCATGGAAGTACACTTCGCGCCCGAACTGCAAGCCAAAATTGACCAGTTGATTATCGAGACCGGATGTCCGATCGAGCAGCTGATCGAGGACGCTCTGGCCGGATATGTTCCCGAGCTTGCGCAAACGCGCGAAATGCTGGATAGCCGTTATGACGACTTGAAGAGCGGCAAAGTGAAGGCCATTCCTGGCGAAGCATTCTTTGAGAGCCTTCGCCAGCGCGAAGATGAACGTTTGAAGAAACCATAACCGTGGCGCAGGGATTCGATCTTCATCCCCTCGCGGCTCAAGACATCACGGACATTTGGGAATTCATCGCCAACGATAGTGCGCAAGGGGCCGTTCGTGTTAGAGAGGCCATCCTTGACGCCATACGCGGGCTTGTGTCTTTTCCTCACCAAGGCCACAGACGGGCGGACCTGACCTCGCGGCCTCTTCGCTTCGTCGCAGTTCACCGATACCTGATCGCGTACGCACCGGATGAGAAGCCGCTCTGGGTTATCGCAGTGATGCACGGACACCGGAGCCCGCGCGTCCTGGCGGCAATCCTCAGAGGCCGTCAATAAACCATCACCCGGACCGCTATCGATTTAAGGTATAAACTCCCTAGGACAAAATGAGCCAAGCCCAACTCTGGCTCCGACGCCCCCAGACCGTATGGCTGCGTCGAGCTATTTTTCAAATTCATCTTTGGTCCGGGCTAATCTTGGGTGTTTACGTTGTCCTGGTCTGCCTCAGCGGAAGCGCCGTGGTCTTTCGCAACGACTTGTACGATTGGCTGTTTACGAAAACCAAAGTCCAGGTTTCCGGAAAGCCTTTGACGCGCGAGCAACTGACGCAGGCTGCCGAGCGCACCTACCCTGGATACACTGTTCGATCGATCGAGCGCGGACGGTTCCCAACCGAAGCCACGGAAATCTTGTTGGCCAAAGGTTGGAGGCATAAGGATCGGCTTTTCGATCCATACGTGGGCCGGGACATTGGTTCTTCCGTGACTATTTATTATCACTTCTTGCACTGGGCCGGGGATCTGCATGGCAATCTGTTACTCGGACCGGGCGGACTTCAGGCCAACGCTATTGGCGGATTCCTCACCGCAATGATGTGCGTCACGGGAATGGTGGTGTGGTGGCCAGGAATCGCAAGCTGGCGGCGCAGCATGACCCTCCGCCGCGATGTGGGATGGAAGCGGTTCAATTGGGATCTGCACAGCGCGGTCGGCTTTTGGACCGTGTCGCTGATTTTGATGTGGGGGCTGACGGGTGGATATTTCGTGTTTCCGGAACCTTTTCGAGCCGTCGTCGGGATTTTTACCACGATCGATCCTCCTCGTCCAGCCCAGATCGTTTATACAGTGCCGCCGACCCGGCGACCTCGCCGCCCCCCACCGACCACCGGTCAAAACATCCTGCGTGGATTCTCAGCCGCTCACTATGGAACTTTCGGCGGCTGGCCGGTCAAAGCGCTGTGGGTGATTCTGGGATTCGCACCGCCCGTGCTCTTCGTGACCGGCGTGCTGATGTGGTGGAACCGCGTGCTCCATCCAGCGGCGCGAAGGTTTTTGGGCGCTGGACACGCCGCGTCGATCGAGCAGGAAGTGCCGGAAAGCCGCTCCGCAGCTGGTTAAGATCTGCGCGTCTTGGTTAAGATCTGCGCATCTGGGCCACCGTTGCTTACAGTGAAATAGTGCAATTTGAATTAGAAGCCGAGTGTCCCGACACCGGCGCTCGTGCCGGGCGGATCCACACCGCGCATGGCGTTATCGAAACTCCCGTCTTCATGCCCGTCGGCACGCAGGCCACCGTCAAAGGCGTCATGCAGCGGGATCTGGAGGGCGAACTCGATGCCCACGTCATCCTGGCCAATACGTATCACTTGTTCCTGCGCCCAGGCCACGAGCTGATCCGCAAGCTCGGTGGCTTGCACCAATTCATGAGCTGGCCGCGGGCCATCCTGACGGACTCTGGCGGTTTCCAGGTCTTCAGCTTGAGCGACCTGCGCAAAATCTCGGAAGATGGCGTTCTGTTCCGCTCCCACCTGGATGGCGACGCGCATCTTTTTACACCCGAGTCCACCGTGGAGGTCCAGTTCGCGCTCGGCAGCGACATCCTGATGCCGCTCGATGAATGCCTGGAATATCCGGCGAGCCATGAAGCCGCCAATCAAGCCATGCGCAGGACCGTACGATGGGCGCAAACTGCGTACCGGTACTTTGAGCGCCGAGTAGAGGAAACCGGTTCTGCTTCCGCGCTATTCCCCATCGTGCAGGGCTCCATGTTCTCAGACCTGCGCCGCGACTGCGCATCCGAACTGCTGGAACTGAACGCGCCCGGATACGCGATTGGCGGTTTATCGGTCGGCGAACCGAGGTCCCTGAGCCTGGAAATGACGGAGGTAACGACGCCGTTACTTCCACGCGACCGGCCGCGCTACGTCATGGGCGTCGGCATGCCCGAGGAACTGCCCGAATACGTAGCGCGCGGCGTGGATATGATGGACTGCGTGCTGCCATCCCGCAACGCCCGCAATGGCTGCCTGTTTACGGCTTCTGGACGAGTGATTATCAAGCAAGCCCGGTACAAGGACGATGCCGGTCCCGTGGACGCCGCCTGCCGCTGCATTACCTGCCGTACCTACTCGCGGGCCTACCTGCGTCACCTGTTTCAGGCGGGCGAAATGCTGTTTTCCACGCTCGCCACCATCCACAATTTGAAGTACTACCTTGACATGATGCGCCAAATGAGGCAGGCTATACTGCTTGGGAGATTTCGGGCTTATTTGGACAGAGTCCGCAATTCGGCGGTAGAATCAGTTTAGATCGTTCCGCCGCTGTACTCCTTGAATTCATTTCCTAATGATGATTTGCTTGTGTGATACTCGGAAACGGAACAGCCGTCCGTGAAGATAACAATGTCTGCGTTTTTGATGCTCCAACAAGCCACGGGAAGTAGTAGCCCCGTGATGGGCCTGCTTCTTCCTCTGGCGTTAGTCGCCATCTTCTATCTGCTGGTATTCATGCCAATGCAGCGGCAAAAGAAGCAGCAACAACAGATGCTGAAGACGCTTGAAAACGGCAGCCAGGTGCTTACCACAGGCGGGATCATCGGAACCATCGTCAGCGTGAACCCCGATGATACGCTGACCCTGCGCGTCAAACCCGACAACTTGAAACTCCAAATTGCCCGCAGCGGGGTGGCAAGCCTGATCACCGAAGAAAAGAAGGCTGAGAAGTAATCCATGAGTAGCAATGTCAAGATTCGATTCGGCATTATCATTGCCGTCATCCTGGTCTGTCTGTATGGCGTGATCGGCATTCCTAAGTCCAAGGATGAGCTGCTGGCCAACTGGAAGAAGAACATCCACCTGGGGCTCGATTTGAGCGGCGGCACGCAACTGGTGATGCAGGTTCAGCTCCAGGATGCCTTCAAGGCAGCCGCGGACAGTGCGATTGATGCGCTCAAGCAGGAACTGCTGAAGGATGGCATCACGCCGTCCGGCGATATCACCCGTAACGACCCAAACAGCATCGAGGAATCCGACAAGATCGAGATCGACGTTAAAGGCGTTCCTACCGACAAAACCAGTCAGTTCCGAAAAACCGTCAACGATCAGTTCGGCGCTTGGGTAGCCACGGCGCTCAACTCCACCGACTATAAACTCACGATGAAGCCGAGTGAGTCGCTCAAGATGAAGCAGGACACCCTCACTCAGACCATGGCGACCATCGAGCGCAAGATCAACGCTCTTGGCCTGGCTGAATCGTCGGTGCAGACCACCGGACGCAGCGATGCGGAGGCCGAACTGCTGATCCAGTTGCCCGGCGTCGACGATCCGGCCCACGTGAAGCAATTGCTGCAAACCCAGGCCCAGCTGGAATGGGACGCGGTGAAGGATGGACCGTTCACCTCCCGGCAAGACGCGCTTTCCAAAAAAGGGGGGATTCTGCCTTTGAACACCAAACTGGTGCCCACCCCCACCGTCAGCGGTCAACAGGAATGGTATCTGGTTGCGCGCATCCCCGAGATCCGGGGCACCGACATCCGGGACGCCAGCACCGCCGCGGGCGAACTGAACCGCTGGGAGACGAATTTCGTCCTCACCCAGCAGGCCGCCAAGAAATTCGGTGTCTATACGGAAGCCAACATCGGCCAGAAGGCGGCCATCGTCGTGGATGGCATAGCCATCGAAGTAGCTACCATCCAGTCCAAAATCACCGATTCGGGAAGAATCACCGGCGCCTCCAGTCAGGAGCAGGCCGCCGACCTGGCGTTGAACCTGCGCGCTGGATCGCTTCCAGCCGCGCTCACCATTGAAGAAGAGCGGACCGTGGGTCCGTCGCTCGGTGCCGATTCCATCCGGGATGGTTTCGCTGCTGGCATTGCCGGCGTGGTGGTGGTAGTTCTGTTCATGCTGGTCTATTACAAGCGCTCGGGGATCAATGCGACCCTGGCACTCATTCTCAACGCCGTCATTTTGATTGCAGCGCTGGCGTATTTCGACGCCACTCTGACCCTGCCCGGCATCGCGGGCATCATTCTTACCATCGGTATGGCCGTGGATAGCAATGTTCTGATCTTTGAGCGTATTCGGGAAGAGCTGCGGGCCGGCAAGGCCGTGGTGGCCGCCGTCGACGCGGGTTTTTCCAAGGCCTTCCTGACCATTATCGACACGCACGTTACCACCGTGGTATCGTGTGCGTTTCTGTTCATCTTCGGGACCGGTCCTGTAAAGGGTTTTGCAGTTACCCTGGTGATCGGCTTGGTCGCGAACCTGTTTACAGCCGTTTTTGTATCCAGGACCATTTTTGACGCCGAACTGTCCGGCAAGCGGCAGATAGCGGCCCTCAGTATATGACAGGGCCCCGGTATTTGAGATGAACATTTAGAAGATTTTTTACAGACGGGAACTGTTTCCCTCAAGCTGGTGTCTAACTTTATCGGATGCTGGCGCTGCGACTGGTGACATGGAATTTTTTAAGCACTCAGACTTCGACTTTCTCGGCAAGAAGTGGTTTTTCATCAACCTCTCCCTCGTCCTCACGGCAGCCGGCCTTATCAGCTTGGCTATCAAGGGTGGCCCCCGCTACGGCATCGACTTCCGAGGTGGGGCGCTGATCACGGTCAGTTTTGCAAATCGCCCGCCGGTGGACAAGGTCCGCGCCGCGCTTTCCGCCAAGCTTCCCGTCGACGTACAGGAAGTTTCCGGCCGGCAAGAGGACATCATCGGCATTGATGCGCAGAACCAGGATGCCGCCCTTCAGGCTTCGCGCCAGAAGGTGATCGACAGCCTGGATGCGGCGTTTGGGGTTCCTGGAAACGGCAAATACAACATCAACTCCAGCGGCGCCGCCGGGCTGGCCGATCATGTGCGCGATGCGTTGGCCGCTGCCAGCGTCCCCATGTCGGAACAGCAACTGCAAACTCTGGCGTCCAATATTATGGACTACCGGAAGCAGCATTCCGGGCTGATCAAGAATCTGGACGAACTCGGTTCAGTACCAGGAGTCACACCGCAGGTCCTCACCGTACTGAAGGCGCAGACTTACCCGGACTCGGTGGCCGTAGTAGGCACGGAAACCGTAGGGCCTAAGATCGGCGCGGAGTTGCAACGCAAGACCGTTCTCACTGTCCTTTACGCCTTGGGTGCAATGCTGGTTTACATAGGGTTCCGCTTCGAATGGATTTACGGCGCGGCCGCGGTGATCGCGGTGTTTCACGACACGATCATTACCATAGGGCTATTTTCGCTGTTTAATAAAGAGATCACACTCACGGTAGTGGCGGCGTTACTTACACTGGTCGGTTACTCGATGAACGATACCATCGTGACCTTCGACCGTATTCGTGAGAATCTCAAAATTCTGCGCCGCGAAGAATTAGAGCCCCTGATCAACAAGAGCGTAAACCAGACCCTGAGCCGCACCGTGCTGACCTCGGGACTGACATTACTAACCGCTCTAGCCCTGCTCTTCTTCGGGGGTCAAGTACTAAACGGTTTTGCTTTTGCGCTAACTTGCGGCATCATCGTTGGTACTTATTCGTCGGTTTTCGTTGCTAGTCCGATCCTGATCTTCTGGCATAATTTCCTGGAGGGACGGAAGCGGAGCGCGAGGGGAGTGGCCCCTCGTAAGGAACCAGTGGCTCCGGTGGCCGCGACGTCGAAATCGTCCGGTGCGCCTAAGGATCGCTCGGGACGAGGCGCCGCCAAGGTGAAATAGGCGGCAAGAGTTTGTATGATGATTTCTGCACATGCAGAGAATGTGACTTTGGGGACGAGGTGAGGCATGTTTGAGCAAAGTTTTGTAAGCACCGCGAAAACGAATAAGTCGTGGTCGGTGTTCCTATCGTTCGCGGGGCAGATGCTGGTGATCGTACTCGCGATTCTGATCCCGCTGATTTACACGGACACGCTACCGCGAGCTCAGCTAACCAGCTTCTTAGTAGCTCCGCCGCCTCCACCTCCGCCGCCTCCTCCGCCGCCCCCAGCGCCACCCAAGATAGTGAAGATCATTCCCCGCCAGTTTGACGCCGGCAAGCTGATGGCGCCGAAAACCATTCCCAAAGAGATTGCCAACATCAAGGAAGAGGAACTGCCTCCCCCGTCCAGTTCGGGCGTGGTGGGCGGAGTGGTTGGTGGAGTTCCCGGCGGCGCGCCTGGTGGCGTCTTAGGCGGCGTCCTCGGAGCGATCGGCAATGCGGCCCCTCCTCCGCCTCCAGTAAAAGAGGAGAAGAAGGCCACCCCGTCGCGAATCCGTGTCGGTGGCAACGTGCAACAAGCCAACCTGATCCGCAAGGTAACCCCGTTGTATCCGCCGCTGGCCAAGCAAGCCCGCATCCAAGGTGTCGTCCGTTTCACCGCCATTATCGGCAAGGACGGCACGATTCAGAATCTGCAATTGGTGAGCGGCCATCCGTTGCTGGTGGAAGCAGCTAAACAGGCTGTTTCGCAATGGCAGTACAAACCGACGCTCCTCAATGGAGACCCGGTGGAAGTCGTCACAACGATTGAAGTCAATTTTACGTTGAGCCAATAGAAGTTTAAATTCAACTCGCAGGAGAATCAGATGTTTCTACAATTACAAGTTTGGTCGTTCATGCTTTTGCAGGACCAGGCTACTTCTTTCGACGTGCGCGGGATGTGGGAAAACATGGGATGGGCAGCCAAGCTCGTGGTCATCCTGCTGTTCTTCATGTCTGCCTGGTCGATTGGTGTAATGATCGATCGCGCGATCGCCTATAATGGCGCCCGCAAACAGTCGCGCCAGTTCGCGCCAGCAGTGGCGGGAGCCTTGCGCGAAGGCAAACTGGACGAAGCCATCAAGATCGCCGACCGTTACAACAAGAGCCATTTGGCCAAGGTTGTCGTGGCTGGCTTACAGGAATTCCGGGCGCATCAGTTGAGCTCGGAAATCTCAGGCGAAGAGATCGAAGCCTCCAAACGCGCGCTGGAGCGCTCGGAAGCAATCGTGCACGCCGAACTGAAGCGTGGCGTCAGCGGCTTGGCGACCATCGGATCGACCGCTCCCTTCGTGGGCTTGTTCGGCACTGTGGTCGGCATCATTCACGCGTTCCAGGGCATCGCCACACAAAAGGCGACCGGTCTGGGTGCAGTCGCCGGCGGTATTTCGGAAGCCTTGGTCACCACGGCCATCGGTCTGTTCGTGGCTGTCCCCGCGGTGTGGGCGTTCAACTACTTCACCAACCGCATCGACGCATTTGACGTGGAGATGGGTAACTCCAGCTCCGAGCTTCTGGACTATTTCCTGAAGCGCATCGGACGTGCGACGACCGCGGCGAAGTAGTTTTTAGCAGTGACTGCGAGTTGAAGTCGGAAGGGGCGTGGCCTCATTAATGAAAAGCTGCCCCGCCTCTTTACCGAAAGGAGTTTGGAATGGAAAAGAAAAAAGCTGCCCCGCCCGTGGCCGACATCAACGTGACGCCCATGGTGGACGTTATGCTGGTGCTGCTCATCATCTTCATGGTCATTACCCCCATGCTCACCAAAGGTCAGAGCGTGGATAAGGTAAAGACCAAGAATCCCGTTACCATGCAGGCCGCCGACAAGGAAGATGCAATCCTGATTTCGATCACTCGCGACGGACGCGTGTTCTTGAGCCCTGGCAATGTGAGACTCTCGGGGCCGGATCAACTTCCTGAAAGAGTTCGCGATCTGCTTACCAACCGAGTCGACAAGACGGTGTATATCGTTGGCGATGCCCGCGCCAGGTATTCCATCGTGGAGGATGTCGTCGATAACCTGCGGGCGGCCGGAGTGAACGAAATAGGACTCATCACGGAAGAGCCACACGAGAACAAGACGCCACAGCAGGCGGCGGCCGACGCAGCAGCGAAGTAAGACTTAACCTGTTTAGCAAGATTTAAGAAAAGAACGAGGTAACGAATTATGGCAATGGCAGTAGGTGGTAAGGGCGGCGGGCCACGATGCGACATCAACATGACGCCGATGATCGACATCCTGCTGGTGCTGCTGATCATTTTCATGGTCATCACTCCTCTCACACCGCATGGATTGGAAGCGTTGGCGCCGGAACCCCCGGACAAGAAAAACCAGCCTCCTCCCGATCAGGATCGTACGGTGGTGATTGTCATCGACAAAGATAAAAGCATGCACATTAATAACGAAGACACCGACATGGACAAACTGGGTCCGCGGCTCGAGCAGATTTTCAAAACTCGCGCCGAGCGGGTGGTCTTCGTGAAGGGCGATCCCGATCTGGAGTATCAGACCGTGGCTCGCGCGATTGACATCGCCAAGGGTGCGCAGATCGACAAAGTTGGTCTGATGACCCCCAAGCTGGAAGCGGGAAACTAAAACTGAAATCCAGAAGCCAGAATTCAGAATTCGGACTGTCCAAGGTTAAGGTCATGAAGAGCACAATATTGGTAGCGGGAATCGGATTGCTGGTTCTCTTTGCGACGGGCTGCGATAAACTCAGGTCGCGCGATGCCCTCAACCACGGCGTGCAGGCCTACAAAGGCGCGCACTACACCGAAGCCGTGGATTATTTCAAGAACGCGGTCCAGCTGGACCCCGACAACACGATGCCCCGTTTGTACCTGGCCACCGCGTATATGAGCCAGTACATTCCCGGCGCCGAGTCACCCGAGAACGTACAGCTCGCCAAGGAAGCCAAAGAGGAGTTCCAGAAGGTTCTGGAAAAGAACCCGTCGGATACCACCGCCCTGGCTTCGCTGGCGTCGTTGAGCTACCAGCAGGCACAAGGCATGCCGGACCTCGACCAGAAAATCAAGAAGCTGGATGAATCCAAGGAATGGGACCTCAAACTGATCGCGGCCGATCCCCAAAACAAGGAAGGCTTTTACAGCTTGGCGGTCATTGATTGGATAAAGTGGTACGCCGCCTGGCAGAGGGCGCGGCAGGACCTGGGAATGAAGTCCGAAGAGCCTGGTCCGCTGAAGGACAAGAAGGTGAAGGCCGATCTGCAGACCCAGTACGGCGCCCTCATCGACGATGGCATGAAGAATCTGCAAAAGGCGCTGAACATCGATCCTAATTACGACGATGCCATGGCCTACATGAACTTGCTGATCCGCGAGAAGGCGGATCTGGACGATACGCCCGAACAGTACAAGGCCGACACGGACACCGCCGACAAGTGGGTTCAGAAGGCGCTCGACACCAAGAAGATGAAGGCTCAGAAAGCGGCCGCCGCCGCCGCACAGGGTGGCATCACCGCCGAAGACTCCAAGTAAACCGGCTAGAGCAAGCGAATGGGCTTGGTCTTCGGCTCCGTCACCTGCCCGATGCGATAAGCGTCGGGCATTTTCTTTTCCAGTAACGCCGCATCATGCTCCGGCAACGCAATGAGCAGCCCACCCGAGGTCTGCGGATCGTACAGCAGTTCTTCGAACTCCGCCGTTCCCTCCACGCAGGACGATGCGAACTCGCGATTGTTTTTGAGGCCGCCCGGGATGGCTCCTAACCGAGCGTATTCCACTGCTCCAGGCAGGAATTGAATCGCGCGGGATTCAATCTCAAGCGTCACCTTGCTTGCCAGCGCCATCTCGCGCGCGTGGCCGATCAGCCCGAAGCCCGTTACGTCGGTGCATCCATGCACCGTGAACTCAAGCATCGCCTTGCAGGCTTGACGATTCAGCTTGAACATGGATTGGATGGCCGCATTCACGTCCGACTCTTTCGCGATTCCCTGCTTCAAAGCCGTCGAGATCACGCCAGTGCCGATGCGCTTGGTGAAGATCAACGCGTCACCCGGCCGCGCGCCCGCGTTCGTTTTTATGGCGTCCGGGTGAATCAACCCCGTCACGGCATATCCGAACTTCACTTCGTTGTCCGCGACGCTGTGCCCGCCCAGCAGAGCGCAATCAGCTTCTTGAATCTTCTCTGCCCCGCCCTTCAGCATTTCGGCCAGCTCATCCAGATCGGCTTTGGCCGGCCACGCGAGGACTGAAAGCGCCGAGATTGGCTTGCCGCCCATGGCGTAAACGTCGCTCAAAGCATTCGCGGCCGCGATGGCTCCGAATGTGTAGGGATCGTCAACGATGGGCGAAAAGAAATCGACGGTTTGGACCAAAGCCATCTCCGGCGAAAGCTTGTAGACGCCCGCGTCATCGGAGGTGTCAAACCCGACTAAAACATTTTCGTTCGAAAAGCGCGGGATGCGTCCGAGGACTTGATGGAGAATGGTGGGGCTGAGTTTGGAGGCGCAGCCGCCGGAAGACGTTCGAGCGGTGAGAGAGGGCACACGTTAAGAATACAGAATTCAGAAGTCAGAATTCAGAAGAGAGGAAGGGGCCTTTCGGCCCACGACTTCATTTGGAACGGGCGCCGGCACAGACCTTTCGGGATCTCATCACTTGGCAGCTCTCGCACCGATTTGTCGTCTGCGTCTATCAAATGACGGCCGGATTTCCGAAACACGAGCTATTTGGACTTACGAACCAACTGCGGCGTGCCTCAGTATCTGTCGCGGCTAACATCGCGGAAGGATTCAAGCGAAGAGGAAAGGCCGACAAGGCCCGCTTTCTCAATATTGCCCAGTCTTCTCTTGAAGAATGCCGTTACTATCTGATTCTCACTCAGGATCTGGGCTATGAGGAAACGGACTCCGCAATGTCTTTGCTTGAAGAGGCCAGTAAATGCCTCGAGGGCTACATCCAGCGCATTCTGAATTCTGACTTCTGAATTCTGGCTTCTTACCCCCGATACAACATAAGGTAGACGATCACTCCTGTAACACTCACATACATCCAGATTGGAAACGTCCAGCGCGCTATGGCCCGGTGGCGCGGCACGTCCATGCGCAGCCCTCGCCGCAGCGTGATGATTGCTAGCACCGGCGTGATTACGGCCAGGATGGTATGCGTCGTCAGGATGGTCAGGTAGAGGTAGCGCAGGAATCCGGTCTTCTGGTAATACACGATGCCGGCGTTTAGGTGATAGACGATATAACAAATCAGGAACAGCACTGACACTGAAAACGCCGTCAGCATAACGCGCTTATGCGCCTGGATCCGCTTTTTGCGGATCAACGTGTAGCCGATTGCTAACAACACTGCTGCGATGCCGTTGAGCGTCGCGTTCACCGCCGGGAGCGAATGGACGTCCATCAGGTGCGTTCCCGCGCTAGCGCGACAGCATCGGCAATTACTTTGGGAATCGACGACGAGTCCGACGTATCGTAATAGCCGCGAATGCGCCCTTGGCGATCCACCAGCACGAAGCGCGTGCTGTGCTGCATGGTCGCATCGATGTCGGCAAGTTTGAACGCATCGCGATCGAGCATCTGCAGCGTGGGCACCGGGCCGGTGAGGAAATACCAAATGGCGGGTGAAGCGCCGTGCAGTTTCGCATAAGCGGCCAGCACCGGCG
Source organism: Bryobacterales bacterium (assembly GCA_003132905.1). Next base: position 4,351 of record PKZC01000340.1, on the reverse strand, counting down.
GCGTGTCTTGCGCGGGATCCACGGTGAACGACACCAGCCGCACGTCGGGCAATTTAGAAACCGCATCCTGCACTTCCCGCATCTGCGACGTCATGCGCGGGCATGGGCCGGGACAGGTAGTGTAAATGAAATCGGCCACCCAGATTTTCCCCGCGAGAACCTGGCTGTGGAACGGCTGGCCGTTTTGCGCCACCAATTCAAATTGAGGAATCTGGCCGAGTACTTCGAGCGCAGGGGCGTGCCGCGAACACGCCGCGAGGGCGCACACCAACACGAGAACAGCCAACTGCTTCATGCGGGACGGTCAAACAACATCAGGCTGAACAGTAGCGGCAGATATACGACCGACGCGAGCAACACACGCCGCGCCTGCAGCCGCGTGCGATCGGTGCGGATGCGCATGCCGTAGTACAGAAACACCAGGCCCAGCGCGATCGCACCATACAGATAAACATTGCCGGCCATCGCAAGAAACTTCGGTATCAGGCTGATGGGGATCAACGCGATGGAATACAGCATAATGCGGCGCGCAGTGGACTTCCCGTCCGGCTCCACCACCGGCAGCATGCGAATGCCGGCGCGGGCATAGTCGTCTTTATACATCCACGCGATGGCGTAAAAATGCGGGAATTGCCACAGGAACAAGATGGCGAAGAGCGCCCACGCATCCCAGGTGAGCGTGCCGCTGGCCGCGGCGAATCCGATAAGCGGAGGCATGGCGCCGGGAAGCGATCCGAATGTCGTAGAATGCGGCGAGCGCTGTTTCAGCGGCGTATAGACGAACAAATAAGTGAGCAGCGTGAAGAGCCCGAGCAGCGCTGAGAGCGGGTTCGCGCCGAACCATAATTCCAGGAATCCGGCCAGCGAAATCGCGATGGAGAATACCAGGGCCTTGCCCGCATCCAGCCGGCCCGATGGCAGCGGACGAGCCTGCGTGCGCCGCATCTTGCCATCAGCTACGCGCTCATACCATTGATTGAGCGCGGCGGTCCCGGATGCAATCAATCCTGTTCCAATGATGGTGTGGAGCAGCGTCCAGAAATGCCAGCCCGGCACTTTTTGGATACCGAAAAAGTATCCAACACCCGTGCTCATCAAGATGAGCCAAGTGATTCGCGGCTTGGTTAACGCGATGTAGTCCTTCATCGAGGAGAGACTGAAATAGAGAACTTTAACTTCTTAAGGTAGCACAGGAGGCTAGCGGTCAGGCAATATATTTTACGGTCTAGGCGCAATCGGGAACGCGCGGGCAAACTCGCGCTCGGCGTCGGCGACGGTCGGAAATGACGGCAGGATGGAGCTGACCTTGCTCATATCCAGCAGCACTCGCACGCGAACGGAAATCCCAACCGCGGCGAAGCGTACGCCGATTCTCTGGGTGTGAGCCCAATGGCTGAGCAACGCGCCTAAACCCACCGAGTCCATGTAGGGCACGCCCGAAAAATCGATGATGGTGCTCTTCAAATCCGGCTGTCGTATGGCCGCTTGAAACTCGAACACGGTTCCGATCGTAAGCGGACCTTGTAAGGCGAGGATGGTCACGTCGGGTGCGGAGCCAGGCATCGGCTGGATCTGGATTTGGTCCATAGGGATCGGCCTGACTAAACGGATGCCACCGAAGACGAATTTGCGTTGGAGGCAAATGCGCGTTCCGCATCGGCGGCGGTAGGATACTGAGGCAGGATTTTGCTGACGCCGGTCATCTCAAGTATCACGCGGACCTTCTCAGACATGGCGACCAGGGCGAATTTCGAGCCATGCCTTTGCGTGTGCGCCCAGTGGCTCAGCAGGACGCCCAAGCCACCGGAATCCATGTAGGGCACGGCCGAAAAATCGATGATGGTGCTCTTCAGATCGGGCTGGCGCAGCAGGGTTTGAAAGTCGAATAAGGTGGCGAGCGTGAGCGGGCCTTTCAGGGTGAGGATGGTAACGTCGGGCACGGAACTGGCCGAGCGCTCGATTTCGAGATGGTCCATGGGGAGCATTCTATACCTCGCAGATTACAGGAGCGTTACAGATGAGTTTAGCGTAGCGGGAGGTTTTACAAACGCTTGTAGACTTGGCCGCGGCGCTCGATGGTCACCAGGGAAAGTGTCTTGGCTTTTTCGTCAACCAGAAAGATGATTCGCCATCCGGCTACACGAGACCTGCGAAGTCCGCCCTGGTTGGCGAGCTTGATTGAGAACTTCGGATCATAAGGCGCACTCGGCTTATTCCTCGATCCTGCCGAGCATCGCTTTTTGGTCTTGTCATCCAGCCCGTCGAGGTCTTTCACCGCACGGGCGGATAGCAGGTGAGCGTATTTCACACGCCGCGCGTGCGCCTGTATCCTGGGCATCCATAACGCGGCCGTGCTGGATGTCATCCAGGCCTTCGCGTACCGCCGCGAGCGTCTCCTCGCTGACCGATTCCTCGCCTCGCAGCTCGTAGAGGTACTGCCGCACTTCAGCGATCTGATCGTCGGCGAGAGTGTCGATGAGTTTGTGCAGTTCTTCCCGGGTGGTCATGCCGATTCCTCCTTTTGCCTACCCCTTGCGTGATCATACGAGTGGGCCACGCCGGTAACCACAGTACTTTTCCGATTGCGCGAGGCCGCAATGGGTTCCGCCTGAGGCTTCCCGCCTCAGCATTGCCGCCTATGTCAACTTTGTTCTTCGGTTAGCCGTATGAGGAGAACTCAATGCATCCGCCCTGTCGGCCCATACCTTCGCTTTTCGCTCGTTGGCCGGGACGCCTTGGCCGGTTTCATAAAGGCGGCCTAGATTATAGGCAGCAAGAGGATAACCCTTCTTTGCGGCCTTAACATACCATTTGACTGCGCTTTTCGGGTCGGCCGACGTGCCCTGGCCGTTCTCGAGGCAAACCCCCACGGAGTATTGAGCCTCAGTCACATGCTTTGCGGCGGCTTCGAGCTCGAGATCGAAGCCCTTTCTCTCGTTCTTGGAGACGCCTCGACCGTGGAGATAGCACTGGCCTAGCCAATAGATGGCTGTGGCGTCTCCGTGCTTGGCAGCCTTTCGAAGCCAGAAGACCGCGAGACGATAGTTCCTTGGCACTGAGATTCCATCATGATAGAAAATTCCAACGTGATATTCCGCATTGGGCCTGCCAGCATCGGCCGCGATTTTGTAGTGTTCGAACGCCCTGTGTCGGTTCGGCCGGGTTCCTAAGCCATAATCGTAGACCGCTCCGAGCCACTCGTGCGCACCTACATAACCAAGCATGGCGGCTCGTTTCAAGAGTTGAAATCCGCTACGGTAATCCTCGCCCCCATGGCCTGCGTTGTAGAGCTTCTTAGCTTCACCGAAGAGCCACGCGGCAGAATGTTTCCTGTCCGGTATCCCGTTCGCACTTCTTTTCCTGCTAGTAGAGTTCAACATTGCATTCTCACTCTAGTGCCAAGGTACACCGGGGGGAGGAGGCCACGTTCCCGTCCATCCGAGTGGTCTCTTCCTCGGCGGATACTTGGGATGCGTCGACGGGCCGCGGGATCCCTTCTTGCGACCTGTGCCTTTCTGATGCTTCGGTTTGGTGCTTTGCCTAGCCCCGGCCTTGTGGTCCGCAGAGCAGAAAACACTCCCAAGTAACCCGCCCAGTGCGCTGCCCGCCGATCCACCCGCTAGTGCGCCGCCAGTGGAACCAAGTTCAAAGCCCAACCATGCGCCAAAAACTGTCCCACCGCCTGGCTCCACAATTGTCCCGAATCCCCCGCCGCCAATCGTGCCGGCTCCGCCGCCTAGAGCCCAGCCGATATCCGCCCCGATAGCCGCTCCAGCGCCGATGAACGCACCGGAGCAGGCAGCGTTAGGAGTACCTACGTCTGGGGCCGGAGTGGGATCATCCGAGACTCCGTCATCGGCGGTTCCATCATCTCCAGAGCCATCATCGCTGGGATCGGTACCGTCCCCACCGTTTTGAGTCGAATAGATCGGGTCGCCGTCGTCGGCCACACCACTCGGCCCCTCTGGTGTGGGCAGCCAGCAACCCGAGCCATTGTCGGCGTTGCTGGTGGTAGAGGCGTCATCCTCGATCGTGAGCGGGTCGCCGCCGTAGACATACGAAGAAAAGCTCGACGCGGTACAGTCTTTGCCCGTTGGATCGTTAGCATTCACAGGATCGCCCAGCACGTACGAGTAGCGATTCCAGCTTTGCGGGGCTGACGGATTTGCACTCGCTTGATACGGGTCCGGGGTCATGAAGCGGCCATACGCGTTGTTGTAGTAGCGATTATTCGCGTAATCCAGCGCGCTGACCGAATCCCGCCAATACGTCGCGAAGTTCCAGGTGTCCTGCGGACTCGTGCCACCCTTGTCCTCGCCCCACGGGAAATAGTTCCCGACTGAGCCCAATT
>PKZC01000408.1 GCA_003132905.1 Bryobacterales bacterium | reverse complement strand
TATCTGTACGATGTACTAGTCCTGTTGATATGCCTGATGTATAATTGCTGAGGCCGATCAGGCAAACAAAAAATCCCAACATCACGTATAGAGAACAAGGAGAGACGATGGTAAGTTTGGCAGATGCACGACGCGTAATTGCCGCGGCGGAGAAGAAGGCTGCGGAAATTGGACAGCCGATGAACATTGCTGTGGCTGACGAGGGTGGCAACATAGTGTCTCACGTCCGCATGGACGGAGCATGGCTCGGCAGTATTGATATTTCCCAGAAGAAAGCGTATACCTCGCGCGCATTTGACATTGCGACGAAGGACTTGGCGGGCCACTCGCAGCCGGGCCAGCAGTTCTACGGAATCCACGCGTCCAACAATGGCAAGATCATGATCTTCGCCGGAGGCATTCCGCTGAAGAAAGGCGGAAAGGTGGTGGGCGCTATCGGCGTCAGCGGCGGCTCCGGAGATCAGGACCATGCCGTAGCGGAAGCGGGCGCAGCCGCATTCTAGGCATTCAGTTTTTGACCAAGAAGTCGAAAGGAGATTCCAATGGCAAGTAACAGAGGTGTAGTGTATCTCGGACCGGGTAAAGTCGAGGTCCAATCCATCGACTACCCGAAATTGCAGAACCCGGCGGGGAAGAAGATCGATCACGGCGTCATCTTGAAGATCGTCACCACCAACATTTGCGGTAGCGATCAGCACATGGTGCGCGGCAGGACGACTGCGCCGGCGGGTTTGGTGCTGGGGCACGAGATCACCGGCGAGGTAATCGAGAAGGGCAGCGACGTCGAGTTCTTGAACATCGGCGACTTGGTAACCGTGCCATTTAATATCGCTTGCGGACGCTGCCGGAATTGCCGCGAAGGAAGAACCGGAATCTGTTTGACGGTGAATCCGGCGCGTCCCGGTGCGGCTTACGGATATGTGGACATGGGCGGATGGGTGGGCGGCCAGGCGGAATACGTTTTGGTGCCGTACGCCGATTTCAATCTGATCAAGTTCCCCGACAAACAAAAGGCGCTGACCAAAATCACAGATCTGACCATGCTGTCAGACATTTTCCCGACCGGATACCATGGCGCCGTCACGGCGGGTGTGGGAACGGGATCGATAGTCTATGTTGCGGGCGCAGGGCCGGTAGGATTGGCTTGCGCGGCTTCCTGTCATCTGCTTGGCGCGGCTGTGGTGATCGTCGGCGACATGATTCCGGAACGATTGGCGCAAGCCAAGAGCTTCGGTTGCGAAACCATCGATCTGAAGAAAGATGCATCGCTGGCCGATCAAATCGCGCAGATTGTCGGTACGCCGGAAGTGGATTCGGCCGTCGATTGCGTGGGGTTTGAGGCTCGCGGGCATGGACACGACGCAGGCAAGGAACAGCCTGCAACGGTTCTCAACTCGGTGATGGAAATCACACGCGCTGGCGGGCAGATCGGCATCCCCGGTCTCTATGTAACCGGCGATCCGGGTGGCGTGGATGCCAACGCGAAGGTCGGCAACCTCCAGATCCGCATTGGACTTGGATGGGCGAAGTCGCATTCGTTCCATACCGGCCAGTGCCCGGTATTGAAGTACAATCGCCAGCTGATGATGGCTATTCTGCACGACAAGGTGCATATCGCAAAGGCAGTGAACGCGACCATCATTGGGCTGGACAAAGCGCCGCAGGGCTATCAGGATTTCGATAAAGGCGTGGCGAAGAAGTTCGTCATCGATCCGCACGGAATCGCAGCGAAAGCCGCGTAAGCTCGGCAGTTACTTCAACACGATAGGGGTCTCCATCGGGCAACTGTTGGAGATTGGATTTCACCGTCAGTAGAGTAGATTGGACCGCTGCCGTAAGTAGTGCGGCGGCGGTTCCAAGATCAGGCGCGACATCGGCGTGAATCAAGCCCGTTGCCGCTTCACAAAGATCCCGGCCGGATGCGGCTATGCGCGCGACTTGGAGAGGAACGTCGATGGCTTTGCGAATAGCAGCGTCAATGGGTTTTTTCTGCCGCAAGCAATCGAGATATTGATGGAACGCCTGAATATCTTCATCGGCAAGCTGCGACAGGGTTTCGGATTTGTTGCGCGCGTCATCGAGCAAGTTGCCCACTAACTCCCGATCACCAGCGAAATCCTTGCGTCTGCTTGCGACCAATAGGACCTTGGTCAACAACCCGAGTCCGAATATCGCGCTGACTGCGGCGGTGCTGACTCCCGCCGGCACGGGTTCGAGACTAGCCAAGCGATCGCGAAAAGATGCAAGCGTGGCGGTCCAAATCGAGTCTGGCATTCAAGATTACGAGAGAGCCAAGATTACGAGAGACCAATGATGCGTCCCGTGGCTGTGTCGAGATCGACATCGTAAAAGCCGGGCCTGGTGGAAAGACCGGGCATGGTGGCCATCGATCCGAGAAGCGGGTAAAGAAAGCCTGCACCGACGCTGGCGCGAATGTCGCGCACAGGAACCGTGAATCCGCTCGGCGCGCCCTTCAGGTTCGGATCGTGGCTCAGGCTGTATTGCGTCTTCGCCATACAGATCGGCAGCTTATCGAAGCCCTGCCGCGTGTAGAGTTCGACCTTCTTCTCAGCTTCGGGCGAATACTCGACCCCGGCGCCGCCGTATATCTCTTTGACGATTTTTTCGATCTTCTGCTTAATACTCAAGTCGAGCGAATAGAGAAAATGGAAATTGGCGGGCTTCTCGCAGGCCGCAATCACCGCTTTGCCGAGATCCACAGCGCCCGCGCCACCTTCCGCCCANNATCGTTATCGGTATCGTCTTTGAAGCGATTGATCCCGACCACGACTGGAATTCCGAAGGAGCGAACGTCTGCGATCAGACGAATCAGATTGCTACAGCCCTTTTCGAGCAATTCCATATTCTCTTCGGTGTAGGCGTTGGCAAGCGGCTTTCCCGCGACCACTTTCGGGCCGCCGCCATGCATCTTTAACGCACGAATGGTGGCCACCAAGACAGCAGCGTCGGGCTTCAATCCGCTATAACGGCACTTGATGTTGCAAAACTTTTCAAAGCCCATGTCTGCGCCGAACCCGGCCTCGGTGANNTTGCCGTGCGCGATGTTGGCGAATGGACCGGCATGGACAAACGCGGGCGTGCCTTCAATGGTCTGCATCAGATTGGGCATGATGGTGTCCTTCATCAGGACCGTGAGTGCGCCGCTGCAACCGATGTCGTCGGCGGTGATTGGTTGGCCTGCCTTGTTGCTACCGATCACCATGCGGCCCAGCCGGTCGCGCATGTCGGCAAGATCAGTCGCCAGCGCCAGGATTGCCATAATCTCGCTGGCTACCGCGATATCGAATCCGGTGCTGCGGGTGAAGCCTTTTTCCTCCGGACCCTGGCCGATGGTGATTTGGCGCAGCATGCGGTCGTTCGTATCGAGTACCCGCCGCCACGTGATGGTTTCAGGATCGATGTCCAATCGCGCGAAGCGGCTCCGTTCTTCCGGCGTCAATTCGTTGGGATCAGTTTTCGAAATGCCCAGCTTACGCAAACGGCGCAGCATCACGGGAGAAAACTTGCGGCTGCCATCTTTGCCCGGCGGGCAAAGACGCTCGAACATCTGGGTGTCGTCGGCGCTTTGCTCATGAAACATGCGCGCGTCAATGGCGGCGGCCAGAAGATTATTCGCCGCGATGATGGCGTGAATATCGCCAGTGAGATGGAGATTGAACTCTTCCATCGGAATAATCTGGCTATAGCCGCCGCCCGCCGCGCCGCCTTTGATGCCGAACGTCGGGCCTTGGCTGGGCTGGCGAATGCACGTGAATACTTTCTTGCCCAAGTGCGCGCCCAGCGCCTGGCTGAGGCCAACGGTGGTGGTGGTCTTACCTTCACCGAGGGGAGTAGGGGTGATGGCGGTTACGACGATGTATTTTCCGTTTGGCGAATTCTTCAGCCGGTCTCGAATGGAGAGATGAACTTTGGCCTTGGTCTTGCCGTACAGATCCAATTCCTCGGGAAGAATACCAGCCTCGGACGCGATCTGGTCGATGGAAAGGGGCGTGGCGGCTTGAGCGATTTCGATATCGCTGGGCACACGCGTCAGGATGTTCGTTAGCTTATGCGGCATGGAAACACTATTCTAGAACAAGCCGTGAAGATGACAATGTGTATATGGTTATCGCGATGCTAGGGAGCTGGCGTTATGATAAACTACGGTCGAGCGAGGGTCCTCCGGAACTGAGAAATTTTGGGGGATTTTCGGATTTCGTGGGCGGGAGTAATTCAGTGGTAGAACGCCAGCTTCCCAAAATGGCTTTCGATTGACAACAAAGAACATAGCGTTTTTGTTGGCCTCTTTCTGGCGATAGAGAACAGCCAGTTTTCATTCCGAACTTCCGCGAAGGTCTTAACGGTGTTCAAATGGTGTTCACAGCTGGGCGTAAGAATTGATCAACGCCGGGGGCGCGCCGTACGAGGACTGCAGCGATATCTGGATGCTCCGGATACGACTTGCAATAGGATACGAGCTCTAATTTCCTAAGCTCTCGGCACCTAAAAGTGTATCAGGAGGCCTGACCAACGTGGGGAAGCGCAAGCGGAAATCTGCTCCCGCAGCTCCTCCGCGTCCCGGTACTCCAATTCAGAATCAAGTCCCCCCCATTTCTGACCGTCAACCAATACCCTCGGAAGGACCGGCGCCGAGCGCGTCAGCGTCAGGGGAACCGACACCGAGCGCAACAACGGAATCCGGCTCGAAAGGGAACACGGCCACGTTGCTGAGCGTTATGGTGACGATCTTCGTGGCCGCACTGGGTCTCGGTTATCTGTTTGGGAAACACAACTCTCCTGATTACGATGATCCCCGGAAGGCCGAGGGACTAATCCTGAGATGGATGTTTGACCGCGTATCGCTGAATGAGACGGCCTGGAAAATTGACGGGAATATGTCATCCTCGGGAAGAGTAACATTACGCCTGATTAACGCCACACTGCAGTTCAATTGCGCCGCGATTCTGGAACATGATCTAAGCACTGGGGCGTCGCTGCCGACTAAACATGGAGAGGTCGTCTATTGCTCCGCGCCCTCCAGCATTCTAGACGCGTATGAACGCGATAGCATCTCCAGCATGGGCAGCAGACCGTATGCCATCAGTGATGTGCCGGAGCTCATTCGGGGTGCGCGACATAAATGTG
>PKZC01000376.1 GCA_003132905.1 Bryobacterales bacterium | reverse complement strand
CACCAACGGAGGCAGGGTTCCCGGTGGCAGGCGTTTCAGGTCAGCGAGGGCAAGATTCGATAACTGAGTTACGTCCGAATCAGCGTTGGTCCCGGGTTGGAAATACACCTTGATGATGCTCACGCCGAGCAGCGAGCGGGACTCCATGTGATCGACGCCGCTGGCCTGGGTGAAGAAACGCTCCAGTGGATTGGTAATGTCCACCTCGATGTCTCCGGGAGGCATGCCGTTATAAAAGGTCGCAACCACCACTTCAGGCAGGTTGATAGGCGGAAACAGATCCACGGGCATACGTGAAAGCGCGTTGATGCCGATGACCGCGAGCGCCAGGCAAACGACCACAATGAAATAGGGGTTGCGAATGGAAAAACGTGGCATGGAACCGGCTCCTGCGCGCTAGTGCTGTTCTTCAGAGTTCTGATATTGCATCAGGTTTATCATCTTGGTTTGCACTGTTTGTCCTGCTTTCAGACCGCTGCGATCGCTGACAACCACAAGCTCACCTTCTTGCAATCCGGAGAGGACCTCGCCGTCGGTTGCGGTCTGGATGCCGAGCACGATTTGCCGGCGCTCGATTTTACCGGATGAATCCACGACGTCAACATCGGTCTTATTGTTGTCCTGATCTATCGCTTGAAGGGGGACCGCGATGGCATCATCTTTCTTTTCGAGCGTGATGGTGGCTTCCGCGTATAATCCGGGAAGCAGAATGCGGCTGGGATTTGGCACGTCCACTTCTGTGTGCATGGTGCGCGTGTCTTCGCGAACATCCACGGAGAAGCGGGCCACTTTACCGGGAAAGGTTCTGCTTAGCGACGGGACGTTTACACTGACTGGATCGCCCAGATGGATGAATTTAACGTAGGACTCGGGCACGGGAATCACCAGCCGGTACAGATCGTCCTGGGAGAGCCGGACCAACGGCTGCGCTTGCGTACTCGAGCTGGTACCGGCTTGCATCAGCGTCCCAAGATTGGCGAAGCGCTGCGTCACCACACCAGCGAATGGCGCTGTGATTTTGGAGTAGTCGAACAGCGCCTGGTCATGTTCCCGCTTGGCTTCGGAGGCCGCGAGCACGCTTTCGGCCGACTGCAGGTTCGATTTCGCCGCTTCCACTTGTGCGGACGAGGCGAGAGCCTTGCCCTGAGAATCGTCCACTTCCTGCTGCGCTACCAGGCCGGGCTTGGACTGCGAAACGCCGTTCAGCCGGTCGTACTGCAGCTGAAGCACTTTCTGCTGGGCCTGCACCCGGTTCAACTCTTCCTGGGCGTGCGGAATTTGGGCAGTAGCATTCTTGACCGCGGCATCGTCCTCTTTCACCTGCAATTGCAGCTCGGGAATTTCCAGCGTCGCGAGCACCTGGTCCTTCTGCACGCGCGATCCATAGTCGACGTTCAGATCCTTCACGAAACCCGATTCTTTGGCGAATACGTCGATTTCCTGGAAGGGCACCAACTCGGAAGAGACCGTCAGCGTGCGTCCCACATCCTTCCGGATGACTTTTATGACACCCACGGAGACGCCGGCCGGACTTGCGCCCGTTTCGCCAGGATCTTTGGCGTGAACTTTTCCGCTACCGCCGCATGAAGCCAAAACGCCAGCCGCTGCCGCGCTCACACCCAACAACAGAAATACACGCGTCTTTGACTTCATAGACCTATTTAGCGCCCCGCCAGGGTAAATCGCAACTGGGATTTATATTCTGAATCCGTTCGGCCAGTTCTTGAAGAGAGAAGCGCGGAGAGCGGCAGAACTGAATTAACTCTCGCTCCTCGGCGTGGATTTTCGAGGCTTCCTGGGAAATTTCGGTCGCGGACGACAGCGGGATATTCACGACTCCGTGAAGATCGCCATGCAGTAAATCGCCTGACGAAATCTTTAGGCCATCCACGTCAACCGGCTCGCCGAATTCTATGATGTGGGCATAAGCGTGGGAAACGGAGGTCCGGCGCGCGTAAAGTTGAAAGCCCATTGCCTCCACGGCCGGCAGATCGCGAACCGCCCCGTTCGTGATACAACCCACGCAGTTCAGCGCGTGGGCAATGGCGGCATGAATTTCACCCACAAATGCTCCCAACCCTGGCTCGGGATCGGCATCCCGCAATACGATGACCCGGGGTGCGGGTACCGAGGCCACATACTTCCACCAATCCATTCGGTCGTAGTAACAACGGTGGCTCATCGGCGGGGAAGCGGTGCGGATTCGCGCCGTGGCAGCGTAACCGACCATCGGCGGAAGCTTCGGAAAGCGGCAGCGCGCCACGCCCGAGAGGAAACCCTCGTTCCGCAGCCGCACGTTCAGCCGCTCGATGGCGTTGGAAATCGTGCAGCTGTCGAAACTCTTCAGACTTTCCAGATCCACGGACGAACAAACGGTTTGTTGAGTCATTTCGTTGGGACGCGATTGTAGCCCATGGGGTACAGCTTTAGTCGGGAGCTTCAAGAATCCTTTACCTCCATACCATACGATGCCTGGGGTGCCAAACCATATACCAGCCGGGTGGTATTTTTCGACAAAAACGCAGGTAGATTGTTCCGCCGGAGGGTGACCTCGGTTAGGATGAAGGCAATCGTATGGTGAGAGCCTCGCGAGCAAAGTCATCAGACCGCGTGTTTTTTCACTCCCGCCTAGCGCTGGCAGTTGGATTTGGCGGGCTCCTGTCGATTATGGCGCTAGCCGGAATCGATGCCCTGAACGTGCTCCACCAGTTCCGCGGGAGCGACGATCAAATCAGGCGTCGCTATCTTTCGCAAAACCATGTATTAAACGACATTCGGTCCGATGTTTACGTTTCGGGCACCTACGTCCGTGATTACCTGCTTGAGCCTGACACTGTCAGAGCCGATGCGTATCGAGCCAGTCTTGAAGAGGTGCGGCGGCACATGGAATCCGCGCTTGAGTCCTACCGGCACGAGGTCGCACCAACAGAAACCCAACACTATTCGGCTTTGCGGGCAGAGCTCATGGACTATTGGGGAATATTGGCTCCGATATTCCAGTGGGACCCGGCGGAGAGGCGCCGTTCTGGGTACGCTTTTCTTCGCGACGAAGTTTTTCCTCGCCGGCAGAACATGCTAGCACTCGCTGGCCGCATCGACGCCCTCAACGAACAGCAGTTAGATGCCGGTAACCAACAGGTAGTCGCTCTCTTGCTGAGTTTCCAGACTCGGCTGCTGCTGACCCTGATGGCGGCGCTCGCGCTTGGGTTGGCTCTAGCTCTGTTCACCATGCGGAAGATCCTGAATCTGGAAGAACAGGCCCGCCTCCAGTATATTGATGTGGCGGAAGCGCGTACCCAGCTCAAGGAACTCTCGGCCCGCTTGGTTGAGGCGCAGGAAACCGAGCGGCGGTCTCTGTCGCGAGAGTTGCATGACGAAGTGGGCCAGTCACTATCGGCGGTTCTCATTGAACTGCGCAATCTTTCGGCTGGGCTCGCGGTACGGTCCGAAGAACAATTACGCCGCCATGTCGAAACGATCAAAGGCCTGGTGGAAAGTACCGTCCGAGTGGTTCGCAATATGGCGCTTTTGCTACGGCCGTCGATGTTGGATGATCTTGGATTGATTCCAGCCCTGAAATGGCAAGCCCGGGAATCCTCCAAGACCACGTCGATGGATGTGACCATCGCGGCGGAACTCGATTCCGACGAGTTGCCAGACGAGTACAAGACTTGCATCTATCGTGTCGTGCAGGAAGCACTCCACAACTGCGCACGGCATTCGCATGCGACCACCGTCCGTATCCGCGTGCGACAGGAGCCCGATCGCCTGTTGCTGACTATTCAGGATGACGGGCAGGGTTTTGACGTTCAGGAAACGAAAGGAATGGGACTGCTCGGGATACAGGAGCGTGTTACCCGCCTTGGAGGGAAATACAAGATTCACTCGCAGCCGGAACGCGGAACGATACTGTCCGTGGAATTGCCCTTCACCGGGGAATTGCCCTTGCATGACGAGAACACGAGCGCGTACGCCCATGAAACAAATTCGCATCCTGTTGGCTGACGATCACACCGTGATGCGTCGAGGTCTCCGGCTTCTGCTGGAGAGTCATCCCGAATTCGGCGTGGTCGCAGAGGCGTCGGACGGACGGCAGGCCGTGGAACAAGCCGAAGCAACCGAGCCGGATGTTGCGGTCCTGGACATCGCGATGCCCAACCTGAGCGGAATCGAAGCCGCTCAGCGCATCAATGCAGCTTTACCCAATACCGCAATCGTGATTCTCAGTATGCACTCGGACGAAGGCTATGTTCTGAGAGCGCTGAAGGCTGGAGCCAAGGGTTATCTCTTGAAGGATTCCGCGGAGGGGGACCTCATCGATGCGATCCAATCTGTGTACGAAGGCAGGACTTTCTTCAGTCCTGAAATCACCAAGATGCTGATGGAAGATTACGTGCGCGAGATCCGGACCCGAGGAGCGGAAGACAGCTATGACCTGCTGACGTCTCGCGAGCGGGAGATTCTTCAGCTCCTGGTCGAGTTGAAGTCCAATAAAGAGATCGCACAGGTGCTCAATCTCAGCCTGTATACCATCGAAACGCATCGCAGAAATTTGCACGAAAAACTGAACCTGCATAGTCTTCCGGAATTGATTCTTTATGCGGTGCGAAAAGGTGTAGCCTCGTAGTTCTAGCGGTGTCCGCCACCGCCGCCGCCATGGAATCCGCTGCCACCTCCATGGAATCCGCCGCCGCCACCTCCATGGAATCCTCCGCCGCCAGCCCGACTAAATCCGCCACCGCCGGCACGTCCGCCGAAACCTCCGCCGCCGAAACTCCTGCCGCGTCCGAAGCCAGCGACGCTAGCACCACGAACGTGGTACGCGTGTGCAACGGACCCGGAAGCGCGGCCACTGGCAGCGTAGCCCGGATGGTATCCCGGCCCGAAGTGCCGACGGTAGCCGACACCGCCGTAGCCGTAGCCACCATATCCGAACCCGTAGCCAAAGTACGGAGCTCCATACGCATCCCATGGTGAGTAGAAGCCCCAGCCGAACGGATCGAAGAAGATGCCATCATCCGGAATGAACGTGTAGGCGTCAAACGAAGGGTCCCAATACCATCCGTTCCCATAAAAGCTGCTTGGTGACCAACCGCGTCCGCCCCCATACGTCCTGGCCTGATCGACGTTAGCCTCTGCCAAATAAGACGCCCTCAGGCTAGCCCACCTGTAGAAATCGTCCATATCCGATTTCTTGTCGAATTTCCGCTCCTTCAGCTTTCCCGCGGCGCTGAGGGCTATTTGCTGTCCGCTCTTCAGGTCAGTGTGCTGACCGGCATCTTGAACCTCGGCCCTTCCGTCGAACACTCGGATTATGCCGCGATCCGCGTCAAAGTCATATAACCCAGCCTTCAGCAACTGCGTGCTTGAGTTGCTCTGACCAATTCGAACGTTATTTTCCGGCCGGATGTCCGCAACTTCGACCATGGCTCGACCCTTTTCCAGCGTCACGATCGTATCGGCCAAGCCAAGCGAAACCATCCGCACGGAACTATGATTATCGACTCTTAAAAAGATGCCCGGCGCCAGCAAGATCTCCGCTCTGCCGTTCTCCGTTGAGAGTGATTGGCCGGCCGCAACTGTCGCCGATCCCATGGATTTTTCCGTGAGGGTTTGTGCGCCGATGGCCGCTTGACCTTCGATGTAGTTGACCGTTCCGGGTTGCGGGGGTAAAGAGCCCCAGGCAGGGCTGGATAACAGCGCAGCCAGGAAGAAGCCTCCAACTGCTTTCGATGACTTCTTCATAGCCTTTCAACGCCTCTATCTGGTCGATGCTGCTGAAGAACAAGTGGTTGCTACGCCGAGTTGGTAGAAATAGACGACGGCGGGTGGTATTGCTTTACTACTAGTTTGACGAACAACTCACCATGGGGCAGAGGCAGCGTATGGCAGTATCGACTGCGCGCAGAACCATCTCTTCGCGCAGCGGGCGAATCAACACATCAAAGCCCCGGTGATGTAATACGTCCCACCAAAGGTAGTCGTCATTCGTCGGTGAGACGAGAAGGATGCAGCTTCGCGGTGAACCGGCCGCCAGGCGATCCATGACCTCTCGCCAGGGATATCCGTGCTGATTACGATCGCATAGGATGAGATCGAAACTGCCGTATCACGCCAACTTGAATGCCTCTTGAGGAGAGTCTCCGAACTTCGTTTCCCAGCCGTGCTGGTTGCCCAGATATTCCAACAGAAAAATGTCGTCTAGGGAAATTGATACGGCTAGAATCCTCAAGCGCTTGTTAGCAGATTCCGAAAGCGCAGTATTCCGTTTTTTTAACCACTCAGATAGCCACAAGCCACACCTCCTATTGCGTGGCGGCTGCGCTTGCACTTTTCCAATAGGACAAAGCCAATTTGAGAGCGCGGGCAACATCGTCGGCCCGAAACGGTTTGGCCAAAAGGTCGTATCCACCGCAGCGTATGAGCTCCTGCCAAAGGTAGTCGTCCGCTACCCGGGAAGCCAAGATGACGCAGGAACGGTGAGGCGAGGAGGCTAAAGCCTGAACTGTCGTCCGCCACTCCGCGTTGGGCCAATCACGGTCATATAAAATCACAGGAGAGTTCAATCGATTCATAGCCTCCCAGGCGTCCACGTGCGATTCGGCGAAGTGTATGTCCACCGGCTCGCGATTGGAGATGCAATTCAGTACTTCGCGATCGTGATCGCTGACGACCAGAGCGACGATGGAGATCCGAGGTGTCACCGCCTGGGCATCACTCTTTGTGCAAAGGAGAGCACGGCGACGGTTCGCCTGAACCCGCTTGGGAGCATCCGCTAGGAAAGAATGTAGAGCGCGCAGCATCGCGAGCATTCGGGACCTCCATGAGTAAAACAGCAGAGGGCCTTGGGTCCTTCCACCATAAACGTCCAGTTCGAGCTTAGCGATGATCGACAACTTTCGGAATACTAGGCTGGCGGTATTCTGAGAGGCAAAACGCAGGTAGACAACTTGCCAGTGATCAGTTCACGAGCCTTGATGCCGCCCGCGGTCATTGTCCAATCTTTGACGATAGGCGCAGATCCAGGCTTCAAAACAAGACCCACCCTGCCTATTGCCTTGCAGGTCTCGACGCGCGGGTTGCTGTCTATTGCTACCCAGCAGAAGTCTTAGCCAAATCTTTAGAATTCTCATGTTCCGCTGCTTCCTGCCACCAAGGCTTAAGCCCGGATCGTGCCATTGCTGCTCTCACGCGCTCCGGTGTTCCAAGATCGCTCCAGCCAATATCACCGACTCGAAGCACCGCGAGGTGTTGCGCGTTGGGTGTAAGCACCTGATGTGAGAAATCTCCGGCGCTGAGCGATGACCACAACTGTTCCTGATCCTTCAATTGAGTGGGGCCCTCCGAATACGGCCGCGCCGCCATAAACGCATTCAATACACCGGACGGCATTGTATTGCCCAGCAAGGCCAGAAAAAGCGATGCCCGCCCGACCATCACGAACGTGTTCCATAAACATCCACGAGCGAACAGAGCCTGAGCCGTAGGATGCGACGGTTTCTCCCAGAAACGACGTACCCGCAGAAGTGCATTCGTGAAGGGGGAGCCAAAACGGGTTCCCGGTTCAATCCACCCATAATCGACTTCCGCGTGTTCAGCTTCTGCGCCTAAAACCACCAGGGTGTCCGAATGATGCTGTGCCACTCTGACCGCCCGATCGACGGAAAAGATGAAACCTGCCTCGTTCGAGTAGTAATGGTCGGTGGGAAAGAAAGCGACTACCGGATCTCCAGCTAGGGCCGTTATGCGCAGTAGGCTGCAAATCACCGCAGTGGTGGTCCCCTTGTTGTCCGGTTGGACTATCAGTTGGCGGGGCTCGACATCCGCCAGTTCGTTTCTATAAAACTTCTCGTGGGCCTTCACCACCACAAACGCTGTTCGTTCGGGGTGAATTGCGCGAGCTAACCGAGCCCGCGTTTGCGCGAGTAACGTCTTGCCGCCGTAGACGTTGCAAAATTGCTTAGGACGATCTTCGCCAGAAATGAGCTGAGTCAGGGATCTCAATCTGGTTCCATCGCCGCCAGCCAGAACGACAGCCCATACGTGTTGATGATTCAAGACGATTCCTTTCCGATGCTCTGAAGGTTCCCGACCATTAGCTCCACCTTATCTGCGTTTCGGAAGCTGTTCCATACTGGTACTCGGGTAATTCAGGGCACATGAAATAGGTAGCAGGCCCCCTCATACCAAGCCGTCGGCACGTAAATTACTGGACTTCAGGTATGTTCACTTTGGCCGTTGAAACATAAACTGTAACTGACTGAATCCCTCAATCGCGACGGGCGCGCCGACGGGAACTCCGGATAGACTGCGCCCGTCGTACTTTCGTTTGCAAATGCTCCAGAATTGGGGAATTACTGGATCGGAATCGTCAGCGTGCTGTGTTCCTGCAGGTTACGGTGCTCTTCGACGACACGGAACGTCTCACCCCTGAATCGCGCTACGTTCAGTTCCTGGTAGGTGCGGGGCCGGGCGGGCGCCACTTGGAGTGTCGAATTTGACAGCGACGCTCACCCGGCTTACGGGGATTCTGTAGGAACTGTAGCCTGCGGCGGCCCGCATTGATATCGCATGCGCCTGGTATTTTTTCACGGAGTGGCCCGGTAGAACTTTGGTGGCGTAGGCAACTTCCGGCGCTGCCGTCGAGTCTTTCGCTCCTTCCTCAACATAAAGAGTAAAAAAGATGAATACCAAAGCAGAGCGTCACAATATACCAACCTCAGGGTATGGGACCGCGACCCAAAGCGCGGTATCTTTCAGATGACGGAGCGGTGACCTCTGGGGAATGGCCCCTCCGACCACTACCGGTTTCCTCCACCGCTCCGGGAAACTGAGGTGCATTCGTGCACAAACTCGCCGGCCAGCAAGCGCAATCCTACGTTATCGGAATAATCACCTTGCCCCTCGTGCTGATGTTCGCTGCAACAGCCGGAAGACTTTTCGGCGACCAGGTTCCTCCGGCTCCGCGTGGGCCCGAATCGCTTCTTGAAATGAGTGGCCAAATGCGTTCCCTGTCTCAACAGGTGGCACCGGCCGTCGTGCAAGTCCTGGTTAGCGGCTACGGACTGATCGATTCCGAGTCCGAACATCAGGTGAGCTTATTGGGGCATGAGAAATCTATTGGATCGGGAGTAATCGTCGATCCGGACGGCTATATCGTCACCAACGCGCATGTGATTAAAGGCGCCGTAACAATTAGGGTGGTGGTCACACGAGCATCCCTCCCCGATGAGGTTTCGGATGATCCCAACAACCTCCGGACTGTTGACGCCAAGATCGTCGGCATCGACCAAGAGTCCGATCTCGCGCTGCTAAAGATCGATGAGAAAGGCTTGCCCACTCTCAAATTCATGAACTCGGATCGGCTGAGGCAGGGAGACTTGGTTCTCGCCATTGGCGCTCCCATGGGTTTGCGCAATTCAGTTTCCTTTGGAGTCGTGAGCTCACCCGATCGCTCGGTGGGCGACGATAATCCCAAGGTCTACATTCAAACCGACGCCTCCATCAATCCCGGCAACAGTGGCGGCGCTTTAGTGACCATGAATGGACTATTGGCGGGACTCAACGCGTTTATCGTGTCGCAGTCAGGCGGGAATGAGGGGTTGGGGTTTGCTATCCCGGCAAATACAGTTCGAGACGTATACGGCCAGCTCCGTAAAAATGGGTACGTGAGCCGTGGAGAGATTGGAATTTATGCGCAGGACATCACTTTCGTCATGGCGAAGGGGCTGTCATTGGCACGCGACCACGGGGTAATCGTATCCGATGTAGTACCGGACAGTCCGGCCGATCGGGTCGGCCTGAAGCGGAGAGACATAATCCTCTCGTTGGATGGCCAAAAACTAGTCTCTGCGGGGCAACTGAGAAGCCACATCTATCGCCGTGCAGCCGGTGACGAATTAGAACTGCGAGTTCTGCGCGGGCAAGATGAATTGAAGTTTGCTCTCGTAGTTCGTGAGCGTCAGGATAAGGCCAGTATTCTGGAGCGTTTGGTTCATCCGGAAAAGAATCTCATCGCTCGCTTGGGTATCCTATGCGTCGAGATTGATAAGGAAGTAGCCGGGATGATTCCTGGCCTGCGGCGCGAATACGGGCTGATTGTCGCGGCCAAGACGGCTGGAAGCCAATCCCAATCCATCGATCTTCAACCTGGCGATATCATCGACGCTGTGAACAACTCGCCGGTCGCCTTGTTGGATACGCTTCGATCAACTCTCAACGAGATGAAGCCGGGCGACCCTGTGGTCCTCCAGATCGAACGCGATGGCCGGTTCCAATATCTTGCTTTTGAACTTGATCGTTGAACAAGGCGCTCTCGGCGGGCGCCCAGCGACCAGGAAGGTCGTAACTACCTAAGCTGGTTGCCAAAATATACCTTGGTCGCGCGATGTTATCGAAGGAACAGATCCCTTACATTTGCTTCAGAGGGCAGCGGACTGGAACGAAGCATTCCAACTTTTCACTCTGCGAAAAGCGACCGACTCGCTGTCCTCGCCAAGTTTTGATCTTGGTTGCGTTTAACCAAGACTCGAGGTGACGGATGATGCTCGATTGGTTCTATCGTCTTATCCACTTTCGGCAGCGCCGGATGGTCGTATTGAGGCTAAGGAGCAGTTTCATTTCCACTGAAGGCGGTCGACTTAGAGGTGGATTTACTAGAAACCGTTTCAAAGCATGGGGGGTCTTATGAGTGCAATGAGCAAATTTCTAAAGTACGCAGGGGTGATTGCCATGGTCGCAGGGGTAATCCTCAACCTTGACGATATAAGGCGTTACATCAAGATCAGCTCGATGTAAGAGATAGTGTCTCTTGGCACGCTGGCTTACTGCTTGAAGCGGTTGGACAAGTAGTTCAGGATCGCTTCACGATCTTGCGGTTTCACCTGCGCGCCCCACCCGGTCATCTTATTTATCTCGCGATCCCACTGTGCGCCGGTGAGGCGTTGTTGCCGCATCATGTGCTCATCATGACAACTGAAGCAAGCGGCCTGATATCCATCCGGATAAACCGCGTCTGGCGTTTCCGGTTCGGGCGGCGTAGGAGCCTGGGTCGAAATTGTTATCGCGACAGGCTGCGCCACGTTCCACAGATATCCATTCGGATTCCATTCCTCAGAGAGCGGTTGCATCTGCCCGGCCACATTGGTGGCGCGCGAAATAAGCGTGTACTGGCCTTCGGCGGGTTTCCAATCGTATTGCCAGAGGCGCCAACCGTATTTGGTTCGCTGGCCGCCAAGTTTGGCAGGTTTCCAAGTCTGGCCGCCATCGGTGGAAATATCGACCTTCGCGACGGGCGAGGCGTTGGACCATGCCGTGCCTTGGATGCGCACCGCTCCCGGCTTGGCCCAACCAGCGGGAACCGCGATCACAGATTTGACGTTCAAATCGGTTACCGGCACCATCTCCGCCGGATCCACGGCAGTGCCCGGCGAAACCGGATGGGCGGGATGCCGGTAAGCCGACTTCATCCAGAAACCCTCGAATTCGTGATCGAGGACCTCGATATGTTGCAGCCATTTCACCCATGAGTCACCGGCCCATCCGGGCGCAATTACGCGCAACGGAAATCCATGCTCTACTGTCAAAGCCTGGCCGTTCATTTCGTAGGCCAGAAGAGTATCGGGATGGAGCGCCTTGGCGGTAGTGAGTGTGCGCTGAAAATCTGGCATCTTCCCGAGCGGGACGTCGGCGCCGTCCAGCAGAATTTCCTTGGCGGAAGTTTTGAGACCGGCTTTCTGTAAAACGTCGCGAAGGCGCACGCCCGTCCAACGCGCGTTTCCCACCGAGCCGAAATCCCACTGCGCACCTGGAAGGCGCGGCCGGTAGAAGCTGCGTCCGTTACCGGCACACTCCAATACGCCCACCAGTTCCGTGCGTGGGAACTTCTTCAAGTCGTCCATAGCGAGTGTTATCGGCTGTTCCACTACACCGTCGATCTTCAGGCTCCACTCGCTGAGGTTCACTTTGGGCGTGTAGGTGTGGCAACGGACGAAGAATCGATCGATCGGCGTAAGCCAATCGGTGAAGCCGTCCAGCGGCATTTCGAGATCTTCGGGCCGCGGCGATCGCACGATCATCCGCGATTGGTCGGCTTGATCGGCTGCGCGCAAAATTCGAGGAAGTACGCCCGCTGCCGCGCTCATTAACATCCTGCGTCTGCTGATGGTCATTGGTTGGATGCCTCCCTTGGCTTTGGTTGCTTGTCGGCCACAAACAAGTATCGGTTCAGACTAAAGAAGAAGAGGCCTTGGTCGTTCAGGGTTGAAAACTCCGCCAACCAGTCGTCCGCCTCGCTTTGAGAGATGCCTTTGCGTCCAACAGCGAACGAAGCCATCATCGTCAACATGCCCTTTGCGTAGGTATTATCCGCAAATTCCGGATTGAACATGGGGAACGCCGCGCGTTCCCGCACCAAGAAGCCCGCATCCCGCAACTGACGGGAGAGCGTACGCGGCAGATGCGGATGCACAAAGTGATGGTCCCACTCCGACAGAACCCGCGCCATGCGCTGCGTGTCTTCGGTATGAATCACCAACGATCCATAATCGGTGTCTAAGATAAGCGCCCGGCCGCCTGGGCGCAGCACACGATGCAACTCACAAAGCGCGGCGGGAATATCGGGGACATATTCGTAGACCTGAGTGCAGACGGCGGCGTCAAAGGTGTCGTCCGGATACGGTAGTTCCGTTACTGATCCGGTCTGAAATTCAACCCAGTGCTGGTCGGCACAGCGTTTGGCCGACATCGCGATCATTGAGGCGCTGAGATCGATGCCACAAACGCGGCCCTGTGGCCCGACCGCCAGGGCCATGTCGTAAGCTAACAGCCCGGGCCCGGAACCGATATCCAGCACGTGTTCGCCGCGAGTCAAATTCAATCTTTGCAGTACCTGCCTACGCTGCGCCAGTACGTCCGGCGTGGTGTAGATCCGTTCCACTTTGCGGCTTAGATCCTCATCGAAGCGAATTTGGCTCATGGTGTTCATCATGAACTACGCCGCGCCCCGGCGCGCGAACGGCAAGCTTAACACGAACAGTCCGACGCCCAACAGCACAATGGAGGGACCCGGCAGGAACCGGAAGCTTTCTGCCAGCCAGACTCCGGCTACCGAGATGACTCCACCGAAGATGGCGGATAGAATTACGTAGCGGCGCATGCTCTGGGCGAGATTCTTCGCGATGGACGCGGGGATGATAGTGAGCGCGCCCATCAAGAGCGTTCCCACAAGTTTAATTCCGAGAGCCACGATCATGGCGAAGATGAGCAGCAGCGCCAAGTCGTAACCTCGGCCCAAACCATGCACGCGCGCAAGGTCGGGCGAAACAATCAGGAACAGAAACCGTTTGGCTAGCACGAAGCACAGCGCCGACAAGACCAAGGCGGTGAGCAGGATCGCAAACAGCAACGGCCACGACAGCGCCGGAAACGCGCCGAACAGCGACTCGATGACGTCGGCATTTGGAAGCATCAGAATTCCGATGGCCAGGCTCGCGGTAAACAACAGGCCGACAATGGCATCGGGCGGCACCCGGCTTCGGCCTTCCAGCCAGAAAACCAGAAACGCGGCGGCGATCAAAAAAGCGATCACGCCGTAAAAAGGATCGAAGTGGTAGATCAACGCGAGCGCGATGCCGGGAAGCGCGACATGAGAAAGCGCGTCGCCCACCAACGCCATGCGGCGAAGGAGGATGAATGGACCCACGCTGCCTGACGCGATGCCGACCAGCAATGCGATCCAGAAAGAGGTGTGCGGGAGAGGAGGCATTAATGGGCCGGCCCGTGTTCATGTTGATAAAAACTGGCCTCGCCGTAGAGCGTAGCGAGGGCTTGCGGATTCAAGGCGTCTACCGGAGCGCCCTGGCACACTACGCTTTTGTTCAGACACAAAACGCGCTGCGCGTAGCGATACACCACGCTGAGATCGTGCGAAATCAGCAAAAGAGCCGTTCCACGCTCCACCTGGACGCGATGGAGAAGCGCGTAGACTGTGTCTTCGAAGCCTGCGTCCACAGCCGCAGTCGGTTCATCGAGCAGGAGCACGCTGGGTTTTTGCAACAAAGCCGATGCGATGAGCACGCGCTGCGTCTCGCCGCCAGACAATTCGCCCAGTCCCTTCCGCAGAACGTCCTGGGTAAGTCCCATCAACTTCAGCTCTTCGTTCAACTGGCTGTTGAAGGCTCGGGCCGGACGCCAGAAGTTGGGGGATTGGAGCAGAAAAAATTCCATCGTCGAGATGGGGGCCGAGCGATCGACCGCAAACCTTTGTGGAACATATCCGATCTTTACGCCCGGACGCCATTGGACCAGTCCGGTGTGAGGAAGCAAACCCAGCAGGGCTCGAAACAAAACTGTTTTGCCAGCGCCGTTGGGGCCAATTACGGCGAAGGCTTCGCCCGGCCGGAGTGTGAAAGAGACATTGTTGAGCACGGCGGCGCCATCCAAAGTAACGGAGAGATCTTCAACGGCGAGGACGGCGTCGTCATTCATGTGGGCTTGGAATAAACGTATCATGAGGGCATCCGGCCATGGAGAAGTTACATCGCGACAACGCCTTGCTCTACCTGGTAAGTGCGGCTGCAGTCACGACGCTGGTCTCCATCCGCGTGTTTGAGATCCTGATGGCCGTGGCGCTGGTGGCGTTCGTCGTCACTAGGAAGCGATGGCGTCTGCCCCCAGTGTGGTTGCCGTTGTCGTTGTTCGTGCTGGGAACATTGATATCTCTTTTTGTCTCGGGCCACATCCGCGAAGGCCTGCCTCAAGTCAGAAAATTCTACGTCTACTTGATGCTGTTTCTGGTGACCAGCGCCATCCAAACGGTCAGGGAGATTCGGGCGATCGCCATGGGATGGGCGGCGGCAGCGACGCTTTCGTCAACCTGGGCTTTCCACCAGTTCTTTGAAAAGTACCGAGCCGCGGCACTTGCCCATCAGAACTTCTATACGTCTTACGTGGATGCCCGCATCACCGGATTCATGGGGCACTGGATGACGTTGAGCGGAGAGTTGATGATGGCGCTGCTGGTGATTGGCGCGCTGGTTTTCTTCGCGCGAGATCGTTCTGGCGTCGGCTGGCTAATTGCTGCGGCCGTGCCCGTGAGCATTGCTCTCGGACTCACATGGACACGCAGCATGTGGCTAGGGGCGCTGTGCGGCGCGGTGTATTTGATCTGGTTTTGGAAGAAATGGGCGCTGGCGGCCGTGCCGGTGTTGATCGCGGGTCTTTTGATTGCAAACCCTTTGGATATTCGCGAGCGCGCGGTCTCGGCCCTGGCTCCTCACCAAGGCCAAACCGATTCCAACGGTCATCGCGCGGAACTGCGGCGCATCGGTTGGGAGATGATCAAGGCGCATCCGTGGCTGGGAGTTGGCCCGGAACAAGTGTGGCGTCAGTATCAGAACTACATCCGGCCAGATATGCCGCGGCCGCAAGCGTCTCAATACTACGGCCATTTAGAAAACGACTATGTGCAATACGCCGCCGAGCGCGGAATTCCAACCATGCTGGCGCTGCTGTGGATGATCGGATGGGCGCTCTTCGATTTCGCACGCGCACTGCGGCGTTTGCCTGCTGAAGCAGACGAGCGTTGGGTGCTGCACGCGGCGGTGGCCGCGATCGTGAGCGTGCTGGTGAGCGGTTTCTACTCGTGGAATTTGAACAACAGCGAAGTGCTCGCGATGTTTCTGGTGGCGATGGGCTGCGGTTATGTTGCGGTGTGGCAGGCCGAGGCGAAACGGGAGAGTCGCGCTACTCCTGTTGCAGCTTCTGCACCGCTTCATTGAAGTGCTCGACGCTCTCCAAACCCATCCATGTTCCTGTGATCGGATAAGCATGGATGCGCTTGCCGGTCGCGAGCAGCGCGGTCATCAATTCAGGCATGGTGAAGAACGTGTCTGAAGGAATGAGAGCGAGCGCAGCGTTATTCAGGCAATAGATTCCCGCGCTGATGGCGTAATCGGTTTCCGGTTTCTCAGTTACCCCTTGAACGGATCCCTCCGAGATGGACAAAACTCCGTAGGGCGACCGGTAAGTGTATTTCGCGTAGGCCACCGTCAAGTCGCAACCACTGGCGCGGCTGGATTCGACGAACTCGCGGAAGTTGAGATCGGTAATCAGGTCGCCGTTCATCAGTAGCAGGAGTTCGCCGGGCGCGAGCACGTCGCGTAATGCTCCGGCCGGACCGGCTGTGCCGAGCGGCTGATGTTCGTGAACGNNAACGCCGAACTTCGATCCATCGCCGCAAAACGCGCGGACCAACTCCGCCTGATAGCCAGTGGCCAGAACAAGATCGGTGATGCCTGCGTCGCGCAATTGCTCGATGATCCGCTGCAGGATCGGTTTTTCTCCGACGGGTAGCAGCGGTTTCGGAATGGAAAACGTCAGCGGCCGTAGCCTGGTGCCCATGCCGCCGGCCAGGATCATGGCTTTCATTTGGCTTTGCCGAGAGCTTCCATTAGATTCGATACGAACTGGGATCGTACATTTCCAGCCGCTCCTCCACCCATTTCGCTGTCAATCGAATTCCTTCATCCAGCGTCACGCGCGGCGTCCAGCCAGCCAGTTCACGAGCTTTCGAATTATCGGACAGCAGCCGATTCACTTCGCTGGTTTGCGGGCGCACACGTTCTTCTTTTCTCCGAATGGGTAGGTCGCGGCCGATAATGGCGTTGATGCGCTTCACCAGATCGCCGATCGAAACCTCGCTTCCGGTACCCAGATTCACTTCCTGGCCGACGGCGGCGTCGCAACCGGCGAGCTGAAGAAAACCGTCCACCGTGTCGCTGACGTAAGTGAAGTCTCGCGTAGGAGTGGTATTGCCGACCGTGATTTCGGGCTGCGTCAAAGCCTGGCTGATGATGGTGGGGATAATCGCACGGTCGCTCTGGCGCGGACCGTACGTGTTGAAAGGCCGCACCACGGTAACGGGCAGTTGAAACGCAGCGTGAAAGCTGAGGGCCATGGCATCCGCGGCAATCTTGCTAGCCGAATAGGGCGACTGCGGCTGCTTGGGATGCTTCTCATCGATAGGCACATAGAGCGCACCCCCGTAAACTTCGCTGGTGGATGCGATCACCACGCGCCGCAGCTGGGCGTCGCGAGCGGCCACCAAAACGTTCAGCGTGCCCTGGGCGTTCACCTGGAAGACTTCGATGGGATGCACGTAGGAATAGGGGATGCCGATCAGCGCCGCCAGATGAAACACGGTGTCGGCTCCTTCCAGTGCGGTACGGACGGCTTCGGGATCGCGAATATCGCCCGGAACAATTCGTATGTTCTTTGTNNAAGCCGGGATCGTTGCGCGAGTTATAGCGAACGAAGGCCGTAACGTTTGCGCCGAGCGCGAGCAGGCGTTCCACCAGGTGGCTGCCGATAAAGCCGCCGCCGCCGGTGACCACAACATTTTTGGCGGTCCATGTCATGAGAGTGGTTCAGACGATTTCTCTATTGTCGCATCGGCCAGCAGGCGCAGGTAGAACTGCTCGGTCTTTTCGACGGTACGCGCGATAGAAAACTGCGCGGCTCGCTCGCGCGCATGGCGGCCGACTTCACAGAGGCGCGCCGGATCCGATGCAGCCTCTACGATGGCGGCGGCGAGAGCTTCGGGCGACTCGGGCGGCACCAGCCAGCCGCTTTTTTTGTGCTCGATCGCCTCCGGAAGGCCGCCCACATTGCTCGCGATGACGGGCAGTCCGTATGCCATGGCCCGTAACGCGGTTAGTCCCCAAGCTTCCGAACGCGAGGGCATGATGAAGAGGTCGAGCGCGGCGTAAAACTCGTCCAAATTCTCGACGAAGCCCGGAAGCTGCGCGATGCCGGACGCTGCGCGTGTTAACTCGTCGATGCGAGGCCGCGCCCGTTCCGGTCCATCGCCTACCAAGAGCATGCGCGCACGAGGAAGCCTGGATGCCAGCAGCAACGCCGCTTCCAAGGCAACGTCCTGTCCTTTTTCGTGAGTGAATGCTGCGGCGTGTCCGATTACGAATTCATCGCGGGAGTATCCCCAGAGGGCTCGCGCCCGAGTGCGCGCTTCGAAGTCCGGAAGTTCGCGGGGCATTTCGATCCCCGGCACGATGACTTCTATGTGCGAATCGGGAACGCCGGCGGCTAACAGCACCTGACGCACCGATTGCGAGAGCGCGATCACGCCGTGGCAGGTTCGGCTGTATTTCCAGCGATGAATCAACGGATGGCGTGGCGTAAAAGCCACCAACCGACTGGCGACGCGGCGGACTGGAAGACCAAGCGAAGCGAGGAAAGAGATGGTTTGCGCCTTACCGTCGTGCGCGTGCACGATATCGAATTTCTCGTCGCGCAGGCGGCGGCGTAAAGCAGCCATAGTCGCGAGTGGCATGACGTTCTGTTGGTCGTCCGCCGCACGCTTGGCCAGCGGGCTACGGTCGGGACAAACAATCAGCTGGCGATGGCCCCGCTGTTTCAATCCTCGCGCCAGCGACAACAACAGGTCCTGACCGCCGCGGAGATCCTTGCCGGTGTCGATATGAGCAATCTTGAGAATGGGACAAGCCTCTTGCCAAGAATAACAATAGGTTACGATCCAAACCTCCGGAGCGTCCGCTCTGTTAGAATTCCGATGGACAACAAGTGGGCCGCTTCGATTCCACCGTTCCTTTTTACGCCCGATATCGCGAGCCCTATCCCGCTAGCTTTTTTCGAGAGGTGGCGCGGCGCGAAGCACTCAGTGGCGCAGAAAGGTTGATCGATATTGGATGCGGGCCAGGATCGCTGGCTATCGGATTCGCTCCTTACGTGAAATCGTGCACGGGTGTCGATATTGAGACGGAGATGCTGGCGGCCGCGCGCGTAGAGGCGGCGAGAGCGGGAGTTCACATCGACCTCATCCAGGCGCGAATCGAAGATCTTCCCGAGAATATCGGACAGTTTGATGCTGTAACGATTGGTCGCGCGCTGCATTGGTTTGATCGCGACAAGGCCACGGCCGTGCTTGAGCGAATTGTCGATGCGGATGGCTGGATTGCGATTTGTGGCACCCGGGGGTTTAGCGCCGCGGCGCAAGGCTGGACCGGCAAGTTTCATGAAGTGCGCCGGGCATGGTCGTCCGATCCGGACGAGACGCGCTATCACATCAATATCGAGGAGTGGTTTCGGGGTTCGCGATTCCATAAAGCGGAAGACGTCGAAGTGAGTGAGAGCCATCAGGTGACGATTGGGGATCTCATCGGACGCGCGCTTTCTTTGTCGACGACATCGCCGCAGGTGCTGGGCGACCGGAGGCCGGAGTTCGAAGCTGCGATGCGAGAGGCGCTGGAACCGCTGTCGGTGAATGGCGTGTTCGATGAAAGAGTGACTGCAATCGCAACGGTGCTGCGCTCGTAGAAACTCGTCATCAAGCTTTCACGTTGTATTCATCCGATATTTACCTGGCTCACAGACACTAGGCACGGTGAAACAACTGGCCTTCATCGCGCTGTGGGCCGCAATCCTGGCGCACGCCGCCGAATTACCCAGCGATTCTTGCCGCCGGCCAGCAGCGGGGAGCGCGGTGCCCGAACCCGAAGATTTACGCAGCCGGGACGGAGTGCTGAAAGTGGATCTGACCATTCGCAACTCCACCGAGGCCGATGGATCCACACGTTACTGCTACATCGATGGGAACGGCAATCAATCGCCCAATCTGAGATTGAAGCCCGGCGATCTTCTCATTCTGCGCTTGAAGAACGATTTGACGGTTCCCGACAACAGCGCTGCCGTGCCGGCAAACCATAGTCACGCTCACATGCACGCCGATCAGAGCAGCGACCCTTGCGTGAGTGGCGCCATGACCGCGACCTCCACCAATCTGCACTTCCATGGGTTAACGATTCCTCCGGTTTGCCATCAGGACGATGTTTTGAAGACGTCGATCAGTCCCCGCGATCCGCCGTTCGAATATCGGTTTCGCATTCCCGCGGATGAGCCACCGGGATTGTATTGGTACCATCCGCACATCCATGGATTCAGCAAAGCGCAGGTACTAGGTGGAGCGTCGGGAGCGCTGATCGTGGAAGGGATCGAGCGCGCCAATAAGGAAGTGGCGGGATTGCCGGAACGAGTGCTGATTATTCGCGATCAGGAGTTACTCAATCCGAGTGCGCCTCCATCCAAGTGGGAGCCGGTGCTGCCTAAGATGCTGATCGATCGCGATGGCGATGCCGCCAATAACGGCACCGGATTTGGCAAGCCTGCCAAAGACCTTTCGATCAATTTTGTGCCGGTGCCTTATCCCGACTATCCGCCGGCCGTAATTGCGATGAAGCCTGGGCAGCGGCAACTGTGGCGTGTATTGAATGCCTCAGCGATTACGTATCTCAATCTGGAGGTCCTGTTTAATCGCAAACCGCAACCACTTGGCTTGGTCGCGCTGGATGGCGTTCCGCTTAACCAGCATGGATTGCCGGGCGATCCTGTGGACTGGCAAACCCATCTGGGAGTGCCGCCAGGGGCGCGAGTGGAATTCATTGTGACGGGGCCGCCTGCTGGCGTGCAGGCGCTTCTGGTAACGCGCACCGTGGACACTGGGCCTGGCGGTGAAAACGATCCGAACCGCGCCCTCGCGACGATCAAAACTTCCGATGATGCGCCGGAACCGCGTTCAAAACTGACAGCATCGCCCGAGCCGCTTGGCCCAGCTGGCTTGCCGTGGGTGGGTAATGTAGCTCCTGTACGTACTAGAAGATTGTATTTCTCCGAGAAATTAACCGATCCGAATAATCCCAACAGTGCGACCGAGTTTTATATAACCGTCGACGGTAAAACACCGGCGCTTTTCGATCCCCAATCGGGCATGCCGGACATCGTGGCGAAGCAGGGAACCGTGGAAGATTGGATTATTGAAAACCGATCGAACGAGTTGCATGCCTTTCATATCCACCAGTTACACTTCCTGTTGCTGGATTATCTCGGGAAGCCAGTAAGTGAGCCGTTTCTCCGCGATACTGTGAACGTCCCTTACTACAAGGACAACATGCTGGTGTATCCAAGCGTCCGATTGCGAATGGATTTTCGCGACCCGAATACCGTGGGGACGTTCTTGTATCACTGCCATCTTCTGGAACACGAGGATGGAGGCATGATGGGCCTGATTCGCGTGGAACCGTCATTCTAAATTCACCGAAAAGACATTGGATCTGAAAATCGCGCGGCTATTATGGACTGCGTTTGCTTGCAGACCGCTTGCAAACCACCACTAATAAGGAGATCGAATGTCCCTTTCGAACGCTGCATCAAACGCTTTGCATGGCCTGCGCGTGGGCATGGCGTCCATTGCGCTTTTTCAGTTCGTAGTCAGCAGTACTTTGAGCGGGCAGACTGCGCCGCCATTGTCCAACGACACGAACACCAAGACACCCATTAAGCACGTCATCGTGATCATCGGTGAAAACCGCAGCTTTGACCACGTTTTCGCGACTTACAAGCCCAAGGCGGGACAAAGTGTCCGGAACTTACTGTCGAGAGGAATCATCAATGCAAACGGCACTCCGGGTCCCGGTTTTTCGAAAGCGGCGCAGAATGCCGCCACTGACGAAGTGCCGGATACATTTCTGTTGAACCCGCCCAAGAGTTCCTTTCCGGGCAACGTACTCCCGGCGCCCCTGGTAGGCGGTCCCAGCGACTCCTACATTCCGGGCGATAGTCTGGCTATTGCCGAGCAATCCGAAAACGGTTTGTCGCCCACTTACTATCAATATTTGATCTCCGGAGGCACGGGGCTAACGTCCCAGACCCCGGACACTCGAATCACCGATGTCACTTCATTAAAGCCCGGTCCCTTCCAGTTGACGAACGGAACAACCTTCACTTACGACTCCTACGCTGCGAGTCCGGTTCATCGCTTTTACCAGATGTGGCAACAGTTGGATTGCAACCTGAGCCATGTCAAAGCGAATAATCCTTCGGGCTGCGATGCCAGCTTGTTTCCCTGGGTGGAGGTGACTGTGGGCGCCGGCACCAATGGACTGGCACAACCGTCGAACTTCAGCACGGAATATTCGACCACGGCGAAGACAACGGGTGAAGGGTCTACGTCGATGGGATTTTACAATATGCAAAATGGCGACGTTCCCTACTTCAAAAGCCTGGCCGATACCTACGCAATGAGCGATAACTACCATCAACCCGTCAATGGTGGCACCGGCGCAAACCACATCATGCTGGGCCACGGCGATGCGATCTGGTTCAGCGATGGCAAAGGTCACGCCGCGGCTCCGCCGCACAACCAGGAAGTAGATCCGGGAACAGCGAACGCGGGCATTGTGGATGAGGTGGAGAATCCGAATCCGGCCCCCAAAACGAACAACTGGTACACCGAGGATGGTTACGGCGGAGGGTCGTATGGTTCTCCTTCTTATGGTGGCGGATCGTATACCAACTGCTCGGATCTGTCGCAGCCTGGCGTTGCGCCGATTATTTCCTACCTGCAGTCTTTGCCTGGGCCGATCACTCCGAACTGCGAGAAGGGCCACTACTACATCTTGAATAATTACAACCCGGGCTACTTTGGTAACGGCAAGAATGCCTATACCGACACCAACCCGAACAATACTGTATTCACTATTCCACCTTCTTCGGTGCCGAGCATTGGCGACTCCCTCATCAGCGCCAAGATTTCGTGGAAGTATTATGGTGATCAGTGGAACAACTATGTGAACGATCCGTACCAGCTCAACTACGGGGCAATCGGCGCGAACACCGACGAGTACTGCAACATCTGCAACCCGTTCCAGTACGACACTTCCATCATGGCCGACGCGACGGTCCGCAAGGCGCACATTCAAGACACGCTGAATCTTTATGCCGATATCAAAAACGGAACGCTGCCGGCGGTTTCGTTCGTCAAGCCCAGCGGATTAGTGGACGGCCATCCGGCGTCATCTAAGCTGGATCTTTTCGAAGGCTTCACCAAGAAGATTGTGGACGCAGTGCAGGCCAACCCCTCTCTCTGGGCGGACACCGCGATCTTCATTACCGTTGACGAAGGTGGCGGCTATTATGACTCCGGTTATGTTCAGCCGCTGGATTTCTTCGGCGACGGCACGCGCATTCCCTTGATCGTTGTGTCCCCTTATACGACGGCGGGACTCATCGCCCACGACTATTCGGATCACGTCTCGATCCTCAAGTTTATCGAGAGGAACTGGAGTCTGGCGCCGGTGACAAATCGCAGCCGGGACAATTTCCCGAATCCGACCACCTCGCCCAGCGATCTATACGTACCCACCAACAGTCCGGCAATCAGCGACCTGTTCGAACTGTTTACTTTTACGAAATAGGACAGCAGCGTTAAGAGCCTAAGTGCGCCGGGGNNATCAAACCTGTTCCCGGCGCTTTTTTCGTTGGTGGACGGCAATGTCATGATTCTGTTCATGGAAGTGGGGTTCCAGCAAGCCTTCGTTCGGCACGCGTGATAGCATGTGAAACTACGCGAGGTGTGTGACGATGCGAAATGCCAAGCTGCTTTTGCTGACGGCGATATTGGCCGTTCCAGTATTCGCTCAGATGGACCCCACAGGCGAGTGGGCGCCCCAGTTTGACGAAGATTTTCTGGAGCGCATC
>PKZC01000298.1 GCA_003132905.1 Bryobacterales bacterium | reverse complement strand
TAGGTGTAGGCGCTGCCGGCGATGGGAATCATGGAAGCCAGTTCGGCGTAACAGATAGCCGCGAATCCACAGGCGATGGCTACCAGGACGAAGGACACCGAGATGGCCGGACCCGCGCCTAGCCGGCCGCTCATCGTCGTTGCATTACCGCCGTTCAGCAGCAGATCGAGAACAGGCGCCTTGAAAATGGATTTGGCCAGGAAATGCTCGCCGGCGGCGGCGGTTCCGGTGACCGTGAAAATACCAGATCCGATGACCGCTCCCACGCCCAGCGCAATCAAGCTCCAAACACCGAGCGACTTTTTCAGCCGCCGCTCCGGCTCTTCGGAAGCTGCGATCAGAGCGTCGATGCTTTTGGTGCGAAGGAGCTGGTTCATCGGAGGAAAACGCTAGCTCACTAGCGCTTCCTCTGGCCCTTGGACATCTTGCTGACTTTTTTCTTCATGGAGCCACGAGCAACTCCGGATGCCCGCTTCGGCTTGGGGGCCGCTTTCTTGCGGGCTGTGCGCTTGATCTTCTTGCGCTCTGCTCTGTCAGTTATGGACTTTGTGTTCATTCTTTTTGAGTGTTCAATCCTCTTGGATTCCTGCGTACTTTTCCACCAGCTTCTTCAGACCGTAGCCGGGAAAGCTTACCGTGAGCTTAGCATCCTCGCCATCTCCTTCGCGACGCAGGACGGTTCCACGGCCATATTTGGGATGGCGGATCATGGCCCCGGCGCGGAAGCCCCTTACGCGGCCAGAGGCAGGACGAACGGTCTGCGGCGGGAGAGCGGGCTTGGCGATTGGGGGCGTGGCTGGTGGCTGGTGGCTGGTGGTTGGTGCTGGCGAAGACGGCTTGCCACGCTCGTTAAAAAACTGCTGGATGTTCTCCACCGAGTTGAAGGTCTTGCCTGTGTAGAGATTGCGCTGATCCACTTGCGGGGCTCGCGGCGTAACAGTTTGCCGGGATTGGCCAAGGTTCTCGACCAGCGCCGGCGGAACTTCGCGCAGGAATCGGGAGGGAATGGTGCCTTCCTGCTGGCCGCCACCAAAGCGTCGCCGGTAGCGCGCGGAGGTCAGAAACAGCCGCTTCTCGGAGCGCGTCATGCCGACATAGCAGAGACGCCGCTCCTCTTCCATGGCGGCTTTCGAATCGAGCGCGCGAATATGCGGGAAGAGTCCTTCTTCCATTCCAGCCAGGAACACGATCGGAAATTCGAGACCCTTGGCATTATGCAGGGTCAACAATGACACCGGCGCGCGCTCATCCAGATTGTCGGTGTCGGAGACGAGAGCCGCGTGGTCCAGGAATTCCGCAATGTCTTCGCCGCGCTCCACGGCTTCCGACGCCGCGTTCACCAGTTCATTCAAATTGCCGAGGCGCGATTCGGCTTCCGGATCGTTGTCGGCCTGCAGCATACGGGCGTAGCCGGTTCGTTCCAGGATTTGCCGCAGCAGGCCATCCACTTTTCCTTCGCCAGCGGAGGTTCCCAGCTCTTCCATCATGCCTTTGAAGGTCCGCAGAGCCGATTCGGCGCGCGCTGGAAATAGATTTTCGTCCAGCATGCGGCCAATCGCCGACCACACGCTTAACTCGTGCTGCAATCCAAACTGCTCGATCTGCTCGATGGTGCTTTTACCGATTCCCCGCGCGGGCGTGTTGATGATGCGGAGCAGCGCGACGGAATCCTGCGGGCTGATCACGGCCTTCAGATACGACAGCGCATCTTTTACTTCGGCGCGCTGATAGAAGCTGAAGCCGCCCAGAACCACATAATCGCGATTGTAGCGGCGCAGCGCCTCTTCGATCTGGCGCGATTGGAAGTTGGTGCGGTAGAGAACGGCCGCACGGTCGCCCGGATTCGCCGAGAGCAATTTGTCGATCCTGTCGGCGATGAACAGCGCCTCTTGCTCGCCATCGAAGGCTTCGAAACGGCCGATCTTTTCGCCCGCGCCCGATTCAGTCCACAGCCATTTGCCTTTGCGCTCGGTGTTGTTGGCAACCACTGCGCTGGCGGCTTCCAGAATGTTTTTGGTGGACCGGTAATTTTGTTCCAGCCGGATCACGGTGGCGTTCGGGAAGTCATGCTCAAAGTCGAGGATGTTGCGAATGTCGGCGCCGCGCCAGCCATAGATGGATTGATCCTCGTCGCCGACGACACAAATGTTCTTGTGCCCTTCGGTGAGCAGGCGCATCAGTTCGTACTGGCTGCGATTGGTATCCTGATATTCGTCGATCATGACGAATTCGAAACGCCGGTTTATTTGAGAGCGCAGATAAGCGTCGTGGGCCAACAGGCGTACCGTTTCCAGCAGCAGGTCGTCAAAATCGAGCGCGTTGGCCTGGCGCAGACGGCCTTCATACTGTTCGTAAATGGAGGCGAGCTGGGTGGTCTGCTGATCGGTGGCGGCCCCGTAGACGTCTTGGGGCGATTCCTTGCGGCTCTTTTTCGCGCTAATCCAGGAACACACGGCCCGATACTGCATGAATTTTTCGTCCAGGCCGAGGCCGCGGAAAATAGCTTTGATTACGGCCACCTGATCGTCGGCGTCATAGATGGTGAATTGACGCGTGAATCCGTTGCGGATTTCAGCCAGACTGCCGCCATCGCGCCGCAGCAACCGCACGCAAAAGGAATGGAAGGTGGAGACCAGCGGTCCATCTTTGGCCCCCTCCAGAAGATTGTTTACGCGGGAGCGCATCTCATCGGCAGCCTTGTTGGTAAAGGTGACCGCCAGAATGCAAGGCCCGGGAACCCGATGCTCGCTCATCAGATGCGCCATGCGATGCGTGATCACGCGCGTCTTGCCGCTACCGGCGCCGGCCAGCAGGAGTAGCGGACCTTCGACGTGCGCGGCAGCGGCTTGTTGTTGCGGATTCAGACCCTGAAGAAAATCCATCTCTGCTTGCGGCTCATGCTGCGTGCGACGCAGTTGCGGGGGGAGACAACAGCGATTTTAGCATGCGTGTCTCGGGGAACCCTAGTACTGCCCTGCGCTCCAAGCAGAACCACCCAAGCGATTGATCTGGCTGAAATTGCATTACTCGGGTTCGTCTATTGGCTGTTGGGAAAGCTAAATGCTTAAAAGGCTTTGCTTTCCGCCCCAAGCCCTTGTAACCTAACAATTTGCTGGTACGCCTCTACTTTCGACAGGCGGCCTGCATTCTAAAGCCGCATGCTGGTTGAATTTGAGCTGATTCAGAAAGCCCAGAAGGGCGATGATGCCGCATTCAATCAGGTGGTGGTTGCATACAGGAAGAGGATATTAGGAACGATTGCACGGCTGATCGGCCGGCCGGAGGATGTGGAGGACGTAGCTCAGGAGGTTTTCCTGAGGCTTTATTATTCGCTGGATCAACTCAGGACGCCGGAAGTATTTGAGCCGTGGTTGTACCGGCTCACGGTAAATGCTTCGTATGATTATCTGCGAAAGCAACGGCGGCGGAATGAAGCCCGCATGTCAGACCTGAGTGAGCAGCAGGTGATGATGGCCGACGCGGCGGCTGGAGGGAAAGCTTCCGCCGAGGAACAGCGTCAAAAGCAAGTCAAGGAACTGGTGGATTCGTTGTTGCAAGCGGTTTCCGAGCAGGATCGAATTCTTCTTACCTTGAAAGAAGTAGAAGGGCTTTCGTTGAAAGAGCTTGAAAAGATTTACTCGGTAAACGAAAATGCTTTAAAGGTTCGGCTTTTCCGGGCGCGTCAAAGAGTACTGAACGCCTACCACGCCACCCAAAAAGCCAAGGGCGGAAAGAGCGGCGAGTAGCAGGGGTTGGTTATAGTCGAGAATAGCAAGGAGACACCGAAGCGTACTATGGATCAAAATTCAGAGCTCGATCAACTGTTCGAACGATACCGGAGCGCTGTGCCGGATCCTGAGCCAGGTGTTAATTTCATGCCAGACCTGTGGCGCAAGATCGAAGCGCGGCAGTTCTTCCTGCGGCGCGTGAAAAGATTGACTCAGGTGTTCGTGGTGGCCGCAGCGGCCATCTGCCTGTTGCTGGGGATTGCGCTCGAAGTACCGGTTTCCACGGGCGCTCAGGCGCAAACAGTGCGGGCCAATTACGTCGACGTGCTAGCAGACGCCAATCCGGCTGAGAACCTCACGGCTTTGGGGATCCGCGTGGATTACACTGAACCGAACGGAAGATGACGCGCAAAAGCCTACCGATAGCGTTTTACCTGTTGCTCGTATTTGCGAGCGGCTCTGTGGTAGGGGCACTGGGATACCGGACCTACAATCCACCCACCGCCCGCACCGTCAGCACGCCTCCGTCACCCAGCGAATGGAGGCGGCAATATATTGATGAAAGCCGTTCGCGGTTAAGCCTGACGGACGATCAAGTAGCGAAACTGACAACCATACTGGATCAAACCGAAGCGCGCTTTCGCCAGGCACGCGAAGGGGAGAACCAGGAGATCCGGCAAATCCGGGAAGATCACTTTGAGCGGGTGCGCACGATTTTGACTGCGGAGCAGCTTCCTAAGTATGAGAAGCTGCACCAGGAGCGCGAAGCCAAAGCACGGGAGCAAGAACAGCAAAAAAAGCGTTAGCGCTTATCGCGTTGCCGCTGGCTGCTTCTTGTCCTTGAGGTCCTTTTTGTCCTTGAGGTCCTTCGATTTCGCCATTAACTTTTGGAAACGGTCGACTCGGCCTTCGGTGTCCACCAGCTTCTGGCGGCCGGTGAAGAAGGGATGGCAGGCGGAGCAAATTTCCACGCGGATGTCGCCTTTGTGGGTGGATCGTGTTTTGAAGGTGCTCCCGCAAGCGCAGACGACGTTGATCTCTTCGTAGGCGGGGTGAATAGCGGCTTTCATGACGGCAGAATCCTTTCGAAACTTCAGTGTAGCGCACCCGTCAAGCGCTGTCGCTTTGAAAATACAACCCCCCGGAGCTAAAATACAAACCCCCGCAGCACCATGACAGGCGATGCGGGGGCAGCTAGCCCTGGGGTTAATCCCAGGTGTTTCTTAGTATCGCGCAGCGAAGCGGCCGGTCCACAGGAGCAGCGGCTTCGTCACTGAACGAAACCTGAACGTTCAAAACGACGGCGACTTTAACAGTCGGCCACCTCGCGCGGGGTATTAAATCTACAGTCACTACTATTACTCATGTTAGACTGGACCACCTCCTTTCTTCAGTGATGAAACCATCATAAAACCGAGAGGGAAGTCTGTCAAACAGTTTCTACGACCGCACTACATCCAGGATGATATGGACGTACCGATACAACATGTAGCGGTAACTGGAATAAAAATGCCCCGCAACCTGCGGGGCATGTGACGAAGACCAGGAGGCAACTCCCGTAGCCCTGGAAGATCAACCCTACTTGCCAATTGAAAAAGCAATTCGCGGGCCGGGATCGAACCCGTGTTAAGTAGTTCATAATTCAGAACGCGCGGGATTGTAGATCCTGTTTCTGGAATTTAGCGGCGCGTTGGCCCTACGGAAATCAGTATCACTGGCGGTACAATGTGCTCTGATGTCGAGCGTCGCTCAGTT
Organism: Bryobacterales bacterium; assembly: GCA_003132905.1. The sequence goes on along the minus strand of PKZC01000298.1, from coordinate 36,381 downwards.
GCAGCTTGACCCGGATGGCGAACAATCGGCGGCAGGCGATGCATGGCGGTCGATGGCCGCTTTTCTGGTCTCGGGAATACTCATGTCGTTCCTGGGCGCCATTTTGCCAGCCTGGGGCTATCACCTGCGGCCCGACTTCACCGAGGTTGGCGACTATTTTCTAAGCCTGGCGTTCGGACTCCTTTTGTCGGTCGGAGCTGCTCACTTCCTGCTTCCCCGGCGTGGCCTGAAATTCGTTTTGGTTCTCGCCAGCCTGATGGCATGTAGCGGATTTCTTTTCCTGGCGCTTGCGTCTCCGCCTGCGACGGCGATATGGCGACTGGGGGGCGTGCTCTGCATCGGATTCAGCACGGGGCTGCTGAATGCAGGCGTATTTCATGCGATCTCTCCGATCTATCAAATCGACCGTGCCGCTACCGTGAATTTCGCTGGGCTCTTGTTCGGCTCAGGCAGTTTACTGACGGCGCTGCTTGTGGCGGGCACCTACTATGTGTACACAGTTCCGAGCATTCTGATCTTGTTCGCCGCTCTGCCAGGCCTGTACGCGATAGCCTGTTTCAAAGGGAATTTTTCCCAACGCCCCGCCCTGCACACCCTGGCACTGGCTCAAGTGCTGCGCGATTTCCGGAACCCGGGCGCAGTGTTGTTCAGCCTGCTGCTCTTCTTTCAATTTGGCAATGAATGGTCGATGGCAGGATGGCTGCCGTTGTTTTTGATCCGCCGGCTAGGAATCAGCCCGAAGGATTCGCTGCTGCTACTCGCGCTCTATTGGGCGTCTTTGCTGGTGGGACGGATCATTTCGCAATTGATCCTGCGGCGCGTCAACCGTGCGCTATTGCTGATTGTGTCCATCATGTCGGCGCTGCTGGGGATGATAGTGCTGGCCTCTACGAACAATATGTTCGGCGCGGTGATGGGCATCTTGTTCGTGGGCGCGGGCTTCGCTTCCATCTATCCGCTGGTAGTGGAAAAGATCGCGCATCGATTTCCTTATTACCATCCAGGTTTTTACAACGGCCTTTTCTCGCTGGCTATGACAGGAGGTTTCCTGGCACCCTGGCTGCTCGGCTACTTCGCGGAGGCTTGGGGGATTCAAGCGGTGATGATTCTTCCGTTGTTCGGCACCTTCATGGTGTTTCTGCTGGTGCTGTTGATCATGCTGGAAGCTAAGTTGAGCAGCCTCTCGCGGATTACACAACCTGGGTCTTGATCTAGGGGATTCCAATCCCCGCCTTTAGTACTGCTCAGCGCCAGTTCCGGCAACATCGGCAGTGTTCCAGCGAGCTGTAGAAACGTGATAAGTGTTACGCTACAGATTACGGCCCATCAGTGACGATACGAAGCTTCGTCCACAAGGGACTGAAAAAGCTATACACCGAAGATAGCGAGAAAGGTGTGCCACCCGATGTGGTGGATAAACTTCGAAAGATGCTGGCGTATCTGGATGACATGGAGGACCCGGCGGAATTGCGGGCCCTTAGCTCCTGGAAGGCACACGTGCTCACGGGCGATCGCAAGGGGACATGGAGCCTCAGTGTCACCCGAAACCGGCGCCTGACATTCCGCATCAACACCGCTGAGCGGGAAATTGTCGATTTGAGTTTGGAAGACTATCACTAGGACCGAGGACTAAACGGCGTGTCCCTGAAAAACCCACCCCATCCGGGAGACTTCATCCGGACAGAAATTATCCAGCCTGCAGGGCTATCTGTGACCGCTGCCGCGGCAGCGCTTCACGTTTCCAGACCTGCTCTCTCCAATCTTCTAAACAGCAGCGCCGATCTTTCTGGCGACATGGCGTTGCGCATCGAGAAGGCCTTCGGCGTGAAGATGGACACGCTCATGCGGATGCAAGCCTCTTACGACATTGCTCAGACTCGCAAGCGGGAGAAGAAAATCCGGGTCCAGCGAATACATGCTCCCGCCGACACTCGCACATGACGCGACTACTCGCGCTCGCGGCCGGGGTTGCCGGTTTGGTTTCTTTCGTAGCGGCGGCGGATCTTTCATCGCGACTTGACCATATCGTCGACACCGCCGCTCCTCTTTCGCACGCCTTTGTAGGAATGCGCGTGGTGAGACTGAGCGATGGGCGCGTGTTATACACGCACAATTCCGAGCGCCTGTTTGTGCCCGCGTCGAACATGAAGCTGTTCACTACAGCGCTCGCGCTTTCGAAACTTGGCGCCGATTATCGGCTCTCCACGCAAATCGGCGCGGACGTTCCGATCGATGCCGATGGGCTGCTGGCAGGCGATCTGGAACTGGTGGGCGGAGGCGATCCGAGTTTATCGGGACGCGAATATCCGTATCGCAGCCACGCCGCAGCATCGGCGATCTACTCCTTCCACGCCATCGATGAATTGGCCGATCAGCTTGTGGCGGGTGGTTTAAAGCGGATCGAAGGCAATATCGTGGGCGACGACAGCCGGTACGTTTGGGAGCCGCAGCCCGGTGGATGGTCTTCCGACAGCGCGACGCGAGAATATGGCGCGCCGGTGAGCGCCGTCATTCTGGATGACAATACCTTCGCGCTAACGCTTCGCCCGGGGGCACATGCAGGTGAATCGGCCCGCATCACGCTCACGCCGCCGTTTGAAAATTTCGTGATCGATAACCATGTGGTCACGAGCGAGCGGGGAGAAAGAAAAATCCGGGTTTATCGCAGCGCCTCCGGCGGCGAATTGCACGTGTGGGGCGTCATTCCACGAGGAGAAGCCGGATACACGGAAGAGCTCGCGATCGGCGATCCGGCGCTCTACGCAGCCGAGGTTTTGCGAGACGCGCTACTGCGGCGCGGGATCTCGATTCGCGGACAGGCGGTGGCTCGCCATCACTTTCCCGACGAAGCAGCCGCAGCGCCTACCAAACTAGACACCGTCCTCGCCAAACGCGAGTCGCCTCCGCTATTCGAACTCCTGCAAGTGGTCGACAAGGTGAGCCAGAACCTGCACGCGGAAATGTTTTTACGCGAAGTGGCGGTTGCGTCCGGATATAGGGGCAGCGCCGAAGCCGGCCTTGCTGTGATGGATGAATTCCTCGGCAGCATCGGCATATCCGCCGGAGAATACCAGTTCATCGATGGATCTGGACTTTCGCGCGCCACGCTGGTCTCGCCCTCGGCCATCACCAAACTGCTGGCGCACATGAATCAGTCGCCTCGTCATGAAGAGTGGCTGAACCTGCTGCCGATTGGGGGCGAAGATGGAACCTTGGGTTCGCGATTTGCCGGGCATCCGGAAGCGCGTTCGATTCGCGCCAAGACCGGCACGCTAGATCATGTAAAGGCGATCTCCGGTTACGCCGACACACCCGCATACGGCCGCGTCGCATTCTCGTTGCTGGTGAACAATTTCGAGGAACCCGCCCCAGGCGTCACCAAAACGATGGATGAATTGGTGCTGGCGCTGTTGCAGTAACTCTCTTTGTTAACGAGCGGCAATACTTGAGGGCGGGCCGAGAAAGCGAAAACATGACTGCTAGTACCGGACAGCTGGATCAGAGACCCCGGGCAGGCAGAGCCGCGCAAGCTGAGCCCTGGGCGGGGTCCCGATGCGCTAGAATTAGAAAACAAACCGGCGCCGGGAGCCCAACGAACATGCCTATTTACGAATATATTTGTGACGACTGTGGAACTAAATTCGAGAAGCTGGTCCGCCGTAATGAAAATGCGACCGCCTGCCCGAGTTGCGGCGAGTCGCACCTGAAGACCGCTCTGTCGACCTTCGCCGCGCATTCGTCCAACGGAAAAACGCAAGCGTCCAACGGAAACGCCCAGTTCCCCACGTGTGCCGGAGGAATGTGTCAGACGCCGGATCTCTGCGGACGGAATTAGCAGCCATCCGAGTTCGCCGCGCCGCGAACCGTGGTACCGGGTCGGTTGACTTCCGCCAACGGCTCCGCTATAGTGCTGAAGTGCTGATGTATCAACGGTTTGTCGCCTGATAGAGCGGTTGAGGATGTCTGAAACGCTTAACCCTGTCGTTTTGATTCTGACGTTGTTCCCCGCCTATGGGTTGGCGCCCATCGTAGTTGTATGAATCGGGAGTTTGGCCATGGCCAGCAAAGCAGATGAGCAAAATCTGAACCCGCCCGTGTCCGACGAGACGGACTACGAGCAGCTCATCGACGATTACACCCATTTTGCTCCCCCTCACGACGGCGAATTGCTGCAGGGCAGGGTTGTAAAACTCCACGATAAAGATGTCATCGTCGATTTTGGTTACAAGTCTGAAGGATTAGTTCCTATCGAGCAATTCGCACAGCCGGACGGCAGCATTCACGTTAAGGTTGGCGACGAGATCGACGTGATGGTAGACCGGCAAGGGCTGCAGCCGGAAGGTTATATTCTGCTGTCGCACCAGAAAGCCAGCCGTTTGCGATCCTGGGAAAACCTGGAAAAAGCGCAGCGGGATGGCTTGGTGGTTTCAGGCCGGGTGACGGGGCGCATCAAAGGCGGACTCTCGGTAGATGTAGGCGTTCCGGCGTTCATGCCCGGCTCGCAGATCGACACGCGGCCAACGCATAATCTGGATTCGCTGCTCGGCCAGGACATCCCAGTCAAGATCGTCAAGCTCAATCGCCGCCGCGGCAACGTGGTGGTATCGCGCAAGATGGCGGTGGAAGAAGAACAGCACACGCGCAAGAGCGCGGCGCTGCAAGTGCTGGAGGAAGGCGCCACAGTCACCGGCGTTGTGAAGAATTTAACGGATTACGGAGCGTTCATCGACCTGGGCGGAATCGATGGGCTGCTGCACGTCAGCGACATGTCTTACGGCCGCGTGAATCATCCCTCCGAAGTGGTAACCGCGGGCGATGAGATCACGGTGAAGGTGCTGAAGTTCGACAAAGAGAAGGAGCGCATTTCTCTGGGGCTCAGGCAACTGGTTCCCGATCCGTGGGAGACAATTCAAGAACGTTATCCGCAAGGTGCGCGCGTGATTGGGCGCGTGGTAAGCGTCACCGACTATGGCGCTTTCATCGAGTTGGAGCCAGGCGTGGAAGGTCTGATCCACATCTCGGAGATGACCTGGAGCCGGCGGATGAAGCATCCCAGCAAAGTGGTGAAGGCCGGTGATCAGGTGGAATCGGTGGTGTTGGACGTTAAGCCGAGGGACCGGCGGGTCTCGCTCGGCATCAAGCAATTGGAAGCGGACCCCTGGACCACGGTGGCCGACCGTTACTCGCCCGGCTCGGTAGTGGAAGGGCGAGTCCGCAAGCTCACCGATTTTGGCGCGTTCATAGAGATTGAAGAAGGCATCGACGGATTGGTGCATATCTCCGATTTATCCTGGACCAAGCGAGTGAAGCATCCGTCCGAAGTGGTGAAGAAGGGCCAACTGGTGCAGGCCGTGATCCTGCAGATTGACGCCCCCAACCGGCGGCTGTCGCTGGGTGTGAAGCAATTGCAGCCGGATGCCTGGGAATCTTTCTTCCGGGCGCATCAGGTGGGAGATGTGGTTCGAGGGCGAGTCTGCAGGGCCGCGAATTTTGGCGTGTTCGTGGAACTGGCGCCGGGAGTGGAAGGCTTGTGCCACCGCTCTGAAATCCCCGGAACATCGGAGCACCGGCATGACGAATCGCCGCTGCCGATCGGCGAGGAAATGGATTTCAAGGTGGTAAGGCTGAACGAAGCCGAGAAGAAGATCGGGCTCAGCGTTCGAGCTCTCACCGATGATGAGGAACGGACGCGGCTAGAGGATTATCAGCGTCACGCCGCCGCGGCAACAATGACTATCGAAGAAGTGATGAACATCAGAGTCAAGGGTGAAGGCCGGTAGAAGCCGGACCTCAAAGGGAGAGAAAGCACACATGACGAAGGCTGAGTTGATCGAGGAAGTCTCCCGGGTTGTGGAAATGACCCGTAAGGATTCCGAGGTAATCGTGGAAGCTATCTTCGACAGCATCGTAAAATCTCTGCGGGGGGGGGATAAGATTGAAATCCGAGGGTTCGGCAGTTTTCGCACCCGGCAGCGGCAGCCGCGCGTGGGACGCAATCCGAAAACCGGCACACGCGTGGAAGTGCCCTCCAAGCGCATTCCCTATTTCAAGCCCAGCAAAGAACTGAAGGATCTGGTGAACAACTCAGCGAACGCGGACGGCCAGGCAACGGCTGCGCCCGCTGCGGATTCCTCGTCCGGAGACAACTCGCACAGCTCGTAAGCGCGATTCCGCATTTATGGACCATCTGTGGAGTCCGTGGCGCTACCAGTATGTTCAAAAAGAGAAAACTGGCAGCGGTTGCGTATTTTGCGGGGCCGCTTCCTCGCAGCAGGATGAAGAGAACCTGGTGGTTCACCGGGGGCACAAGAATTTCATCATTCTGAATTTGTACCCCTACAGCACCGGCCATCTGATGGTGGTGCCCTACGAGCATGTGGACATGCTGCAATACTCGTCGCAAGAGACGCTGGAAGAGATGATCCTGCTGGTGCAGCGATCGCAGATCCACTTGCAGGAGATTTATCGACCGGCGGGGTTCAATCTGGGGATGAACCTGGGCGAAAGCGCGGGCGCCGGAATCGCCGAGCATATCCACATGCACGTTCTGCCTCGCTGGCCGGGCGATACGAATTTCATGACGACGGTTGCGGAGACGCGCGTATTGCCGGAGGACTTGTTGATCACCTGGCGAAAGCTGCGCGACGCGTTTTCGAAGCGCGACTAATCTTACTTACGAGCCGGAGGAGGAGGCAGCGTGCCGCCTTCGGCCAGAATCTTCATATTTTCCAGCGCCTGCATGAACCGTGCGTTCCTTTGCGCGCGGTCCTTTTCGCGCGCGGCATCGTCGGGCAGCATCGAGTTATCAAACACCAGAGTGTAGACCAGCTTAGACGTAGTGGCCGTCACAGGCCTCGCTTCCAGCGTGCCGTGATACAGATTGTATGGTCGGCCTTCTTTCACAGTCTGCGTGTAGGTGTAGGAAAGTTCGGTTTTCCCCACCAGAACCTCGCCGCCAACGGTGCGGATGGCGCCGAATTCACCGTCCTTACCGGAGACGATGGTGCAGGGGATTTGCAGCCACTCTCCGATATCGCAATACTTGCCAATCCGCTTCCAAACTTCGGCGGCCGGACGGTTCACCATAATTTCCATGGGAATCGAGATGTAGGTCGGATTTGCGACCACGGTGCTGACTGGTGCGGCGGACGGGGTCTGTGAATTGGCGACGCCCGCCAGAGTGACGACTGCAATCGCACAGCCGGCGGCGATCTTGATGAAGTGGTTCGGCATGGATCCTCCTAAATGGTTTCGCCTCGCGGCGTTGCACTGAGGCACATGTTGTCACAGCAGGGCTAGGATACGCAAGCCCGGTAGCGTCGTAAAAGTGCGTGACGCTAGGGTCGTTTGCGATGCCGTTTGATCTGCATAGCTTTGAGAGCCAGGTTGTCGCATAAGAACTGCGTGGCTTTGAGTTGAATGTCTTCGGGAATGATCGAATGGTCGGTAGCACGAGGGTCTTCTAACGAATACACTGACCAATGCTCCTTTAGGTACCGTGGTCCTCCACTAATGCAGCGCCACTCGTTTCTTTTCCTGCTTCTTCTAAAAACCCAGTGTCCTCGCACTACACCATTGTGGATGCGCTGCACAGAAAACCGCGAGGTCTTTCCGATCCACTCAGCTCTCAACTTGATCTTGTCTAATTCGGGCCACCGAAGACTGGTAACATTCGCCATCTCGGGCGCGATGATATCACGCCCTGTGCTTTCTCGGTCGGAGCTCTGGGATAATTGTTTTCGATGACATTGGAGCAGCAAGAGACATTCCTAAAGTCGAAAGGCTGGGGATGGTTTCTGGAGGCGCTTGCCCTTCATAGAGACGCGCTGAGCAAGGCTGAATCCGAAGCGCCATATCGAGACAGCATTGTGGCGACAAGGTCGGATTATTACGCTAAGGCCGTTGGCGCTCTTGCGGACTGGGCCTCAAGGTAACTTCTAGGCGCTCAAGTCTCTTGGAGGTAGACTACAGGTCTTCTGGCTGGAGCCCGGTTTTCTTCGCGATCTGCACAAGAAGCGTCGGGCCTACTTCTTCGTTGTCATGAAAAGCAAAAGTGTAGTTCGGCCAGTCCGTGCGCTTGAGCCGACGGTGAGACCCCTTTTGCCAGGCGATTTCCCATCCAATGCGCAGCAACGCGGCCAATAATTGCTTCGCCTTGACCGATTTCCAGCGGCTCATGCCACCGAAAACACTTTGGTGAAAGGCTCGGGGATCTCCTCGCCGTGTTCGATGCAATCGGCAGCAACGCGCAATGCCAGGGCTCGGACTGCAGAGATTGCCATGTCGCGGCTGACGCCGTAGGCCATCACGCCCGGCATTGACTCGATGTCAGCCCACCAGCGGCCGTCTTCTTCCATCCCCACCACGATTGGAATGGATTCGATTGTTATTCTCTCCATCGCTCCCCTCTCGTTATTATAGTGCCGGGAGACTAGGGCACCCAGGTTCGATATAGTGAATGTGCTTTGCAAATGTTTTGCAAATTCGGGGCGCTGGCTGGGCTTTTCACCCTGGCTGCCTTTAGCCAAGGGACCGGGCCGCGCGTAGTCGCCGTGTCGATCGAAGGCGAGATCCATCCCGTCACGACCGAGATCGTCGGCCATGCGATTGAGCAAGCCCAGTCCGAAAATGCCGCGATGCTGCTGGTGCGGATCAATACGCCTGGTGGCCTTCTCGACGCGACGCGAGAAATCATTCAAAAGCTGGACGCATCCACCGTTCCCGTAGTGACGTACGTGGAACCTAGCGGAGCGCGCGGTGCATCGGCTGGATTTTTCGTGCTGGAAGCGGGCGATATCGCGGCCATGGCGCCGGGAACCAACACGGGCGCATCGTCGCCAGTGATGCTGGTTGGGCAAATGGATCAGGTGATGCGCAGCAAGGTGGAAAACGATGCGGCTGCCATGCTGCGCAGCATGATGTCGCGGCGCGGGCGCAACACCGACATTGGCGAACAGACCATCCGGCAAGCGAAGTCGTTCACGGAAAAAGAAGCGCTGGATCAAAAGCTGATCGAGTTGATTGCCAACAACGAACAGCAATTGTTTCAGGAGCTGGACGGCCGCGAGATCACGCGCTGGGACGGCCGCAAACTGACGCTACACTTGGCCGGCGCAAGCGTGACGGAGACCAAGCGAACGGTGCGCGAGCAGGTGATTGCAGCCATAGCGGATCCGAACATCGGATTCATCTTGATGGTGCTTGGCGTTCTGGGAATCTACGTCGAATTTACTTCGCCCGGTTTGATTTTCCCTGGAATTGCCGGTGCAATTCTGGCGCTGCTCGGACTTTCGTCGCTATCCGTTCTACCGATTAACTGGACCGGCGTGGGATTATTGATGCTGTCGGTCGCCCTGTTCATTCTCGAGGCGAAATTCACCTCGCACGGGATGCTTGGGATCGGCGGAACCATTTCGATGGTGTTGGGCGCTTTGCTACTGGTGAATGGGCCACCGGACATGCGCATTCATCTATCCACGGCGCTCGCCGTAGCACTGCCGTTCGCAGCGATCACGATGTTCCTGGTCTCCATGGTGATTCAGGCGCGGCGCAACAAGGTGCTTACCGGCGCCGAAGGCATGATCGGAGAACTGGGCGTCGCACAGACGCCGCTGGAGCCGGAGGGACAAGTGCTAGTGCGAGGCGAATATTGGGATGCAATCGCCGCCTCCGCCATTCCGGCCGGCGCGCAGGTTCGCGTACGGGGCGTTGTCGCCGGCATGAAGCTGCAGGTTGAGCCAGCCTGAAACAGCGCCGCACGTAACTGCTAGACTTTGTTTTTGGACACGAGAACGAAAATAGTCCCGCTCCCCGAACTCCAAGAGCGGCTGCAAGAGCGCGCCGCCCGCTGGGTATCGGGCTATTTCGATCCGCTGCTGGCTGAACACGTGCGAGCATTGGCGCAGGTACGCCAAGCCGGGCGGTTGCTGGTGGTCGAAGTGACGAATCCAGCGCTACCACTGCTGGCGCAACGTGCGCGAGCTGAACTGGTGGCGGCGTTGTCGATGGTGGACTACGTGGTGCTGGGTGAGGGCCGCGAGGGATTGCCTGAGGACGCCGAAATCACCGAGCGTTTCGTCGGACATGTCTTGGAACGTCACCGCCAGGAAACGCGCTAATGCCGAATCCGCCGCGTGCCGCCTCATTACGAATCCTGGTTGTGCGGCTCGGTTCCATGGGGGACGTGATCGCCGCGCTTCCCGCGGTTGCAAGCCTGAAACACAGCATTCCGCATTCGAGGATCACCTGGGTGATCGATCCGAAATGGAGCCTGCTGCTGGAGGGCAATCCGTATGTCGATTCGGTTTTGCACCTGGACCGCCGGACCTTCACGGGCTTGCGGAATGCATGGCACCAACTGCGGGCGGCCCATTTCGATTTCGCGGTCGATTTTCAGGGGCTGGTGAAATCGGCACTGGTAGCCACCCTGGCGCGGCCGGAGCGCATTTTCGGATTCAACGCAGCTTACGCCCGTGAGTCGCCGGCTTCGTGGTTTTATTCCACCAAGGTACCCATCCGTTCTTATCACGCAGTGGAGCGGAATCTGGATCTTGCCGCGGCAGCAGGGGCATCGAACGTCCTGCGCACTTTTCCTTTGCCACCGGGCGAGAGCCAAGCGGCGCTTCCCACCGGCGACTTCGTACTGGCCAGTCCTCTGGCTGGTTGGGGCGCGAAGCAATGGCCGCTGGAATACTACACAAAGCTGGCGGAAAAACTGCGCCGCGAGTGCGGGATGCCGTTGGTGTTAGATGCTCCCTATCCATTGCACGTCGACGGCACCCAGACGCATGTCTCCACGCTGGCGGGTTTGATCTATGCCACGCGGCGCGCCACGGCAGTGGTTGGGCTGGACAGCGGCCCGATGCATCTGGCGGCGGCGCTGAGCAAGCCAGGCGTGGCGGTTTACGGCCCCACCGATCCGGCGCGTCACGGCCCTTATGGCGGCACGATCGCCGTTCTGCGCAGTCCGGACGCCGTGACCACGTATCGCCGGACATCCGAATCCGATGGGAGCATGCGCGAGATCACGCCAGATCAGGTGTTCGAGGCTCTCGCACCGATTCTCGCAACTCACAAGGATCGCTAACGGCGGATGAGCGTTTTTCCAAAGCCGTACGCCGATCTAGTGGCGCGTTTGCGCGTGACGTGCGGGTTCATTCTGGTGGCGGCGTTCGCTTGGTTTTCACGGCCCGATGCGCGTTCACTGGCCTGGGGCTTGCCGGTTTCAGCGCTGGGGCTGTTGCTGCGTGCCTGGGCCACGGGACACGTGGAGAAGAATATTCGCCTGGCAGAGAGCGGGCCTTATGCTTATGTTCGGAATCCACTTTATCTGGGAACATTGCTGGCGGCCGCGGGATTCGCAATCGCGTCTCGCCAATGGCCGCTCGGCGTTTTGTTTGCCGTGGTATTTCTGTTCATCTACTTGCCCGCGATTGAGCTGGAAGAACAGCACTTGCGGAAGTTGTTTCCCGATTTCGCCGGGTATGCCGAACGCGTGCCGGCTCTATGGCCGACACTTCGGCCGATCAGGGCGCGACAGCATTTTCGGTGGGATCTGTATGTACGCAATCGCGAATACCAGGCTTTGCTGGGATTTCTCGCTGGCGCGGTGTACTTAATCGCGAGGGCGCTCATGCACAGTACTTAAGTTTTCGTTCGTTCCCTGTATCCTAAGGGTATGTGTGGCATCGTCGGCTATATCGGGAACAGAAGAGCAGTCCCCATCATCCTGGATGGCCTGCGGCGGCTCGAATACCGCGGGTATGATTCCGCTGGGATCGCAGTCCTGAACGGCGACAATCATCTGGCGATCCGGCGTGCATCGGGCAAGCTGCGGAACCTGGAAGACGCCATCCGAATCAATCCGGTGGATGGGCCCTATGGCATCGGCCACACGCGTTGGGCCACGCACGGTCGTCCCACGGAGGAAAACGCGCATCCGCACCGCGACTGCACTGGCGATATCGTGGTTGTTCATAACGGGATCGTCGAGAACTATCTTCAGCTCAAGCACCAGCTTCAGCTGGAAGGCCACAAGTTCGTTACCGAGACCGATACCGAGGTGATCGCGCACCTGGTGGAAAAGTACAACGAAGGGAATCTGGAGGAAGCAGTTCGGCGCGCGGTGAGAGAACTGCGGGGAGTGTTCGCACTCAGCGTGATCGCGAGCTCCGATCCGAACAAAATTGTGGCGGCCCGCATGGGACCTCCGGTTGTGATCGGGCTGGGCGATGGAGAATACTTCGTGGCGTCCGACGTTCCGGCCATTCTCAGCCACACCCGCGACATGTTCTTTCTGGGCGACGGCGACATCGCGGTGCTGACGCCCGATGGCGTGCATCTCACCGATTTCAACGGACGCTCGGTCAAGCGCGAGGTTCGCCACATTCTGTGGGATCCGATCCTGGCGGAAAAGGGCGGCTACAAGCATTTCATGCTCAAGGAAATTTTTGAGCAGCCGCGAGCGGTGCGCGACACCGTGCTGGGACGCGTGGGACAAGAAACGGGCCGCATCTTTTTGGACGAGATGGACATCAATCCGAAGGCGTTCAAAGAATTCAAATCGCTGAAAATCATCGCTTGCGGAACCAGCTGGCACGCGGCGCTGGCCGGCAAATTCATGATCGAAAAGCTGGCGCGGATTCCGGTGGAAGTGGATTATGGCAGCGAATTCCGCTATCGCGATCCGATTATTTCGAGCGACATTCTGACAGTGGTGATCTCTCAATCCGGCGAAACCGCGGATACGATTGCGGCGCAGCGGGAAGCCAAGCTGCATGGCTCGAAGACGTTGGCGATCTGCAACGTTATGGGATCGATGATTACGCGTGAGGCCGCAGGCACCTTGATGACGCACGCGGGACCAGAGATCGGCGTGGCATCCACCAAAGCGTTTACTTCTCAGCTCACGGCCCTGTTTATCCTGGCGATGTATCTGGGGCAGGTGCGCGAGACGCTGACTCCTGAACAATCCAGCTGCCTGGTGCAGGAATTGGTGCAGCTGCCTGGAAGACTGGAGACCGTGCTGAGCCAAGAGTCAATTTACGACGAACTGGTGAAGAAGCTTTTCCGCGCGACGGATTTCCTGTTCCTGGGCCGAGGCATCCACTTCCCGATTGCGCTGGAAGGCGCGCTCAAGCTGAAGGAAATTTCCTACATCCACGCCGAAGGCTATCCGGCCGGCGAGATGAAGCACGGGCCGAATGCGCTGATCGACGAAAACCTGCCGGTGGTGGTGATCGCGACGCGCGATCCGCAAAGCGAAGATAGCCGCGTACGATACGAAAAGACGCTTTCGAACATTCAAGAAGTAAAGGCGCGCGATGGCATCGTGATCGCGGTGGTGTGCGATCAGGACGCTGAAGAAGTGGGCAAAATAGCCGATTACACCATCTCGATTCCAGCCACCACCGAGTTGCTGCTGCCGATTCTCGAGATAGTACCGCTCCAATTGCTGGCGTATCACATCGCGGTGCGGCGTGGTTGCGACGTGGATCAGCCGCGCAATCTGGCCAAGAGCGTGACCGTCGAGTAGCTCGCCTTCGGCTCGCGGGATTGGCGGGTGGCCTCGCGTTCGCTCGCCGGGGCTGGCGGGGCCGGCGCTCGGTTGAAGTTGGTATGCTCGATTTTGGATGAAGCGATCCCCCGACGACAGGCGAGGTCCGAGAGAGATTCCGTTCCCGATCTCACTGCTGTTCATCCCGTTGCTCCTCGTCGCGTACCCTCTTTCGATTCCGGTGAGTAGAATCATGCGTATCTACCACCGACGCAAAGAGCGGCGTTTCGTTCAGGAAATGAAGCGGCTTGGTCGCGTGATGGGGGAACAAGATCTTTCCGCCGCGCTCCAGGATGGGAGAGGGACTCTGATAGAGGAATGGTCGGGCACGAAGGGCCCCATCCGTTCTTGGTGGACGGAAGACAACATCACTTCAATTGCTCCGTTCAGACCGACACGAAGGGGGCTCGATGCAGTCTTTGGGGAGGAGAACGATGAGTTTTCCTCCTGGTGCGCTGAGAAATACATCGACAATGTGAACGCGCGACTGGTTGGGACTAGTTATGTCCCCGAGTTGCTCGACCCAAGGGCCAGGGGAATCACGATCGCAATTCCGGTTGTGGCTGTTTACAAGGGTTCTCGCAAGCGGCAACATCGTAATCCCTCAATAGAAAACCACTGAGAGGCCCGCCCGCTACATTGAATCGTGGGCGCATGAACCAATTCACGTATCAGATTCACATCGCGACGCACGGCAAACGGCTATACGACTTCACGCGCGAAATCGAAAAGTGGCTGGACGGCCATAAAACCCAGACTGGCCTGCTGACGGTCTTCTGCCAGCACACGTCGGCTTCGTTGGTGATTCAAGAGAACGCCGATCCCGACGTGGTGGCGGATCTGGCCGATTTCATGACGCGACTAGCCCCGGAAGATACGCGCCTGTACCGGCATACCGCGGAAGGCCCGGACGATATGACGTCGCACATTCGGTCGGCTCTCACTCAGACGCAGTTATCCATCCCCATCCACAATGGCAAGCTGGCGCTAGGAACGTGGCAGGGCGTTTATTTATTCGAGCATCGCGAGCAGCCACATCGGCGCAGCGTGGTGCTGCATTTGATCAGCGATTAACATCGATGCGGGTTTCGAGCGAGAACGGCAGCTTCGAGCGACGGTGAACGCGCAACATCGGCGCAGGGTGCTTTTCGCCAAACGTCGTGGATCGCCAGCTCTCGGTGAGTTCCGCGTCGACAGGCAGCACCAGCCTGGATCTCGCCGCAAGCGATCCGAGGTGCCAGAACTGCTCGATCTCGTGCTCGCCGGGCGGTCCATCGACAGAGTCATGGATCAGAAAAACACCCGGCTTTTGGAACTCCACACGGCGGCGGTGCGTGAAGCCGGCGTAACGGCACTCGGCTTCCAGGACATCGCGCTTGGAATCGGTCAGCCACTGGAGAACTTTGACTTCGGGCTGACCCGTCCAACGGAACGGCCCGGCCATTACACCTTGATCGCGGCCGTCCACACGGATGGTATTGTGCGCGCTCGAGCCGCGGAACCAGTCGCGCAGTTCTGCATCGCTGGTATAAGTGTAGGTGCCGGGGTCGATTAATATTTCCTCTTCGCCCGAACTCACGACAATGCTCAACGTGTCGGAATGGCTGTGGCCCGAATGCAGCGCGCCGAATGGACCCGCGTCGACCAAGGCGTGCACTTGGCCGCAGGTCATCACCGCCAGGCCGGCGTCGGGAAAGAGCCGCGATTGCTGTTTCCCCGCCCCGGACGCACGTTGCATGGCACCTGGCGGCAACTGACCGCCGTCGTCATCGCCCAACAATGGCAGACGGCGCGCGGGTCCAGCGATGGCGTCGAGGAAGTCGGCCATTCGGCCCAGCTTCGCCAAGTAATCAGGGCCTGGGCGAGCCAGAATGGTATGCAAACGAAACATGTCGTAAACATAGCCCTGATAGTAAGTGGATTGCTCGAAACTGCTCCCGTCCGCGCGGATCTGCAACTCCATTTGTTCGCTCATCACCCGTGCGCCCAGTTGTTCCCAATGCGCGGCCTTTGGAATCCCGGCGAAGAACAGCCCCAGGGCATGTAAAACCAACGCCTCGCCCACCAGATGGTTGTTGGGCGAAAAATAGAACGAGAGGTTATTGGCCAGGTGGCAACCATGTAGATACAACACATGGAGCCATCGAGCACGAAAGTCAGGCTGCATTTCGGGACCAACAAAGTGATACACCCAAATCCACGACAACGCGCGAAACGCCACTTCGAGTGCGCTGGCCCAGTTGGTCCCTCGCTGAAAAGGGTTCTGGGCGATCCAACTTTCGAGTTGCAGGCGAATCTCGTCCAGATGCCTGGTTTGGCCCGTCAACCGATAGGCGCGCGCCAAAACAATCAGGTGCTGGTGCCGGTTCAATTCCCAGATGGTTTTGTGATCGCCCGAGCGCGGCGTGTCCAGGTAGGCGATACGGCGAAAGTAAGTAAGGCTGGTTTCAATGCCGCGCGAATAGTCGCGACGCCAGCGGATTTCCGGCCCCGCGTGAACAATCGTTCCGAGAACTGGAAAGGTATGTCGCTGGATCTGGTCGGCGAGGTCGATCAGTTGCTGCGCGCTCTCGCTCCCGGCGGCGCCTTCAGGCATGGGCAAATGGGGCTGGAAACGGGCGTCCCAGCCGACATCAGGAGGTAGCACCGTGAGAATGACGTTCACCAGCTCCTGTCGGGCTCGATTGATCAGTTTCAAACCTCTATGTGTGGAATAGCCGGATATTTTCTGCGATCGAGAAACGCCGATTTGTCCCAGATCCAGGCCATGTGCGAGGAGATCCGGCACCGCGGCCCGGATGATGAAGGCTATCGGATCGACGGGCGGATGGGTATGGGAATGCGGCGTCTCAGCATCATCGACCTGGCCACCGGCCGGCAGCCCATCTCGAACGAAGATGGAACCGTGTGGGTGGTCTCGAACGGTGAGATCTACAATTATCGAGAGCTGCGTGCCTCCTTAATGCGCCAAGGCCATCGGTTTCGCACCCAGAGCGACACCGAGGTTCTGGTTCACCTCTACGAAGAGGAAGGCGTAGACGGCCTGCAGCGCCTGCGTGGGATGTTCGCTTGCGCCATCTGGGATTCACGCGAGCGTTCCCTGCTCTTGGTGCGCGATCGGTTCGGGAAAAAACCGTTGTACTACGCGGCGCTGCCGGAAGGTCTGTACTTTGGCAGCGAGTTAAAATGCTTGCGGGCCGCAGGTGTTCCGCTGGAGCACGACCGGGAGGCTCTCCAGCTCTATTTTCTGCTTGGCTACGTTCCCGATCCCTGGACTCCCTACCTTTCGATTCGCAAACTCGCTCCCGGCAGCTGGCTGCGCTGTGACGCCGATGGCCACATCCAACAGGGCCGGTATTGGACCTTGCCCGTGCCGGCCGAACGGCCTCCCGAGGGCCTGAGCGAACTCGAAGCTTGTGACTATGTCCGCCATGCATTCGACGAAGCCGTCAAGATACGGCTGGTCGCAGACGTTCCTGTAGGAGCGTTCCTGAGCGGCGGAATCGATTCCACCTCGGTGGTAGCGTCCATGGCGCTGCAGAGCCCGAGGCCCATCCAGACATTTTCCATTGGCTTTGAGGAACCGGGATTCGATGAGCTTCCACTCGCCGCGGCGCTCGCTAAAAAGTACGGGACTGAGCATCACCAGATGATCGTCCGCCCGGATTCGGTGGATCTGGTTTCCAAGTTGGTGCGGCACTTCGACGAACCGTTCGGGGATTCGTCGGCCATCCCCACCTATCTGGTGTCGGAATTCGCTGCGCGGCACGTAAAGGTAGCGCTCAGCGGCGACGGAGGGGACGAGCTTTTCGCGGGCTACGAGAGCTTTCTCGACGTGCAGCGGCTGAGGCTGTGGGACCACGTTCCTTCCATCCTGCGCGCCGGAATGGCACGGATCGCCGATCTGCTTCCTTATTCGGCATACGGAAAGAACTATCTGCGGATGATCGGCCAGCCGTCGGCGTTGGCGCGCTATTTTGCAAGCGTATCGCCGCACTATCTTCTGCAGCGCTTGCTGACGCCGGAGTGGATGCCGCCCGCCGACGCCGCGTTCCTGACGCAAAAGATGGCGCCGTCGTTGCTGGGCGAGCGGACCGACGCGCTTACCCAGGCGCTCTATTTCGAAACAACATCCAAGCTCACTGGCGACATCCTGGTGAAAGTGGACCGCATGTCGATGGCGAATTCGCTCGAGATCCGCTGCCCGCTGCTGGATCATAAACTGGCGGAACTGGCCGCACGGATTCCGCATGCCTGGAAGCTGAAGAATGGCCGCGGCAAAGACATCTTCATTCGCGCTGTTGGGCATCGCTTACCGCCAGACCTGCTGCGCCAGCCCAAGCGTGGCTTCGGCGTACCGCTCGCCAGCTGGTTTCGGGGTTCGCTGCGAAGCTTCCTGTGGGACTACCTGACCAGCCGGACGTTTCTCGACCGAGGCATGGTCTCGCCCGACTTTGTAACGCATCTGCTGGAAGAGCACGATCGCGGACGCCGCGACAATCATCACCACCTTTGGAGGTTGCTGATGCTCGAATTGTGGTTCCAGCAAGAGGACGTCCGCGAGCGAACTCCTGCCAAGTCGGCGGAAGCTTGCGCGGTTTGATCTATGGTCGAATTGATTTTCTGGATCTCGGTCGCGATACCCTTATATGCGTTTGCGGGCTATCCCCTGGTGCTGCTTGGCCTGGGGCTGGTCATTCGCAGGGAAGTGAGAAAAGCGCCTATCTGGCCACTAATATCCCTGCTGATTCCCGCTTACAACGAGGCCCGTGTGATTGCTCGCAAGATCGACAATACCCGGGCGCTGGATTACCCGGCGGACCGGATTGAAATCGTCATCGTCTCCGATGGCTCATCGGATGAGACCGTGGACATTGCGCGGTCTATAGGCGGTGTTCGGGTGCTGGCGCTGCCGCAGAATCGTGGCAAAGTGGCAGCGCTCAATACCGCGGTTCCAGAGTTGCGCAGCGAGATAATCGTATTTTCCGATGCTTCCGGCATGCTTGCGCCTAATTCGGTGCGGCGGCTGGTGGAAAATTTCGCGGATCCATCAGTGGGAGCAGTGAGCGGCCGCTACACGGTGGTAAAGCCGGACGACGTGAATATCGGCGCTTCCGAGGGTTCTTACTGGGAATACGAGGCCTTCATCAAGACTCGGGAGTCCAGGCTGGCCTCCACGCTGGGCGCTCACGGGCATCTGCACGCCATCCGCAAACAGCTGTATCCTTTCCCGCCGGCTGACACAATCAATGACGACTACGTCATTCCGCTGTCCGTGGTCGGGCGAGGGCTCCGGGTGGTGCATGAACCGTCCGCCGTGGTGTTTGAGGAAGCACGCGAAATGACGGGATTCGGGCGGCGCATCCGGATCATGGCCGGAAATTTACAGCAGCTTCGGCACCTGGGACAGTTCTTGTCGCCGTTTCAGCCTCTACCGTTGTTATTTTTCCTGTCCCACAAAGTAGCTCGTCTGTGGGTTCCTTTCGCTATGCTGACGGCTCTAGCCGCGAACGTCTTTCTGCTGGGATCGGCGCCCTACCGCATGCTGTTCTGCGCGCAACTGCTGTTCTACGCCCTCGCCCTGCTCGGCCTGACGGAACGGGTTCGGCCCCGAGCGCTCCGGCTTCCGTTTTACTTCTGCATGGTGAACAGCGCGGCGTTTTTTGGGGTTTATCATGCGTTGACCGGGCGCAGGAGCATGGCCTGGAAATGAACGTGTCAAGGTTGACACGCCGTGTCGTTCCACAGACGCGCCTCGTTCCCCTAATCGATTTGTAATCTTAATGTTGCGCTAAGGTGAACGGCCTGCATATCTCTTCTGCAAAGAGGAGAAAAAGCGATGCGGACCTTCAAATTTTTTGCGGTTCTGGTGGCGGCGGCAGGCGAATTGGCAGCGGAAAACGCACCCTCGCGGCGTCTGGTGGTGAACATTCCGGCGCGCAAGATCGTGCTGGTAGAGGACGGAAAAATCTTGAAGATGTATTCGGCGGCGGTGGGCAAGCGAAGCACGCCCAGCCCGAGCGGCACATTCCATATCGCAAGCCATGTAGTGAACCCAACCTATTCGCACGCGGGCAAGGTGGTGGGACCGGGGCCGTCGAATCCGGTGGGCACCCGATGGATGAGCATCGGCTTTCAAGGCTACGGAATCCACGGGACCAACCACCCGGAATCCATCGGGCACGCGGCATCGCACGGGTGCATCCGGCTGCGAAATCATGACGTCGAGGAATTGTTTCAGCTAGTACGCGTGGGCGACGAGGTTGATTTAATCGCGGATCCAACGCCCGAAGAAGCCAGTCTCTTTGACGAAACTCACGCTGACAATCTACAGGCAAAGACCAGCGCAGCCGATGGAACAATCGTTGGAGGATTGCAATGACGTTCCTGACCGCGCTGGGCGGATTCCCGGAAATGCTGCTGGGTCTGGCTTTCAGCCTCGGGTGCGCGCTGCTTCTCGCGTTCGTTTGTCTGCGATCTTTGCTGGGCTTCATGGCGCGCCAACAGCATCGTGCGCCCGGAGATCATAATGGAGTGAATGATCCGAGTCACGTTCAGTCTATTCTTTGGCTCGGTGCTGCTGTTGCAAGCCCAAGTAACGCGCCTGCCGCAATCCCAGATGCCTCCCGGGCAAGCAATGACGGACGCGGCGTTCCAGTTGGCGGCCCGTATATCCTCCCTGTTGCCGAAGCGAGCGTCCATTTCGCTCGAAGCGCAGAACCTGACGCAGCTTTCGCCAGCCGAGTGGTTGAGCTTCCGCAGGTTGTTGCAGGACGAGTTGCGCAAGTCGGGTATCTCGACGGCGGAGACGCCGCCTGATTCTCGTGTGCGCGTCACGCTGTCCGAAGATGCGCGCGGCCTGCTTTTCGTAGCCGAAGTTTCAAGCGGAGAGAATCGCCAAATCGCGATGCTTCCGTGGAACGTCCCTTCCTCAGCGCAAGCCAAACCGCGCATAAGCCTGACTAAGAAGCCGCTCTGGACCGAGGCCGAGCCAATACTCGACATCCTGATGGTAGACTCCGGTTCCCAGATGCTGGTTCTCAGTTCCGACAGATTGGCGAGCTATCGTTCCATCGAAAACAAGTGGACGGCGTCTGCTACAGCTTCCCTGGTTCTACCTCGTCCGCTGCCTCGCGATCCTCGCGGACGTTTGGAAGCGACCGCGGACGGTTTCCGTGCGTTCTTGCCTGCGGCGACATGCCAGGGTACATTCCAGCCCGAACTTCGGTTGAAATGCGTGAATGGAACTGAGCCCTGGCCGGATACACAAGAGCATTGGATAGCGGATCGAAACACGCTGGAATCGGACGCCGCGAAGTTTCCGTTTCTTGCAAGCGCCGGCGGACTTTTCACAATGGCGGATGGCCGCGTGCAGGATCGCTCCGGACAGCCGGTCTCGGGCGCCGAAGGTTGGGGCAGCGATATCACAAATACTCTCGATCCTTGTGGAAGCGGCGCTGCTATCATCGCCAGCGCGAACGCCGATCGCGAAGACGTTCGTGTTTTCGAAGTTGTGAACGGCCAAGCGGCCCCCGCGAGCAATCCCATGCCGTTGCCCGGACCGGTGACTGCGTTGTGGCCGTCGGAAGCGCTAGGGGAAGCGACGCTAGTGGTACGAAACTTGCAAACTGGACAATATGAGGCTTCCCGGCTGGGCGTCGCTTGCACTGAGTAGCCTCGTCATCTCAAATTTTCTTACGGGCGCGGTGCGTCCACGTTACGGCGGAACCTTGACCGTCGAACTGTCCACTATTTTGAACAGGCTCGATCCCGGTGGCTTCAACAGCGCGCTATCCGTGCCGATTACCGAGACGCTGGTGCGCGTCACTTCAAACGGAGAAGTGGAACCGGTACTGGCGGTGGCTTGGCAGCACGACCCCGATTTCAAGCGCTGGCGATTCTCGTTACGTCCGAACGCAATGTTCCACGATGGTGAGGCGCTCACCGCCGCAACCGCCGCTCCGTCGCTACTCGCGGCATTGAAGCCAAAATACGGCGAGGTTTCGATTGAGGCGGGGGGACAAGCCATCGTGGTGCAGTCCGATCGGGAAATGCCCGGGCTGCTGGAGGAACTCGCGTTGCCCCGCTCCGCGATCTTTCGGAGAAGCGATGCAAATCCGCTCATTGGAACCGGGCCGTTCCGTGTTACGGCCTGGGAGCCAGGACGGCGTTTGAATGTGGGGGCCTTCGATAATTATTGGGGCGGCCGTCCCTACCTCGATGCGATCGAGATCGAGTTTGGCTCGGGACACGGACGGGGCGACTTATTCGATATCCCAGTAGGGCCCGCGCGACGAATACTTCCTGAAGGTTTGTCGACGTGGTCATCGGTGCCGCGCACGCTGGTGGCGATTACTTCTACCAATACTGACGCGACGCTGTTGCAGGCGCTCGCGCTCGTGGTCGATCGTGTGCCGATCGCGAATGTGCTCGCGCAACACAAGGCAGAAACGGCTTTCGGTTTACTGCCGCAATGGCTCTCGGGATATGCATTCCTATTCGACTCGACGCCGGATGTGGCGCGCGCCAAGCAACTGGTGTCTTCGCTGCGATTGGGACCGATGAGCCTCAGCTATCCGGCCAATGATTTGTTTTTGCGATCTGTCGCGGAGCGCATTGCATTGAATGCGCGCGATGCGGGGATCGCGATTCAACCCACCACTGCCGGCAACGCGAATCTTCGATTGATGGAGTGGCCGCTCGAATCGAGTGACGCCGCCGATGAGCTGAGGCGCATCGCGTTGGAGCTGGGCGCCGGTGATCGGGCCGGCCAGATGGATCCCACCAAGCCCGAGACTTTGTACCAATTGGAACGATCTCTTCTGGATGACCATCGCATCATCCCGCTCCTTCACCTGCGCCAGACCTACGCCATTGCGCCGCGTGTTCATTTCCAGCCATCAACGTCCGGCACGTTCACGCTTCGTCTGGAAGACGCTTGGATTCAGCCGTGAGCTTCCGGACGAAGATCTTCCTCAGCATCACGGGCACAGTGGTATTAGCGGTGTGGATTGTCGCTGCGGTAGTCTCTACTCTAGTCACGCAATCTTTCGAACGTCGAGATGCCCAGCGCACAGCGTCTCTGGTAAACCAATTGCAGCGCGAATTCGATCGGCGGGGCAAGGATGTGGCGCGGCGCGTGGAAGCTGTTGCCGATTCTGACGCGGTGCAGCGCCTGGCTGTCAATCTTGTTGGACAAGCTGCCGGCGGACAATTCGACGCCTCGCAATCTTTCACCGAAGCCCAGACTCTGGCGCAAGAGCAATCGCTCGATTTCCTGGAGTTAGTGGGGCCGGACAGCGCCATAATCAGCTCAGCCGAATGGCCGGCCCGTTTCGGATACAAAGAGGACTGGCTGGCCCAACCGATGGATTGGAAAGCGCAGGGGGTGTTCTTGAAGAAGGAAGACCTCGCCGATGGTTCAGCGCTGGGGCTGATCACGGTTCGCAGCGTGACTGCCGGGGACAAAACTGTCTACGTAGCGGGCGGCCAGCGGCTGGACAAAGAATTTCTCGATTCGTTCCCCGCCACCGACGGCGTGCGCCTGCAGCTCTACCGTAATTTCGAATCGTTGGCTGCGCCTGAAAGTCTGGGATCGAAGCTGGCGGCGGACTTAGTGCAAGATGTACGGCGGCAGCCTCGGGAACTAACGCGCGTAGATGACGCGGCCACCATCACCGCCATCCCTCTGCAAGGCCGCGACAAACAACTGCTTGCGATACTGCTGATCGAGAATTCGCGCGCCGAGTTGGCCAGCCTGAAGAGATATATTCAGGGGACTGCGGGCGCGGTCGGCGGCGGTTGCGTGCTTTTGGGATTATTGCTGAGCTTTTGGACGGCTTCGCGCGTTACGCGTCCCTTGCGCGATTTGGCGGGTAGCGTGCGAGAGGTGGCAATGGGCAAATGGGACGCGCGGGCCAACGTGGGTTCGTCGGACGAAGTTGGACAATTGGCGCGGGACTTTAACGGTATGACCGAGCAATTAGTGGAACAGCGCGATCGTATGATCCAGGCCGAAAGGGTGGCGGCGTGGCGCGAACTGGCACGGCGTCTGGCGCACGAGCTTAAGAATCCATTGTTCCCGCTCCAGATCACGATTGAGAATTTACAGCGTTCGCGCGACTCGTCGCCTGCCGAATTCGACGAAGTGTTTCGTGAGAGCACCACGACGCTGCTGGCCGAACTGGGGCACTTGAAGACCATCGTGGGACGGTTCAGCGACTTCGCCAAGATGCCCACGCCGCAGCTTGAGCCGGTGGACGTGAATCAGATGGCGCGCGAGGTGATTCAGCTCTTTGAGGCGCAACTTCAAGCGCCGGGGCGGCCTCGCGTCGAAACGAAACTGAATCTCGCGGCGGACGCCGGCGAAGTCCCTGCCGATCCCGAACAGTTGCGCCGGGCATTGCGGAATCTGGTATTGAACGCACTCGACGCGATGCCGCAAGGCGGAACTCTCAGCATCCGAACAGCGCGGCATGATGGCAAAGTAGCGCTGGAAGTGACCGACACAGGCGAAGGTCTGACGCCTGAAGAATGCGACCGTCTGTTCACCCCTTATTACACGACCAAGCAGCACGGGACGGGGCTGGGCCTGGCAATTGTGCAGTCTGTGGTCAGCGATCATAAAGGCACGATCAGCGTACAGAGCGAGCCAAATAAAGGCACGACATTTCGTATCGAGCTAAAGGCGAGTGCATGAGCAAATTACTGCTGGTGGACGACGACGCAAATACCCTGGCATCGCTGGCGCGGGCATTTCGACTGGCCGGGCATGAGGCGGTAGTGTGCGATCAAGCCGATCGGGCGTTGGAACTCGCCAAGGCGCAGCGGTTCGACGTGATTCTTTCCGATGTCGTCATGCCGGGCAAAGACGGGCTTGCGCTGCTGGCCGATTTGAAAGCGGCGGGCGTGACTGCGCCAGTGGTGATGATCTCGGGCCAAGCCAGCATCGAGATGGCGGTGCGCGCAACGCGGCTGGGCGCGGTGGATTTCCTGGAGAAGCCGCTCTCGACGGAAAAACTGCTGGTGACCGTCGAGAACATGGTGAAGCTCTCGCGCCTGGAAGACGAGAACAAGCGGCTGCGGCAACGTGCCGGCAAGCAGGAATTGATCTGGAAATCGGCCGTGATGCAGAGCGTGATGGCGAAGGTAGAGCGCGTGGCAGCCAGCGAGACTCGGGTCGCGATTCTTGGTGAAACCGGAGCCGGCAAGGAACTGATCGCGCGCACCGTGCATGAAAAAAGCCACCGCCGCACTGGCCCGTTCATTACGCTCAACTGCGCGGCGATTCCCGCTGAGCTGATCGAGTCTGAACTTTTCGGCCACGAGAAGGGCGCTTTCACCGGCGCAGCCACGCGCCATGCCGGCAAGTTCGAACAAGCGCATGGCGGCACGCTTTTCCTGGATGAGATTGGCGACATGCCGCCCATCATGCAGGCCAAGCTGCTGCGCGTTCTGGAGCAGAAGGAAGTGGAACGCATCGGAGGCGACCGGCCTATTGCCGTTGACGTGCGCGTGATCGTGGCCACCCATCGCAATCTGGATGAACTGGTGCGCAAGGGCGAATTTCGCCAGGATCTTTACCATCGCGTGTTCGTCTTTCCCGTGGCGCTGCCTCCTCTGCGTGAGAGGCGCGAGGATATCCGGCTGCTGGTGGATTTCTTCGCTCAAGCTGTCACCGAACAGAACGAGTGGAAGCCGCGTGAGATTGCGCCGGAGGCGTACGCCGAACTGGAGCGCTACTCGTGGCCGGGCAATGTGCGCGAATTGCGGAATGTGGTGGAGCGCCTGTTGTTGTTGACAGACGACCGCGTGGATGCCGCCACCGCTCGTTTGGCGCTGCCGTTCGAGGCGAGCATAGCGACGCATTCGTCCGAGAATGGTCCGCTTTCAGAGCGCATGGACGCCCACGAGCGCGCGATCATCGAAGCCGAACTGAAAAAGCACAATTACAAGATGACGGACACCGCGAAAGCGCTCGGGCTGGAACGCAGCCATCTTTATAAGAAGTGCCAGCAGTTGGGTATCGAGCATCGTTCTGTGGCAGGTTAGCCACTTCTGCCAGATCTGCTAATCTTGGCAGTATGGAACGGTTTACCGTGGCTGTAGACGGTTCGGGAAGGATACTGCTCCCCGCTAAGCTCCGCAAGCAGCTCAAACTGAAGAAGGGAACAGAGCTCATTGCACGCGTGAGTGAAGAACAACTCGTGCTTCAGACCCGATTGCAGGCCCTTAGGGACGCTCAAGCGTATTTCTCGAAGTTTCGACCGGCGGGAAGACTCTGGTCGGAGGAGCTGATAAAGGAACGCCGTAAGGAAGCGCGTCGTGAGCTCAAGCGCTGAATATGTTCTGGATTCATCGGCTCTGATCGCTCTACTTGGCCTGGAAGCCGGCCATGAGCGTGTCGCAGGACTTCTTGATCGATCGATCATTAGCGCTGTCAATCTGGCCGAGACCGTAAACAAGCTTGCGCGGGAAACACCTTCGGCGTCCGTGGTTCAGCAACTTCTCGCGCACATGGAGCTGACCGTGGTGGATTGGTCCGAAGATATGGCATATCGGAGCGTGGAGTTTACTCGGTTCAACAAATCGCACGGGCTCTCCCTCGGCGATCGGGCGTGCCTCACTTTAGCGAAACAACTCAAGGCAACCGCCGTTACCTCCGACCGCGCATGGCGCAACGCGCCGACCCTAGGCGTCCATATAATGATATTTCGATGAAAATTGGCGTCTTCACGGCACTATTGAGCAAGCTCCCCCTGGTTCAGGTTCTCGAGAAGCTGCAGACTCTCGATATTCACAGCGTGGAGCTGGGCACCGGCAATTACCCCGGGGATCCGCATTGCCCTTTGTCGATGCTCAAGGATCGCAACGCCCTGCGCGAGTTCAAGATGAAACTGGAAGATCGCGGGTTTTCCATCAGCGCGCTGAGCTGTCACGGAAATCCACTGCATCCGAATGCGTCTCTCGCCAAAGGTTTTCAGGAGACCAGCCGAAAGACCGTGCGCCTAGCCGAGAAGCTCGGCGTCTCAGTAGTGATTGACTTCTCTGGTTGCCCCGGCGACAGCAATGCCGCGAAGTATCCAAATTGGATCACCTGTCCGTGGCCGCCTGAATACCTGGAAGCGCTGGACTGGCAATGGGAGAAGAAGGTCACGCCGTTTTGGACCCGGCACGCGCAGTTCGCCAAAGATCACGGCGTGAAAATCGCCATCGAAATGCACCCGGGCTTCGTCGTTTACAGCCCCGAGACGCTGTTGAGGTTGCGATCCATCGCGGGCCCGAGCATCGGATGCAACTACGATCCCAGCCACATGTTCTGGCAGGGCATCGATCCGATCGAAGCTATCCGGGTGTTAGGCGATTCTATTTTTCACGTGCACGCCAAGGATACCCAGATGTACCCGGTGAATTTACCGAAGGCCGGCGTGCTCGACACGAAAAAGTATACCGATGAACGGAATCGATCTTGGATCTTTCGGACCGTGGGATACGGGCACGACTACGGGTGGTGGAAGGAATTCATCTCCACGCTGCGCATGTACGGCTACGATTACGTGCTGTCGATCGAGCACGAGGACTCGTTAATGTCGCCCGACGAGGGCCTCGCGAAGGCCGCCGCGTTCCTAAACGGGATCGTGATCAAAGAGAAGCCGACACAAGCCTTTTGGGTTTAGTGAAACCGCCCGCAGCATCGCGGAACTTGGCAGGCGTCATGCCGGAGTGTTTCTTGAAGAGAGCGCAGAAGTGGCTTTGATCGGAGAATCCACAGGTGCTCGCGATCTCGGACAGCGGGAGCTCCGATCTTGTCAAAAGTTCGGAGGCATGGTGGATACGCCGCTTACGCATATATTCTCCGACGGTCATCAGATAGTGCCGGTGAAACTCGCGCGACAGATGCACCGGATGTACTCCCGCAATTGCCGCTAGCGATGCCAAGCTGGGCGACTGCAAATAGCAATCCTCTAACCTCTCCCGTACCCGCCGCAACCAAGAAGGCGCGCTGGAGCCATGAATTTCGCCGGAAGAGCGCGCGCTTTCAGCGAGCATTTCGAGCAGCACGCCCTCCATGGCCAGGGGTGCGATGTCGTCTTGCGCCATAAACTCGTGCACCATGCGATGGGCAAGCCACTTCGACAGTGGCCCGGCGATCTCGCGCGGTTCCGCTAAAGAGCGCGCATGATCCTTGCCCAGGCGCTGCACCACATCTGGCCCGATCTTCACGCGCAGCAAACGGACTGCGCATGGAAAGTGATTCTCGTGGCGCTCGCCCGCCGGCAGGAGATGGATGGCGCCCTCACCCCACTGGAATTCCCGATGAGAGTACCGCTCGATGTAATTTCCGGAAAGAACTACCGTGAGGTAAGCGTCGGCGTGGCAATGCCTCGGCAACGACACCCCTGCCGCGTAGAGCCCTTCGGTGAGAGAAAATCCCGCGATGTCGCGGCAGCGGATGGTGCTTCCAGCCACGTCCGTTACAGGACAGGAACTACTTGGCGTCATGCAATACTCTACGTAGCTAGGGGCGCTTTCGTTTGCAGAAATTGAGCCTCAACCGTATGATTCCCATGGGCGAACACTGCTTCCCAAAAGCGAACGGATGGTTGAGAACGAAGACTACGGTTACTTGAATTCAGGACTGCTGGCGTTGGCTGCCTCGGCCGACCAATTCTGGTGGATGAGCCCGTTCTGGTCGGTAAAAAACGTACGACGGCCTGACGTATTGAACACCTTTGGATTGGCGTTGAGGGTGTAGCCGGAGGGCGTCGCTGTCATTGTAAAAGTGTATCCGTCCTTATCCCCAATGGCGAGCACGCCGGGGATGAGATCGGCAGCTTGCGGCCCCGGACCCCCGCTGGTGGGCGGGCCCAGTTCGGCGAGCGTGGTCGCAAACCTCTGGAACTGCGACATATATTGCACCTGCATGGTGTTAATGGTCTGCAGCTCGCGGATGACCGCCATCTCGTTCGCGTTCATGCGTGCGCTTCCCAACTTGGGAACGGCGATGGCGAGAATAATCAGGATGATCGCAATAACGATCAGAAGTTCGATCAGCGAGAAGCCGCCAGCGCTGCGACGTTTTCGAAACTGCACCATATCAACAATTATGACGCTAAATCCGGCCGGAGCGTGGAAGGCTCTTGGTCCTGGTACTGACCGGCCTCCGCTGCCAAGACCAGCGCTCCAAGAACACCAGCGCGTCTGCCGAGCAGGGCAGGCACGATTTCCGGGGGCTCCAGGTACCCTATGAGCAGCTCAAGTACCCGGGTGCGAAGCTTGGGAAACAACTGCTGGCGCTGCATGACGCCCCCGCCCATGATGACGCGCTGAGGAGAAAGCGTGCAGACCCAGTTCACGATGCCGAACGCCAGGTATTCCGCTTCCAGATCCCAGGCGGCGTGCTCATCGGGAAGCCGATGCGCGGGCTGGCCCCAGCGCGCCTCAATGGCCGGACCCGAGGCAAGCCCCTCCAGACAATCGCCATGATAAGGACAATTCCCCGCAAAAGGATCGCGCTGGCGATCGTGCGGCACCAGAATGTGGCCCATTTCGGGATGCAGGCGGCCATGCAGCAGGCGCCCGTCCACCAGCGCGCCCCCGCCCAACCCAGTGCCTACGGTCACGTACAGAAAACTGCGCAGACCTTGCGCTGCGCCCCAGCGCAACTCGGCCAGGGCGGCGGCATTGACATCCGTGTCGAAAGCGATGGGCTTTCCCAGCGCTCGCTGAACTGCGCCCGCAAAATCGAAGTTCCGCCAGGCGAGCTTCGGCGTGGACGTGATGTAGCCATAGGTGGGTGATTGAGGATTGGGATCGATGGGTCCGAAAGAGGCGATGCCAATGGCGGCCGCCGACTCAACGGAGCGAAAGAAATCGACAATATGCCCGATCGTTTCCTCAGGCGTGGTGGTGGGAAATTCGGCAAATTCGGCGTCTTCGGGACCGCTGCCGGACGCGCATACAAACTTCGATCCTCCGGCTTCGATTCCCCAGTAATGCGGCATCTGGCTTTCTTATGCGATTCCCCTGTCTTACGCGGGACCCAGTGTACAATAAAAGCATCCATGAAATTATCCGAATTTGCCCGTGTATTGGCTCTTTCAGGCTTCGCCGCCGCCGCGTTTGCACAACCTCCCTCCCCTGCTGCAGCTCCCAAAACCGGCTCTCCGGCGCTGGCCCAAGTTACCAACCCAGACAGTAATATCGGGCCCGATACCGTGGTCCTCACCATCGGCGATCAGCATCTGACTCGCGCGCAATTCGAGGTATTGCTGGCGGCCCTGGCGCAGAACGGACGTCCGGCATCCAGCCCCGCCCAGAAGCGCCAAGTGGCGGAACAATTCTCCGAGTTGGAGACCATGGCTCAGGAAGCTCGGAAGCGCAAGCTGGACGACAGCGCCGAGGTGAAGCAGATGATGGCCATCCAAGCCGACAGCTATCTGGCCAACGCCCTGGCAAAGAAGGTTACCGACGACACCCACTTCACCGAACTCGATCTGCGGTCGTATTACAACGATCACAAGAGCGAATTCGAGGAAGCCAAAGGAAGCCACATCCTAATCCGCTTCAAAGGATCGACGGTTCCGTTAAAACCAAATGAGAAGGATTTGACGGACGCCGAAGCGTTGGCCAAGGCCCAGGATATTCGCAAACAAATCCTGGCGGGAGCAGATTTTGCGACGTTGGCAAAGGCCGAATCCGACGATGTTGGTTCGGGCGCGAAAGGCGGCGATTTAGGCACGTTCAAGCACGGCCAGATGGTTGCGGCTTTCGACCAGGCAGCGTTCGCCCTGCCCGTGGGCGAGGTGAGCGAGCCGGTAAAGACACCGTTCGGGTATCACATCATCAAGATCACAGCGCGCGATGCGAAGAGTTTCGAGGACGCCAAGCCGCAGATCGAAAAAGATCTCAAGCCGAAGATGGCGAAAGAAGCCTTGGAACAAGTGAAGGCGCATACGAACGTCACGTTGAACGACGCTTATTTCGGCAAAGAAACCATGCCGGCAGGTCCGATAGGCCCCGGCAAGTAGCGGCTTCCTATCTATTGCATTCGTTCCGCCCACTCCAGAAAACGGAGCAGGTCGCGACGGTGCTGCCATATGAATNNGCCCCAATAGGTTTCCATGCGCCAGCGCAGGTAAGGGCTGCGCCAGGGACAAAATCGATATCCCCTGCTGGCGCGCCACAAAAAGCGCAGCATCAGTGCAATTGGCTCAGGGCTTTCTTGGGCGAGGTATCGGGAGTTGCATAGTAGCCGGTGCGCGTTCGCACTAGAGGATGCCCCGGACCGTTCACGGTCACTTTGATCTGGCGGAAGCTTCCATCCATCTCCTGGACGGTGGGTGAGTACGCAATAGTGTACTGATTGCGTATTTCGTGCGCTACCTGCAGCGCGATCGCATCCACGTCGGCTGGGCCCTTGGGATAAAACGCGAGCCCGCCCGAATCGCGCGTGATGGCATCCAGGGCACGCTTGGCCAGCCGCGCCTCGCGATGTTCTTCCTCATTCAGCAAGCCGATGGAATAGACCAGCACTTCATTCTGCTGCGCGCGGTTCACGAGTTTTTCAAGGCTGATGTTGCTCGCGTTATCGTTGCCGTCAGTGATCACGAGCAGAACTTTCTTCTGGCGATGACCTTCCTTCTTGAGGTACGTCATCGAAGAATCGATAGCGTCCCGCATGGCGGTACCACCGCGAGAATCGATGCGCGCAATTCCCTCTTCCATTTTCTTAATGTCGCTGGTCAGGGGAACATCCAAATACGGGTCATCATTGAAATTGACGATGAACACTTCATCCTGAGAGTTGGAAGCTCTCACCAAATCGAGCGAAGCGCTCTCCACCCTCTGCCGCTTTTCCCGCATGCTGCCGCTGTTGTCGATGATGATGCCGAGCGAAATGGGAACATCCTCGCGGCGGAATATCTTGATGGGTTGCTCGACGCCGTTTTCAAAGACCTTGAACGATTTCTGCTGAAGATCGGTCACCAGCTTGCCGTCCTTGTTTACAACGCTGACGGGCAGAACCACCAGGCGCGTGCCCACGGTGAAGGTGGGGTCTTCGGCAGGCGGAGGTGGAGGGTTTTGGGCCCAAACAGAAAAGGACGTGAGTAAGGACAGTGCGGCGAAACTACTGAGAAGGCGCATAATACCCGAGGCGGAAAAACGCCTTGAGCGGGGGAAGGCCACGGGGCTGCACCAATTTGACATTGACGTGACGATACTTGCCATCTCTGGTCTGGTTGCTGGAGCTATAGTAAAGCACGTATTGATTGCGAAGTTCGATTCCGATTTTTGCGGCGATGTCGGCAAGTTCGTTCAGATTCTCCACATTGTAACTGCGGCCGCCCGTTAACTCGGCGACTTCGCTCAACAGGCTGGGCCCCATCGATTCTTCCGGAGTCCGGCCGCGCGATCCAATGGGTTCGAAGATTCCAATCCCATATATTTGTACATCGGCTTCGCGAACCGCGTTCTTGATCTCACTTTCAGTATAACGGCTGTTGTTATCGCCGCCGTCGGAGATGATCAGAATCGCCTTGCGCGGGTTACGCGCTTTCTTCATCTGGTTCATGGCCATGTAAACGCCATCCAGAAGCGCGGTCTTGCCTTTCGACTGCGCAAACTCTAAACGATTTTGGATGTCTTCGGTGTCGGGGGTAAACGGAACCACCAGCTCCGGCCGGTCGTTAAACTCAACCAGGAAGAATTCATCCTCCGGATTGGCGGTCTTAAAGAACTGGACCGCTGCTTGCCGGGATTTCTGCAGTTTCGGTCCCATGCTGCCGCTGGTATCGAAAACCAATCCAATGGATAGGGGGGCATCTTCGCTCGAGAAGTCGCGAATCTTCTGTTCGATCTTGTCTTCGAACAAGCGGAAGTGCTCTTTTTCAAGACCAGTGACGAAGCGATTCAGTGGATCGGTGACGGTGACATTGATCTGGACCAGCGTCGTATCCACACGGATGCTTCCAGCCCGCTGTTCCAGGACTGTAGCTANNTCCTTTTCGGAGGTTTTAGCGCGAGGGGTGCTGGAGGCTTTGTCGTCGTCGGCCGAACTGGCCGTGGGCGTAGCGATGAACAACCCGATGACAGGGATCAGAGATGCAAGAAGGCCGAAACTACCAACCCGTACTAAACCACGCGCCACCGTAATTCACCCGCCTAACGCTACAACTTTTTACAGTATAACATCGCCTTCCACGAGTGAATATGAGAATTTGAATTTCGACGCGGTGAATCTTGCGCTCCGCTACGTGCGGGCGGCTTGAAAAAATTGCACACCGTTCGATGCGGTGGATCGCCATCTGCCATCAAAATAAAGCGCTTCCAGGTTGGTCACGTAGTTGCTACCTGTGACGCTTAGTCTTCGTGATGCCAGTGGGAGGGTCGAACCATGAATAAGCTAAGCACAATCCTATTATTTACTGTAGGGTCTTTACTTCCTGTCGGAATGTGGGCGCAAGCTCCTGAACCTGCGGAAACCAGCGGAGGCCAGCCGATCTTCCGCGTCACCGTGGTGGAACGAACTACGAATGCGGTGAGCTATCGTCATCGCAGCGGCTGGACGAAGGTGGACTTGCGGGGTACCCCGCTCGCTCCCGATGCCACCGGACATGCAGACGTGAATAGCAGGCCTGGCTACATCGAGGTTAAGACGGAGATGCATAAGCTGCTTCCGGCTTCGCAATACGGGCCTGAGTATCTGACGTATGTGCTGTGGGCGATCACTCCCGAGGGCCGGTCTAAAAATCTGGGCGAAGTGGTACTAGAGGGCGGCAGCTCGCACCTGGACGTCACCACGGACTTGCAGGCGTTCGCGCTGATCGTGACGGCAGAGCCGTATTTTGGCGTCAGCCAGCCGAGCGACGTGGTGGTAATGGAGAACATTATCCGCGAGGACACCGTCGGCAAGGTTGAGCAGACCAGCGTGAAATATGACTTGCTGAAGCGCGGAAGCTATACGATGACGGGAACGCCCGGCAAGTTTCACAAGGTGGACACCAACAAGAAGATTCCATTGCAATTGCTGGAGGCGGAGAACGCGGTGCAAATTGCGCAGGTGGCGAATGCAGACACCTATGCGAAGGATACGTACGATAGCGCCGACAGTCTGCTGCGGCAAGCGGAAACGTACGAGGCGCGCAACGCGGGCTCGAAGCCGGTGATTATGACTTCGCGCGAGGCGGTGCAGAACGCCGAGACGGCGCGGCTGCTGGCGTTGAAGCGTCAGGAAGACGAACGAATCGCCAACGAGAAGAAGGCGGCGGCGGATCGCGAAGCAGCAGCGCGCGCGGCGGCGGACGAATCGGCTCGGCAGAAGGCGGAAGCGGACACGCAGGCGGCGCAATCGGCGCGGTTGGCGGCCGAACAGTCTGAAAGAGCAGCCCGGGAGAAGGCTGCGGCGGACGCGGCACGCGCACAAGCAGAAGTGGAGCGGTTGAAAGCCGAACAAGCCACATTAAGCGCGGATGAACAGCAGCGTCAAGCCGAACTGGCCCGTTTGCAGGCGCAACAATCCGAGCAAAAGGCTCAAGAAGCGGACCGCATGCGCGCACAGGCCGAGCAGGCGCAGCAGCAGCTCCGCCAACAATTGCTGGAGCAGTTCAATGTGATCCTGGAAACGCGCGATACCGCGCGCGGGTTGATCGTGAACATGTCGGATGTTCTGTTCGATTTCAACAAATACACCTTGCGTCCGGCGGCGCGTGAAAAGCTGGCCAAGATCTCGGGCATTATCCTTTCGCATCCCGGCTTGCGCTTGGAAGTGGACGGTTACACCGACAGCGTCGGTACCGAAGACTACAATCTGAAGCTCTCCGATCATCGGGCCGAGGGCGTTCGCAGCTATCTGATCGGCGAAGGCATCGCGCCCGACAATGTCACCTCCAAGGGCTTCGGCAAAGATAATCCGGTAGCGTCGAATGACACTGCCGCGGGCCGTCAAAAGAATCGCCGCGTGGAGATGGTGGTTTCTGGCGACATTATCGGCGGCACGCCGATTGGGCCCTCGGCGAAACAATCCCAGTGAGCCGTTGGTTTATTCTTTAGCGGAAATAAGAATCAACCGTGGAGATCCAAGCTGGTAAGCCTCTCCCCCGGTTGATGCCAGCAGTTCCACGGGGCTAAGTCCAGCCTCCGTGTGCATTCTGCAGAGTTCGTCCACGGTGAAGACATAACTGCTGGTGGGCCGCGTTTCCACTTGGCCGCCGCGCACGAAAGTGTAATCGATATCGAGGCGGCTTTCGGCAGGATGGTAACGGTTTTCGCTGAGCATGAGAATATCGCCCAGCCGGAACCACCTGTTCCGGGCGAGCGACGGCAGAATTGATTCAGCCGCCATTCCGGTATCGATGATGAATCGCGCACCTGGCTTCAAGACGCGCGCCACCGCGGACAGGAACTGCCGGGAGTCATCCCAAGCCAGGTAGCCGAAACTATTGCCGAAGCAATAGGCTCCGTCAAACGTCGAAACCCACGGGAGCGAGCGCATATCGTCTTGCACCCACCGTATTGGGAGGGGCGATGCGTGGCGCGCCTCCGCGATAAACTCCTCGCTCAGATCGAGGCCCGTCATTTTGTATCCACGAGCGGCAAGTTCAATGGCGTGCCGCCCGTTTCCACAAGGAACGTCCAGCAATTCCGCGCCGGCCTGAATATTCAGAGCCCGTTCGAGGAAATCCACCTCGCCGCGCGTCATTTCAGTGTTAGTGATATACCGCCAGGCGTCCAGTGCGACGCCGCGGAAAAATGTCTCTTGCCAATCCGATTGCATGGTTCTCCTTCGAGTAGACACACGAACAGTTGCAGTTGTGGGTTGCGAAGAAGAATTATCGGACGGCGTTACAAGTCAAAGGCGCTCGTTCAAGATAACAAAGTTCGATTGGATGGCTCTACTGGCGCTCTACCACCAGAATCGTGAAACTGCCCGGCTTCGGCTTTGGCCGCCCTTTCTCACCAGCAGGCGGCGGCACCATTTCGGCAGCAGACAGGAACATCCGTTTGGATTTCGGATCTAAGGCCATGGTTTTGGCGCTGGCCTGCGTTTGGATATCGCCGACGGATTCATACTCATCGGGACTCTTCTGATGAATCACCGAGATGGTGCCATCGCCATTGGAGCAAAAGATCAACTTGTTATCGGCATCGAAGGCTAGCGCGTCCACGCGCGTGCCGATGGGCAGGGTCGTGATTACTTTGCCTGTCTCGGCATTCATTACCGCCATCACTTTACTGCGGCATCCGATGAACAAGCGCGATTTTGCCGGATCGATGGCGGTGATGGCCGCAGCGTCCCCATGGCACACCAAGACACGCTTGCTGTGCGGATCGTAGAACAGGAAGTCCGGATCTTTGGCCACCGGAATTTTCTTGATGGTTTGGAAAGTGTTGGTATCGAAAACGGATACCGTTGATTCCGCTCCATTGGTCCTTTTTGGTTGAACGCTGGTGTGGCCTCGTGACGCCCAAAGAGGCCGGTTAGCGCGGCCAGAGCAAGCAGCTAATGAGCGTTCAGAGTACCAGCGAGGAATGAATTACGAGTAACGATTCAGCTACTAATCGATGAGATTAGCGATGAACATCTTGGGCGAATTCTTTCAGGAATTCTTCAGAATACTTCTCTACTGTTAGCGGCTTGCCCGTGATCAGTGGGGGGCCCACCGCTTCACCTCGATGTCGCATGAAATGCGGCCGCAGCGATCGTTCATCCTGCTTTTGAGCGTATCCGTTAGTACGCGCGGTACGAAACCTTTCGTTCAGCGGTACGAAAGCGCGGTTGTCTCTAGCCCGCATTTCTCACCAGGTATTGGCAAAAGGCCGACCTT